>CAOJSG010000052.1 GCA_948442615.1 uncultured Alistipes sp.
TGATGGCCTGGAAGTTGCGATCGCGGCCCGACTTGGCCGTACCGCCTGCCGAGTCGCCCTCGACGAAGAAGATCTCGGCGATCGAACGGTCGCGGCTCGAGCAGTCGGCCAGTTTTCCCGGCAGTCCCACGCCCGACAGCGGCGTCTTGCGCTGCACGGCCTCGCGGGCCTTGCGGGCCGCGTGGCGTGCCTGCGCCGCCAGCACCACCTTCTGCACGATGGCCTTCGCATCCTTCGGATTCTCCTCCAGATAGTGCCCCAGCGCTGCGGACATGGCCTGATCCACGGCCGCCGACACCTCGTCGTTGCCCAGCTTGGTCTTGGTCTGTCCTTCGAACTGCGGTTCGGCGACCTTGACCGACACCACGGCGGTGAGTCCCTCGCGGAAGTCGTCGCCGTTGATGTCGAACTTCAGCTTGGCGAGCATGCCCGACTCGTCGGCGTATTTCTTCAGCGTGCGGGTCAGCGCGCGGCGGAATCCCGTCAGGTGCGTACCGCCCTCGATGGTGTTGATGTTATTGACGTAGGAGTGCACGTTCTCCGAGTAGGAGTCGTTGTACTGCATGGCCACCTCCACGGGCACGCCGTTCTTCTCCGTATCGAGATAAATGATCTGATCGATGATCGGCTCGCCGCGCGTGGCGTCGAGATACTTCACGAACTCCTTCAGCCCCTCCTCCGAATAGAAATGGTCTTCGCGGAGCTTCCCTTCGGCGTCGGGGCGCCGGTCGTAGAGATTCAGCCGGATGCCCTTGTTCAGGAAGGCCAGCTCGCGCAGCCGGTTGGCCAGGATGTCGTATTTGTACTCGGTCGTATGGGTGAAGATCTCGCCGTCGGGCTTGAACGTTACCGTCGTACCGCGGTCCTCGCACGTCCCGACGACCTCCACCTGCGACGTGGGGATGCCCCGGCTGTAGCTCTGGCGGAAGATCTTCCCGTTGCGGTGGATCTCGGCCACGAGCAGGGTCGACAGGGCGTTCACGCACGATACGCCGACGCCGTGCAGACCGCCCGAGACCTTGTAGCTGCCCTTGTCGAACTTACCGCCCGCGTGCAGCACGGTCAGCACTACCTCGAGCGCCGACTTGCCCTCCTTCTCGTGGAAGTCGGTCGGGATGCCGCGGCCGTTGTCGCGCACGGTGATCGAATTATCTTCGTTGATCGTGACGGAAATATCGGTGCAGTATCCGGCCAGCGCCTCGTCGATCGAGTTGTCCACGACCTCGTATACCAAGTGGTGCAGGCCCTTCTCGCCGATGTCGCCGATGTACATCGCCGGGCGTTTGCGCACGGCTTCGAGACCTTCGAGGACCTGGATGTTCGACGCGGAATATTCCTCTTCCTGCTTCTTGATTTGTTCTTGTTCGGTACTCATTTGCAAAGTTTCAAAATATCGTACAAATATAGGCTTTTTTTTCGTAACGACCAAGGGTCCGGCGGCCCTATTGCGGCCGTCGCCGGCCTTCGGGGCCGCATGCGCCGCAGGCGGGGTGCGGACCGGGACGGGCGGCTTGTTCCCGGGCCGTAGCGACTCACGACAGTTCGGCTTCGAGGTCCACCTCGCGGATTTTTCCCTGCGAGAAGAGGATGGCCCGGGCGGGGTAGTTTTCGATGAGCGAGGTGTTGTGCGTCGACATCACCACGGCGCATCCGCGCTCGGCGATCTGCCGGAACAGACACATGATGCCGTCGGCCGTGACGGGGTCGAGGTTGCCCGTCGGCTCGTCGGCCAGCAGCAGCTTCGGGTCGTTGAGCAGGGCGCGGGCGATCACCAGCCGCTGCTGCTCGCCGCCCGAGAGTTCGAACGGCATTTTGTAGCTCTTCTCCTGCAGTCCGACCACCCGCAGCACTTCGTCGATCCGCTGCCGGATGGCGCTTTCGTCCTTCCAGCCCGTGGCGCGCATCACGTAATAGAGGTTCATGAAGGCGTTGCGGTCGGTCAGCAGCTGGTAGTCCTGGAAGACGATGCCCAGCCGCCGCCTGAGGCGGGGAATGTCCCGCCGCCGGATGGTGCGCAGGTCGAAGCCGGCCACGCTTCCCTCGCCCGCGATGAGCTGCAGCTCGGCGTAGAGGGTCTTGAGCAGGCTGCTTTTCCCGCTTCCCACGCGGCCGATCAGATAGACGAACTCGCCGGGCCGCACCGTCAGGTTCACCTCCGACAGCACCATTTCGCCCCGACGGAGGAGTTCGGTCGCCGACGCACTGCCGAAGGGATCGTCGGCATGGTAGATCGCGACGTCTTTCAGATTGATGACATATTCCGCACTCATCGTCGATAACGCTTTTTACAGGGTAAAGGTAGTGAAAATATCCGTAGTACGCAACGTTTCGGCCGAAATCGGACGGTCGGAACCGGGGCGTGCGGCCGGCCGTCGGGGCGCATTCCGCCGGCGAATTATTTGCACCGCTGCGCGTTTCGTCTTATCTTTGTCGTGCAGTCCGGGGAACGACCCGCCGGACGAACCCAACCCGAAAAAACATGAAACGAATCTTATCGATCTGTCTCCTCATGCTGTTGGGGGGACCGTTCTGCGCCCAGGCGCAGATTGCCGTGACGCGTAACGGCAAGCCGCAGGCGCGTATCGTGGTGATGCGCGAAACTCCCGTCAACCGGACAGCCGCCGGGCTGCTGCAGCGCTTCGTCGAGGAGGCGAGCGGGGCGCGGCTTCCGATCGTGGACGGCGCAGCGCCCCGGCGGGGCGACATCGTGCTGGATGCGGGCGACGCGTCCGGACTGACCGAGGACGGCTACCGGCTGCAAACCCGCGGCGGAGCGCTCTTCGTCGCCGGCGGCGGCGACAAGGGGACGATCTACGGCGTCGTCTGCCTGCTCGAGCGCTATCTGGGCATGGAGTATTACGCGGCGGACGCCTATCGGCTCGACCGGCGGCCGACGATCGAGCTGCCTGCGATCGATCTGGCCGAGAATCCGGCCTTCCGCTACCGCCAGAGCCAGGCCTACGGCATGGCGCAGGATTCGGTCTACCGCTATTTCCTGCGACTCGAGGAGCCGCAGGACCTCTTCGCCGACAAGTTGTGGGTGCATACCTTCAACCGGCTGCTGCCCGCCTCGGTCTACGGGGCGGAGCATCCCGAATACTATTCGTTCATCAACGGGCAGCGCCGCCCCGGCCGGGCGAGCCAGTGGTGCCTGACCAACCCCGAGGTGTTCGAACTGGCGGCCGCGCGGATCGATTCGATTTTCCGGGCCAACCCGGGAATGAACATGATCTCCGTCAGCCAGAACGACAGCAACTACACCTACTGCCGCTGCGAGGAGTGCGAGAAGGTGAACGTCGAAGAGGGCTCGCCTTCAGGCAATTACATCCGTTTTCTCAACAAGCTCGCGGAGCGTTTCCCCGACAAGGAGTTTTCCACGCTGGCCTATCTCTTCACCATGCGTCCGCCGCGCCACGTCAAGCCGCTGCCCAATGTCAACATCATGCTGTGCGACATCGACTGCAACCGCGAGGTACCGCTGACGGACAACGCTTCGGGCCGCGAGTTCGTCGAAGCGCTCGAAGGGTGGTCGGCCGTGTCGGACAACCTCTTCATTTGGGATTACGGCATCAATTTCGACAACATGGTGGCCCCCTTCCCCAATTTCCCGATCCTGGGGCCCAATATCCGCCTCTTCCGCAAGCACCATGCTCAGCTCCACTTCTCGCAGATCGGCGGTTCGTACGGCGGCGACTTCTCGGAGATGCGTTCGTGGGTCGTCGGCAAGCTGATGTGGGATCCCGAGCAGGATACCGACTCGCTCATGCTGCGCTTCATGAATGGTTACTACGGTGATGCGGCTCCTTATCTCTATCAATACGAGAAGTTGCTCGAGGGCGCTTTGCTCGCATCGGGCCAGCGGCTTTGGATCTACGATTCGCCCGTCTCGCACAAGGAGGGGATGCTCAACGCCGCCTGCCGCAAACGCTACAATGAACTGTTCGACCTGGCCGAGCGGGCCGTGGCGGACGATCCGGCGCTGCTGCGCCGCGTGCGGCTGAGCCGGCTGCCGCTGCTCTACTCCGATCTGGAGATCGCCCGTACCGAGCCGGAAAAGGATGTGGAGGCGCTCGTCCGCGAACTGGAGCGTTTCGAGCGCGACGTGACCGAATTCGGGGTGCAGACGCTCAACGAACGCAGCAACAGTCCGTTGGAATATTGCCGCCTCTATCGCGAGCGCTATCTGCCCTCGGACCGCGAGAATCTGGCGCTGGGAGCCGCCGTACGGTGGATCGAGGAGCCGACGGGGCGTTACAAGCAGGTGGGCGAGCATACGCTGACCGACGGTCTTTACGGCGGCGCTTCGTTCGTCGAGAGCTGGACGGGCTGGGAAGGCAAGGACGGCGCTTTCGTGATCGACCTGGGGGCGGTCCGCGACTTCTCGACCGTCGAGACGGACTTTCTGCACCAGCTGGGCCAGTGGATTCTGCTGCCCCGGTCGGTGACCTATTCGGTGTCGGACGACGATGCGGCGTACCGTCCTTTCGGCCGGGTCGAGTTCCCCGAGGACGATTCGGTTCCGGTGAAGTTCGTGCCGGCCGCCGTCACGGTTTCCGATCCGGTCTCCGCTCGTTATGTGAAGGTAGAGGTGGATGGCGTTAAGATTTGTCCCGCATGGCATTACGGCGTTGGATGTCCCTGCTGGTTCTTCCTCGACGAGGTATGTGTGAGACCCTGATGCCCGCTTCTGGCGCGGAACGCGCGGCAGCGCGCATACGCACCGTGAATGTCTTCACGGCCGGCGATTCGCGCGACCTGTCCGTGTGGTCGAACATCCCCTGGCTGCTGTGCCGCACGCTCGAAAAGAGAGGCTGCCGCGTGAACCGGATCGCCTATCCGCGCGACGAGGGGTGGCTGCGTTGGGGGTTGCTGGCCGCCGACTGGATCTGGCGCCGCCTCCGTCGCGACGAAAAGGGGCGGCTCTATGCGAAACTCTATTATGCGCTCGTCGACCGGACGGTGCGGCGGGCGTCGATGAAATATCCTGCCGATTTGGATATTACGCCGTTCAATTGCGGTAACGCTTACTCTCCGCAGCCGACCGTGCTGCTGGGCGACTGGACGCAGGAGTATCTCTATCGGACCCGATTGGGGCGGCAGCCTGCGGGCTACCAGAAGTATTATGCGGCCCGTCAGGACGAGGTGATCGAACGCAGCGACTGCGTCGTGTCGCTCTTCGCGCGGTGCGCTGCCGACATGCGCGGCCGTTACCGCAATCCGCATATTTACCACCTGGGGCGCAACGTCGTCAACGACGTATGCGACAGCGCGTTGGATCTCGAAGAGGCGTTGCGCGCGAAGTCGGAGTCGCAGCGGATCCTCTTCGTCGGCAAGCGTCATTATGCGGCGGCGGCCCGCCAGCTGCTCCGCGTCGTCGCCCGGCTGCGGAAGAGGCGCCCTGCGCTGGAGCTCGACATCGTGGGGCTCTCGTCCGAAGAGCTCGGCATATCGTCTTGTGAAGGAGTCGTTTTCCACGGTTATCTCAACAAGAGCATTCCGTCGCAACGCGTGACCTACTACCGGCTGCTGAAGGGTGCGAAGGCGTTCGTCAACACCACGCCGCTGTGGGGCGGCTACTCCTCGACGATCGAGGCGATGTACTACGGCTGTCCGGTGGTGATCGCGCCGTACGCCGATTTTACGGAGGAGTTCGGTGCCGAAATTCCCTTCGGCGCCTATTGTGCCGATACCGACGACGACCGGCTGTGCGAGCTGCTCGACGGGCTGTTCGACGATGCCGCACGTTACGACCGCATGTGTCGCGAGGCGCATCGTGCGGTGCGCGATTACACGTGGGACAACTACGTCGACGCGTTGCTGCGCCTGGCCGAGGGGCTTCCGAAGCGTCGGCGCGTTCCGGAGGATGCCCCCGAGCCGTAAGCGTTCTCTTCTGCGCAACGATTTCGCCCCTGCGGGACAAACTCCCTCAGGGGCGATTTTCGGATTCTCGGGCCGGTTTCTTTCCGTGGAGCTGCCGCGTACGGCGGGCGTCCGCTTCAGCGGCCGGACGGTTCCGTGCGGGTCCGGCATGCGCGAAGCGATCCGGGACGCGGTCAGTAATTCTCTTTGCGGGGTTCGAAGTAGGCCTGCGGATGCTGGCAGGCGGGGCACAGCAGCGGTGCCTCCGATGCTTCGCATACGTAGCCGCAGTTGCGGCACTGCCACCAGATTTTGCCGTCGCGCCGGAAGAAGTCGCCGTCGGTCAGCCGGCTGAGCAGCTTCAGATAGCGGCGTTCGTGCTCGGCCTCGACCGTCGACACCATCCTGAAAGCCGCGGCGATCTCGGGAAATCCCTCCTCCTCGGCGATCTGGCTGAATTCGCGGTAGAGCACGTCCCACTCCTCCCGTTCGCCCTGCGCGGCCGCCAGCAGGTTCTCCTGCGTGGTGCCGATCGGACCGGTGGGGTAGCTGGCCGTGATGGTCACCTCGCCGCCCTCGAGAAACTTGAAGAAGCGCTTGGCGTGTTCCTTCTCTTGTTCGGCCGTCTCCAGAAAGTTCCCGGCGATCTGTTCGTAACCCTCCTTTTTCGCCTTGCTGGCGAAGAAGACGTAACGGCTGCGCGCCTGGCTTTCGCCGGCGAAAGCCTTGAGCAGGTTCTGCTCGGTGCGGGTGCCTTTGATGCTTTTTGCGTTCATTGGATCGAATGTTTTATCACAGGCAAATATACAACAAATATCCCGCAATTATCCGGAAAAATGCGTCCGTCCGTCCGCAAGTGCCTTTCCGGGCGCTTATTGCCCCCGATCGTGTCACCGGTTCCGCAGCAGGTCGCGCGTGTCAGCCGCGAACTGCGCACAGCGCCGGCGGGCGGCTTCGGACAGCGGGAGCGTGTCCGCCGCTTCGGGAGGTACGATGCGGTAGCCGGGACACCAGACCCAGACCGGAATCGCCTCGGCCGCATAGGTCATCCGTCCGTCGGGATGTTTCGTCGCTTCGATCCGCGCCATCAGCCCTCCATCGCAGTAGCGGCGCTGCTGATTGGAGACGAAATTCCCGAGCGAATAGAAGACCGCGCCCGTCGAGTCGGCCGCATAGGGCTGCACAACGTGCGGATGGCTTCCGATCACCAGGTCGACCCCGTTGCGCCGCAGCATGTCGGCCAGTTGCCGCTGTTCGGCGTTTTCGTACCGTTCGTATTCGTTGCCCCAGTGCATGCAGGCGATCACGCAGTCGACCGGCTCGCGCCGCACGGTCTCCAGGTCGCGGCGTATGCGTACGGTGTCGATGCCGTTGACGCACGTGCCGTGCGGCACCGGGATGCCGTTGGTTCCGTATGTGTAGTTGAGTAGCGCGAAGGTCATGCCCCGGATCTTCATCAGCAGGGGATGGTTGACCCGCAGGTCCGCCGAATCGGCGAAGGCGCCCGTGTGGCGGATTCCGTGCCGCGACAACTCGGCCACGGTCGTCCGCAGGCCCCGGACGCCGCCGTCGCAGCAGTGGTTGTTGGCCAGTACGGCTACGTCGACGCCCGCATCGGCCAGCGCGCCGGCCAGTGCTGCGGGCGACCGGAAACAGGGGTAGCCCGTGTAGCGGGATTCGCGCGTAAGGGTGGTTTCGAGATTCACGACGACCAGGTCGGCCCGGTCGAAATGCGGCCGGACGAATTCGAAGACCGGAGCGTAGTCGAACCCGTCGTCCCGCCGCGCGGCCTGCACCTGGGGCATGTGCTGCATCACGTCGCCCGCGAACAGCAGGCTGACGCGTACCGGTTCCGCCCGGCCCGCCGGCTCCTCCGCGGGAAGCGGACTGGACCCCGGCGTGCAGGCGGCGCATGCCGCCAGGCAGAGAGACAGATAGCGGAAAGCGTTCATCTTCTGCATGTCAATTCCGTTTCCGGCCGGCCCCGGGCCGTTTCTCCGGCTCCGGGCGCTTCGGGAACCATCCTTTCCGCACGCGCTTGCGCTGTTCGAACAGCTCGCCGATCGACCAGAAGGAGGAGGCTCCCCACACGGCCAGCAGGGTGGACCAGAGGATCGGCCGCACGACGACCGAAGCGGCCGTCGCTGCGATGCCCATCAGCAGGAACACCCACCAGCACCGCACGCCGAAATAGTATTCGCCCTTGATGACCAGCGGATGGAAAAGCCCGATCAGCAGAAACGTCGCCGCACCGATGACGATGCCCGTGAGATTGTATTGCGTCAAAAATTCCATATTCCTGTTCCGGATGGGGTCGCGGAGGTTCCGCCGCCTTCCGACGGCCGTCCGTCGCGACAAAGGTAATAAAAACCCCGGTGCCGGCAAGTTCCGGGCCGAGAATGTTTCCTGCGGGAGCGGCCGCTCCCCGTCCGCCGGTTCCGGAGGAGGCCTGCCGCGGCTCCGCCGGCCGAAAAACGGGGCGCCGGAGCGGCCGATGGCTGCCGGAACGAAGAAAAGCATTATCTTTGCAGCCACGCACCGTGCCGGATCTGCGGAATGCCGGCCGGCGGAACGACAACGCAAATACCATCCCGATGACTTCGGAACTCTTCATACCGCTGATGCTGACGCTCGGAGCCGGTCTGGCGACCGGCATCGGCAGCGCCGTCGCCTTCTTCGCCCGCCACACAAACAAGCGGCTGCTGGCCTTTTCGCTGGGGCTGTCGGGCGGCGTGATGGTCTACGTCTCCTTCGTCGAACTGTTCTACCAGGCCCGGGAGATCCTCTCGCAGACTTTGGGCGTGCGCGAAGGGATCATGGCGACGGCAGGCGCCTTCTTCGGCGGAATCCTGGCCATCGGCATCATCGACCGGCTGGTGCCTTCGGTCGAGAACCCGCATGAGGCCCGCCGGGTGGAGGAGATGGAGCGGCATCCGGCCGATCCGAAACTCAAACGCATGGGGCTGATGACGGCGCTGGCCATCGCGATCCACAACTTCCCCGAGGGGATCGCCACCTTCACGACAGCCGTCGACGACCGTGCGCTCGGTATCGCCATCGCCGCGGCCGTGGCCATCCACAACATCCCCGAAGGCATCGCGGTTTCGATCCCCATCTTCTACGCGACGGGCGACCGAGCGAAGGCCTTCCGGCTTTCGATGCTCTCGGGACTCGCCGAACCCGTCGGTGCGCTGCTGGCCTGGGCGATCCTCATGCCGTTCATGTCGCCGACGCTGATGGGGTGCATCCTGGCCTTCGTCGCGGGCATCATGGTCTTCATCTCGATCGACGAACTGCTGCCCGCCGCCCGCGAATACGGCGAGGCGCACATCGCCATCTACGGCGTGGTGAGCGGCATGGCGATCATGGCCGCCAGCCTCATCCTGCTGGTCTGAACACGCTATTCGATACGAAATGGACACCTTTCTGCTGATCCTCGGCCTCGCACTCATCCTGGGCGGCGCCAATCTCCTGACCGACGGCGCCGCCGCTCTGGCCCAACGCTTCCGCGTCCCCGAATTCATCATCGGACTCACGATCGTGGCCGTCGGCACGTCGACGCCCGAACTGGTCGTCTCGGTGCTTTCGTCCGTCGCCCGCAACAGCGACGTGGCGATCGGCAACGTCGTCGGGTCGAACCTTTTCAACGTCTTCGTGATTCTGGGCGTCTGCGCGCTGATCGCCCCGATGCCGCTCACGGCGGGCAACATCCGCCGCGACATCCCGTTCGGCGCGGGCGCCTCGCTGCTGTTGCTGCTGCTGGCGTCCGACCGGATCTTCCGTCCGCATGCCGCCGACACGATCGGCCGCCTCGACGGCATCCTCATGCTCGTCTGTTACGCGGCGCTGATGATCTGCGCGATCCGCAGCGCCGGACGCCGTACCCCGCATACCGCCGGCTCCGAGCAGCCGGCGAAGGCATTCCGCTCGCTGTGGATCGTGATTCCGATGGTTCTGGGAGGACTGGCGGCGCTGGTCGGCGGCGGTGAACTCTTTCTGCGCAGCGCCACCCGCATCGCCCGGTCGCTGGGCGTGAGCGAGTCGGTCATCGCCATCACGCTGGTGGCGGGCGGCACGTCGCTGCCCGAACTGGCCTCCTCCGTGGTTTCGCTGCTCAAGGGCAAGACCGAGATGGCGCTCGGCAACGTGATCGGATCGAACATCGCCAACATCCTGCTGATCCTCGGTGTCAGCTCCGCCATCCATCCGCTTTCGATGGGGAACATCACCACGTTCGACCTGCTGATGGTGCTGCTCAGTTCGCTGTTGCTGCTGGCCGCGGCCTTCACGTTCCGCCGCCGCTGCATCGACCGTTGGGAAGGCGTACTCTTTCTGTCGATTTACGGGGCTTATCTCTGGTATTTGTTCAGGTAGCGGTCCAGCAGGCGGGGCAGGGCGTAGTCGCCGAGGTGCTCCTCCGCGACGCGCAAATACCGCTGCGCCGCCTCCGGCCACCGCGCCAGCTCGATGCGGTAGACGACGCCGTGAAGCGTCTGGTGCGATAGCTGATGGCGGGGCAGGTCGATTTTCCGGTAGGGCCGTGCCGCCGCGCCGCCGCATAGCTCCCGGAAGAGCGCGGTTTCCGCTACCCGGCCGTAATCCGCTTCGCCCGGAGTCTCGATCAGCGGAAATTCGTAGAGTCCCTGCCAGATGTCGCCCGCACCGCGCCTGTGCAGCAGCGTCTCGCCGTCACACACCAGATGCAGATAGACGAACCAGCGCTCGCGCACCTTCGTGCGGCCGCGTTTTACGGGCCGCTCCGCCGTCGTGCCGGCGGCATGCGCCAGGCAGTGCGCCTCGAGCGGACACGACGCGCAGTCGGGCCGTAGCGGCGTGCAGCACAATGCGCCGAAATCCATGATCGCCTGGTTGCAGGTTCCCGGACGCTTCGGATCGAGCTGCGCGCGGGCCAGTTCGGCGAAGGTGCGCCGGCCCGCCGAGGTGTCGATCGGCACGTCGAGGTCGAACACGCGCGACAGCACGCGGAAGACGTTGCCGTCGAGCACGGCGTAAGGCAGGTCGTAAGCCATCGAGCAGATCGCGGCGGCGGTATAGTCGCCCACGCCGGGCAGGGCGCGCACCTCTTCGTAGGTGCGGGGAAACGCACCGCCGAAACGGGCGGCCACCTCCTGCGCCGCCGCATGCAGGTGGCGCGCCCGGCTGTAATAGCCGAGCCCCTGCCACAGCTTCAGCACTTCGTCTTCCGAGGCGGCGGCCAGCAGCTCCGCCCGCGGAAACCGCTCCGTGAAACGCAGGTAGTACTCCAGACCCTGCGCCACGCGGGTCTGTTGCAGGATCACCTCCGAAAGCCAGATGCGGTACGGATCGCGGGTCCGGCGCCACGGCAGGTCGCGCCCGTGCCGGGCATACCAGTCGCACAAAAGGGATGATATACGGGACATAGATCGCAAAAATAACGATTCCTGCGCGAATTCCGCCGTTTCGGAATCAAATTTGATCGGTGGGATCGGAAAAAGAGACGCATGAAAAACTACGAATTGAAAGACAATGCGGTCGAGCAACGCTACGAGTTCGACCTGGACGGCGAAAAGGCGGTGATCGAATATACCCGCGAACCGAATCTGATCGTCCTGATCCACACCTACGTGCCGCCCGCCTACGAGGGGCGCGGCATCGGACGCGAGCTGGTGCGCGCCGTGCTGGAGGACATCCGCGGCAAGGGGCTGCAGGTCGTGCCGCAATGCAGCTTCGTCGCGCACTACATCCGCCGCAACCCCGAATGGGAGGAGCTGCTCTACGTCCCCGCTCCGACGGAGTGACCCCGGAGTCTTTCCGGGGCCGGGAGAGTCGGCGGATAGGGCCGCCGGGGCCGTGTTTTGCGGCGTGCGGATTCGGACTGGGGCCGGCCGAGGCATCCCTCGAATTTTTCAAAAAAAGCGCGGAAAGGGTTGGATTTTGTGAAAATTTGACTACTTTTGCCATCCCGATCCGCCGCGTAATGCGGAGATTGCCCGGATGGCGGAATCGGTAGACGCGTTGGTCTCAAACACCAATGACAGCA
>CAOJSG010000053.1 GCA_948442615.1 uncultured Alistipes sp.
GATGGCCGCGAGGCGGTCGAGGTTCGTGAAGAGCAGGTAGGCGCGCTTGTAGGTGGCGAAGCGGCGCGCGAAGCCGATCGTCAGCACGTCGGAGCGGATGCCCTCGACGATGCGGACCATCTGCGACGGCGAATCGAGGCGCACCTGGTTCGGATCGCTGTAGCGCTTGCGGATATGCTTGATGAGCTTGTTCTTGAGGAACATGCGACCCTCCCACAGCTCTTCGTCCGGAATGTTGTGCACCTTCTGCCACTCGGGGATGTTGTAGACGTGGCCGTCGAATCCGTGCGGGAAGTAGCGCGTATAGAGCCGGCGCAGGTTCGAGGCGATCCAGGTCGGGAAGTGCACGCCGTTGGTGACGTAGCCGATGTGCAGCTCGTTCTTGAAATAGCCCGGCCAGATGTTGCCCAGGATGTCCTTCGACACCTCGCCGTGCAGCCACGACACGCCGTTGACCTCCTGCGAGAGGTTGCAGGCCAGCACCGACATCGAGAATTTCTCGTTCGGATCGTTGGGGTTGGTCTTGCCCAGGTTGATATACTGCTCCCAGGTGATGCCCAGCACGTCGGGATAGTGCGACATGTACTGGCGGATCATCGACTCGGGGAAGGCGTCGTGGCCGGCCGGCACGGGCGTATGCGTCGTGAAGAGCGACGACGAACGGATCACCTCAAGCGCCTCGGAGAACGAGAGCTTGCGGCGGCCCACCAGGTCGCGGATACGTTCGATGCCGATGAATGCGGCGTGGCCCTCGTTGCAGTGGTAGACGTCGTGCTTGACCCCGATGGCCCGCAGGGCGCGGATGCCGCCGATGCCGAGCAGGATCTCCTGCTTGAGGCGGTTCTCCCAGTCGCCGCCGTAGAGATAGTGGGTGATGCGGCGGTCCTCCTCGAGGTTGGCCTCGTAGTCCGTATCGAGCAGGTAGAGGTCCGTACGGCCCACCTGGCATTTCCAGACGCGCGCCGAGAGCGTACGGCCCGGGAAGGCGATGGTCACCGTCACCCAGTTGCCCGCGGCGTCGCGCACGGGCGAGATCGGGAGCTTGAAGAAGTTCTGCGCCTCGTAGGTCGCCTCCTGGGCGCCCTGGGCCGAGAGCCGCTGCGTGAAGTAGCCGAAACGGTAGAGCAGACCCACGGCCGCCATCTTCACGTTCTTGTCCGAAGCCTCCTTGAGGTAGTCGCCCGCGAGGATGCCCAGGCCGCCCGAGTAGATCTTCAGCGACGAATGCAGGCCGTACTCCATCGAGAAGTAGGAGATCGTGGGCGCCTTCGGATCGGGAGCCTCGGACATGTAGGCCTGGAACTGGGCGTAGACGCTGTCGAGCGTCTCGAGGAACTGGGCGTCCCTCTCCAGCTCCTTCATGCGCTCGACGCTCAGCTTGTCGAGCAGCGCGATCGGGTTGCGCTCGCACTCGACCCACAGCGCCGGATCGATCGACTCGAACAGGTCGCGGCCGCCGGGGTTCCAGCACCACCACAGGTTGCGCGAAAGCTCCTCGAGGGCATGCAGCCGCTTGGGAAGGGTCTTGTCGACCATCAGGCGGTGCCACGAGGGTTTCTCGACGAAGAGCTGCTGGCGCACGAAGTTGATCTGGTCGTTGCGCGACCCGCCGTCGTTGAGCACGGCGCGGTTCGAGCGCGAGATCGAGTTGGCGATCGCCTCCGAATAGGCGTGCTCGTAGGCGGCGAAGAGATGCTCCCACAACGCCGTGCGCGAAATCTCGTAGGCCGAGCGGCGCACCTCGGCCACCTCCTCGTCGCCGAGCTTCGAGAAGCGCAGCAGCGCCTCCGAGATCTGCACCTCGACCTCCTTGTCGTTATAATCGTCGCGGCGGACGACCGTGACGCCCGGATGGCGCTGCATCCGCGACACCCACATGCCGAAGCCTGCCAGCGACGTGGTGAGCGTCGGCACCGAGAAGGCCACCGACTCCAGCGGCGTATAGCCCCACGGCTCGTAGTAGGAGGCGAAGACGGTCATGTCCATGCCCACCAGCAGTTCGTAATAGTCCTTGTTGAAGATGCCGTCGGCCTTGTTCAGATAGGTCGGCACGAAGAGCACCCTGACTTTCGAGTCGGGAGCCGTGAGCACGCTGCCGCGCAGCGAATTGACGATCGGATCGCTGTCCGGATACTCGAGGTAGTGCGTCGAGAAGCGGTATTGCGACGGATCGACCGGCTTCAACGGATCGGCCAGATGCGCCTGCAGATCGAGACGCGGGCCGCGGTTGGCGGCCGGAACGGTGATGTAGACCAGCACCTCGCGGTCCAGCTTCTCCGAGGCGGCCAGCTGCTTGAGCGACTCCAGGAAGACGTCAAGCCCCTTGTTGCGCCATTCGTAACGGCCGCTGGTCCCGACGATCAGCGGATCGCCCGCGAACTTCGTCCCCAGGGCGGCTTCCGCCACGCCGATCATCGCCCGGCGCGCCTCGGCCCGCTTGGCCGCGAACTCATCGCCCGTCCAGACGATGTCGTCTTCGAATCCGTTGGGCGTGACCGTGTCGGCCTCGCGGCCCAGCAGATACTTGCACTCGTTGGCCGTGATGTCGCTCACCGTAAGGAACGAATCGTGGTAGGTAGCGGCCATCTTCTCGATCGAGTGTTTGGCCGTGACGTTGAACTGGCGCGCCAGCTCGTCGGCGTTGAACTTCGCCAAGTCGTTGTAGAGCGGCAGGCGGTTGCCGGCGATGCAGCGGCCGATCACCGTGGCGTGCGTAGTGAAGAGCGTGGCCACATAGGGCGAGTGGCTGCGCAGATAGAGGCCTCCGGCGGCCGTCATCCACTCGTGGAAGTGCGCCGCGACCTTCTCCGTCGAGGGGCAGAAGCTGTCGACGTAGGAGGCGATCACCTGCCCCGCGGCCCAGCCGAAGAGCACCGGTTCGATGTAGTCCCACTGTCCGGAGATCGAATCGACGTGGTACTCCTCCCAGAGTTTCTTGAGGATTTCGTCCTTGCGCGAGAAGAGCGACGTGAAGTCGACGAGAATGGCGATCGGCTCCCCTTTGACCTTCCAGCGGCCCACGCGGATGCGGATTCCGTCGTCGTAGACGCTCTGGCGCCACGCCTTGAGCAGCGAGGCGTCCTCTTCGAATTCGGCGTTCACGCCCTCGTGCGACAGGTCGGGACCGATGAGCATGTAGCGGTCGCCCAGACGACGGGTCACGGTTTGCGCCTTGGTGGCGATCACCGTATGGATGCCGCCGATCTTGTTGCAAACCTCCCAGCTCACCTCGAACAGGCGATCGGGAGTCATGGTAGTGTTGTCCATATCGTATATGTAGTTTTTTGAATTAGCAGATTTCGTACGGGCCGAAGTCCCTTGCTGTGGAATTTGCCGCCGCAAAGGTAGTACATATATTTATAATTTACAACTATTCTAAAAAAATTTAATAACTCTTCCCGTTTCAATTTCATAAGGTTACACGCCGGGTTACGCTTCGAAAAGCGCCGCGATCACCTCGTCCGACACCAAAAAACGCTCCGGAGGCACCGAAAGGCGGTTTTCCGTCCGCCGCAGCAGCCCCGCCGCTTCGAAACGCCGGGCCTCGGCGAGCAGCCTCCCGAGCCGTCCGGAGCCGAAACGCCGGGCGACCGCCGCCGTATCGATCCCTTCGGCCGTGCGCAACGACGTCATCACGTACTCGTTGAAAAGCTCGGTTTCGCCGAGGGTTTCGCCCCCGCCCCCGTCGCCCGCGAGGTAGGCCGCCACCGACGGGGCGTTCCAGTGCCGCCCGACGCCGTCGTAAGAGTGGGCGCCGGGGCCGATCCCCAGGTACTCGGCCCCCGACCAGTAGGCGGCATTGTGCCGCGCGCGGAAACCCGGCCGGGCGAAATTCGACACCTCGTAATGTTCAAACCCGGCGCCGGTCAGCGTCTCGTGCACAAGCGCGAACTCCGCCTCGCTGACCTCCTCGTCCACGGGCCGCAGCGCGCCCCGCGCCGCCCGCCGCCCGAAAGCCGTATCGGGTTCGATCGTCAAATGGTATGCCGAAACATGCGTCGGCGCCAGCTCCAGCGCACACTCGAGACTCCGCCGCAGCGTGTCGGCTCCGAAACCCGGCACGCCGAAGATCAGGTCGATCGTAATATTCTCGAAACCAGAGCGCTGCGCATCGCGCACCGCACGCTCGGCCTGCGCGGCGTCGTGACGGCGGTTCATCATCCGCAGGCACGCGTCGTCGAACGACTGGACGCCGACCGACAGCCGGTCGACTCCCGTCCGGCGCAGGGCGTCGAGGTAGCCGGGCGTCAGGTCGTCGGGATTGGCCTCCACCGTGACCTCCTCCACGGCCGTGCAGTCGAAACAGGCGGCGGCGCAGCCGATCAGACCGCCCAGCGCCTCGGGAGCGCACAGCGACGGCGTCCCGCCGCCGAAATAGAGTGTCCGGATCCGCCGGTCGTGCAGATAGCCGCTCCGCGCCTCCAGTTCGCGGCGCATCGCGGCGAGGGTCGTCTCCATGCACGAAAGGTCGGCGCTGCGGACGAAGTCGCAATAGGCGCAGATCCGCTTGCAGAACGGTATGTGGAAATAGATGCCCGACACGATCATCAAAGATAATGAAATTCGCCGATTCCGCAAAACCCGTCCGCGAACTTCGCGCCCCGCCGGCATCGCACCGATCCGCAGCCGCCGCGTCGCCCGGTCCGGACGGCGCGGCACGATACGGGCGGCACGATACGGGCGGCGCGGATCGTACGGCCGGAAGCGAAATAATCGGATACGGAGGCGGAAAGTCGGGGATAATTTCCTAACTTCACCCCACGGAATCCATCTGCCATGAAAACAACGCTTCTGACTCTCGCGGCCCTCGCCTGCATCGTCCTCCCGGTCCGGGGGCGCGACACCGTCCGCCTGGCCGACTTCGGCGCCCGCCCCTACACCTACATGAACTGCGTGCCGCAGCTCCGGGCCGCGCTCGACGCCTGCAAACGCGAGCATGCCCGGGTGCTGCTCTTCGAGAAAGGGCGCTACGACCTCTGGCCCGAAGGGGCCGCGCGGCGCGACTACTTCGTCTCGAACACCTCGTCGGAGGAGGAGTGCCCCTCGAAGACCAAGGTCGTCGGCCTGCTCATCGAGGAGATGGAGGACCTGACGCTCGAGGGGAACGGCGCCGAACTGATCTTCCACGGCAAAATGACGATGGCCGCCGTCATCCGCAGCCGGCGGATCGCGCTGCGCGGCCTCGCGTTCGACTTCGAGCGGCCCGGCGGCTCGGAGCTGACCTACGCGCGGGTCGACGACCGCGGCGTGGAGGTGACGCTGCACCGCGACTCGCGCTACGAGATCGTCGGGGGACGCATCCGGCTCTACGGCGAAGGGTGGCGCTCCGAGCACATCCACTGCATCGAATACGACCCGCAGACGCAGCGTTTCTTCCACAGCGACGGCTGGGAACGGCTCGCCGGAGCCGAAGCCGTCGAGACGGCGCCGGGGCGCGTGCGTTTCGCCACGCCGCCCGACTTCCGCCCGCAGGAGGGCAACACGCTCACCGTGCGGGACATCATCCGCGACCAGGTGGGCATGCTGCTGCTGGAGAGCCGCGACGTGGAGCTCGAAGAGCTGGCCATGCGCTACATGCACGGGCTGGGGATCGTGAGCCAGTATTCGCACAACGTCACCATGCGCCGCGTGACGTGCGCTCCGCGCGAAGGAAGCGGCCGCCTGTTGGCCTCGTCGGCCGACTTCATGCACTTCTCGGGGTGCAGCGGCCGGGTGCGGATCCTCGGCTGCCGCTTCGCCGGGGCGCAGGACGACCCCGTCAACGTCCACGGCACCAACCTGCGGATCGAAGCCGCCCCCGACGACCGCACGCTGCGCCTGCGCTTCATGCACCCCCAGAGCTACGGCTTCGACGCCTTCTTCGCGGGGGACACGGTCGCCTTCGTACGCACCCCGACGATGGAGCGCATCGCCCGGGCGCAGGTCGTCGCCGCGACGCGCCTCTCCGACCGCGAGGTCGAACTCCGGCTCGACCGCAGGATACCGCAGGGCGTGCTTCCCGGCAGGGACTGCATCGAGAATCTCACGCGCACGCCCGAAGTGGAGATCCGCGGCTGCAGTTTCACGCGCACCAGCACGCGCGGGACCCTCGTCACCACGCCGCGCAAGGTCGTGATCGCCGACAACACCTACTGCAAAACGGGGATGAGCGCCATCCTGATCGAGGGCGACGCCGAAAACTGGTACGAATCGGGCCCGGTCGCCGACGTACTCATCTGCGGCAACCGCTTCGTCGACTGCGCCTGGAACGGCGGTCCGCACCGCGCCGTCATCGCCCTGAACCCCTCCAACAGCGAGGTCGACGCCTCGCGTCCCGTCCACCGCAACGTGCGAATCGTGGACAACACGTTCCGGCTGAGCGGCAACCCGGCGCTCTTCGCCAAGAGCACCGAGGGGCTGGTGTTCCGCGGCAACCTCATCGAACCGGAACCGCCCGCCGAAGGGCTCGTCGGGCCGCTGCTGCTGTTCGACGCCTGCAAGGATGCGGTCGTACGCGACAACCGCATCCGCGGCGACCTGCGCAAGGTCGTCGAATGCACGCGGATGCGGCGCGGCGCGTTGTCGTCCGACCTGCCTTAGACCGGCCGCAGGCGGCACAGGCCGCCCAACCCTCGCCCCCCCCCGATCCAAACGAAGCCGTCCCTGACGGATTCCGTTCCGTCAGGGGCGGCATGCGTTTCCGAAGTGCCGCCGGAGACTCCGCAAGGGCGGCTCCGGCACGGCGGAAACCCTACGGCAGGTTCAGCAACGCCCGGTTGTCGAGCACGGTCCGCTGGGCGGTCCGCTGCAGGTATTCGGCCTGTTCGGCGGGAAGCCCCGCCGTAAAATCGGTCTGATAGGGGCGCTGCGCGATCGTCGTGAAGATCACGTTGGCCACCAGGTAGCTGCCCGCCGCGGAGGGGTGGAAGCAGTCCTGGCAGTAGAGCAGGCAGTCGGGCCGTTCGTGCCGCACCCGCCGCCAGGCCATGCCGGCCGGAGCGCACCAGCCGCCGTTGGCGTAGGTCATCTCCAGATAACTGGTAATCAGGCGCTCCTGCATGCCCTCGTAGTTCTCGATGCGGCGATAGCCGTGCGTCGGATAGACGCTGCCGTACTTGTGGCCCCAGGTCATGTAGTAGATCACGCGGACATCGGGCGACCCGGCGTGCGCCAGGCTGTCGAGCATGCGGGCGGCGGGATAGGTCTCGCGCGCCACCTGCTCGGTCGGTCGGGCCGGCGCCGTGCTCTGCTCCTGGATGACGACGTAGTCCCAGCCGCCCCGGGCCAGCAGCTCCAGCAGCCGCCCGTTCTTCAGATGGCCCGAGAGCCGCTCTCCGCCCTTGACCACGCGCGTGCAGGAGAGCTTCATCCGCTGCGTCGAGGCGATCTGCCGCACCATCGAGGGCATGTCATTATAATAGGTATAGCTGTTGCCGATGAAAAGCACGCGCAGCGAATCGGCCGTTCCGGCCCGCACGGCGCCCGGCACCGCCGTCAGCAGCAGCAGGCCGAGCCGCAAAAGAAATCGGTTCATATCGAATGGGTTATAAGGTGGTCAGATTCGGGTTTTGCGGTCGGCGGCGTATTTGCGGCACCAGGTCGCGATGCCGCATTCCGCGCATTTCGGCGCGCGGGCCGTGCAGACGTAGCGCCCGTGCAGGATCAGCCAGTGGTGGGCGATGGGCAGCAGCGGCCCGGGGATGTGCTTCTCCAGCGTCAGTTCGGTCTGCAAGGGGGTCTTGGAGCCGGTCGTCAGGCCGATGCGCTCCGAGACGCGGAACACGTGCGTGTCCACCGGCATCACCTCCTTCTGCCACAGCACGGCGCCCAGCACGTTGGCCGTCTTGCGCCCCACACCCGGCAGCCGCTGCATCCGCTCCAGGTCCGAAGGCACCTCGCCCCCGAACTCCTCGCAGAGCATCCGGGCCATCGCCGCGAGGTTGCGGGCCTTGTTGTTCGGATAGGAGATGCTGCGGATGTAGGGATAGATCTCCTCGGCCGAGGCCCGGGCCATCGCCTCGGGCGTGGGAAAAGCCTCGAACAGGGCCGGCGTGGTCATATTCACCCGCTTGTCGGTGCACTGGGCCGAGAGAATCACGGCCACGAGCAGCTGATAGGGATTTTCGTAGCGCAGTTCGCTCTCGGCCACGGGCATATGCTCCGAAAACCAGGCGATGACGCCGTCGTAACGCGCTTTGATCGTCATGGGTATCTTAGAGTTTGGTCAGTTTCGCGAATTTCGCGAGCAGGGTCTTGACGCCGCAGCGGCCGAAGTCGATCACCAGCTTGTGATCGGCGGCCAGCGTCTCGATCCGCTCGATCGTACCCGGGCCGAACTTGGGATGTTCGACCCGCTGCCCCACGGCATAGCCGGCCGCCGGAGCCGAAGGCGCCCCGCTCTCCGCCGCCTGCCGCACGCCCAGACGCCGCATCCCCTCGGTCGAAGGGGGCCTCTGCGCCGGCGCGACCGCAGGCGCCGCCGCCCGCGCACGCTCCGCACCCGCGAAACCTCCCGCCGCACCCGGCTGACGGGCATAGCGGTGCGCCACGCCCGACTCGCCGTCGGACGGACGGCCGCCGAACCGGCTGCCGGCATCGGAGGCTCTTCCGCCGTACGATCCGCCGCCCGTGCCGCCGCCGAATCCGCTCCGGCCGCCGTAGGCGCCGCTCCGGGCCGCAGCCCCGTTCGGACCGCTCCCGGCCCCCTGCTGTTTGAAACGGTAGTCGAAACGGCGCCGCAGCTCGTCGATGGCCGTCGTGCCGCCCTCGGCGCCGGCGCTCCGCACCGGATGCTCCCCGTCGGCGAAATCGGCCTCCACATAGCGCGGATCGATCTCGCGCAGGAAGCAGCTCGGCCGCGAAAACGCCATCTCGCCCCACCGGAACCGCGTCTCGGCATAGGAGAGCGTCGCGGCGACCTTCGCCCGCGTGAGCGCCACGTAGAACAGGCGGCGCTCCTCCTCCATGCCGTCGGGCGTCTCGGCGGCCCGCTGCGACGGGAAGAGGTTCTCCTCCATGCCGACGATATACACGTATTTGTACTCCAGCCCCTTGGCCGAATGGACGGTCATGAGCGTCACCTTGTTGTCGTCGTCGGGATCGTCCTTGTCCATGTCGGTGGTGAGCATGACGTTCTGCAGCCACTCCTCGATGGTCGCCTCCCCGATCTGCTCGCCGGCCCGGATTTCGGCGTCGCGCTGCTCCTTGAAGAGCTGCATCGTATTGAGCAGCTCCTCGATGTTGTCCAGCGCAGAGGCCGCCTCGGGCGAGCTGTCCCGGCGATAGAGCGGCAGGATGCCCGAACGCGTGGCGATCTCCAGACCGAAATCGTAAAGCCCCTTTTCGGTGCGGGCCAGCGACAGCGTGCGGATCATCGCCACGAACTCGGCCGCCTTGCGGGCGATGGCCCGCTGCACGGGGTCGGCCGCCGGCTCGGCCACCAGCGCATCGACCGCCTCCCACATCGAGACGCCCCGTTCGGCGGCCAGCTGCCCGATGCGCTGCACGGTCGTGTCGCCGATGCCGCGCGCCGGGTAGTTGACGATGCGGCGGAAGGCCTCGTCGTCGCGCGGATTGACCACCAGCCGGATGTAGGCCAGCAGATCGCGGATCTCCTTATGGTCGTAGAACGACGAGCCCTTGTAGATGCGGTAGGGGATGCCGCGGCGGCGCAGGTTCTCCTCGAGGGCCTGCGACTGCTGGTTGGTGCGGTAGAGGATCGCCGCATCGCTCCACGGATCGCCCGTCGTGCGGATGCGGTCGCGGATCGCCGACACCACCAGTTCGGCCTCTTCGCGATCGGTGTAGGCCTTCAGGATCCGGATCCGGTCGCCCTGCTCGCCCGCCGAGAAGCAGTTTTTCTCCATGCGCTTGGCGTTGCGGACGATCACCGAATTGGCCGCTTCGACGATCGTACGCGTCGACCGGTAGTTCTGCTCCAGCTTGAAGGTCATGGCCGAGGGATAGTCCTTACGGAACGAGAGGATGTTCTCGATCTTCGCCCCGCGGAACGAGTAGATCGACTGCGCGTCGTCGCCCACCACGCAGACCTTGCCGTGCTGCTGGGACAGGCGGCGGATGATGACGTACTGCGCGTAGTTGGTGTCCTGGTACTCGTCGACCAGGATGTAGCGGAACTGCTCCTGGTAATGCGCCAGCACGTCCCCGCAGTCGCGCAGCAGAATGTTGGTCTGCAGCAGCAGGTCGTCGAAGTCCATCGCGCCGTTGTGCTTGCAGCGCTGGCAGTAAGCGTTGTAGAGGTTGCCGAACTCGGGGATCTGTGCCTGCCGGTCCTCGGCCGCGTAGGCGGCGTTGGCGAGGTAGGCCCCGGGCGTGACGAGGCAGTTTTTGGCATACGAAATGCGCGATGCGATCGCGTTGGGCTTGTACTTCTCGTCCGGAAGCTGCAATTCTTTGATGAGGGTCTTCAGCAGGTTGCGGCTGTCCGACGTGTCGTAGATGGTGAACGACTCGGGATAGCCGATCCGCCCGGCGTTCTCGCGCAGGATCCGCGAAAAGACCGAGTGGAACGTACCCATGCGGATGTAGCGGCTGCGCCCCGCGGGGATCATCCCGGCGATGCGTTCGCGCATCTGCTCGGCCGCCTTGTTGGTGAAGGTGAGCGCGAGGATGCGGGACGGATCGACCCCCTGTTCGATCATGTAGGCGATGCGCGAGGTGAGCACGCGCGTCTTGCCCGAACCGGCGCCGGCGATGATGAGCGACGGCACGTCGAAGTTGACCACGGCGTCGCGCTGCGCGGAGTTCAGCCCCCGAAGAATGGGTGAAACGGTGGATTCCATACCGGCAAAGGTACGAACAATTCGATATTCCGGGGCCCGAATTCCCGAATTATTTTGCCCGCGCCCCGCGCCCCGCCCGACGAAAAAAAGAGGGAACGGCCGCACTGCATGCGAAAAACGGAAGAATTTCGCCGATAAAATAATATCTTTGCACAACGTCCGTTAAGCAAACGGACTCTCCCGCGCGCGGCACGCGCCGTGCGTACCGGAACGACGGCAACGAAAACAAACAACATAACGACAAAACATGAGCGAAGTCATCAACATCAAGGAACTCAACGAGCGCATCGAACGCGAATCGGTCTTCGTGGAGACGCTCCGCACCGAAATGGGCAAGGTCATCGTGGGTCAGAGCCACCTGGTAGACACCTTGCTGATCGGTCTGCTCTCGAACGGGCACATTCTGCTGGAGGGTGTCCCCGGACTGGCCAAGACGCTGGCCATCACCACGCTGGCGAAGGCCGTCGACGCCGAGTTCGCCCGCATCCAGTTCACGCCCGACCTGCTGCCGGCCGACCTGATCGGCACGCTGATCTATTCGCAGAAGAGCGAAGAGTTCATCGTGAAGAAGGGCCCCGTATTCGCCAACTTCGTGCTGGCCGACGAGATCAACC
>CAOJSG010000054.1 GCA_948442615.1 uncultured Alistipes sp.
GTGAGTTCGAGGGCCGTGATGTCCACGCGGGGTTTCATGATCTCCTGGACCTCGGTGTTCACGAAGTTGACGATTCCCGAGAGCATGCCGTGCTCCTCGGGCGATGCGGTTTGGGTCATGTCCACGGCGTCGGCCAGTTCGTCGAGCGAAATTTCGCTCCGGTGCGAAGCCTTTTCGCTGATGCGGCTGCTCATGCGTACGAGGACGTAGGAGAGCGGGTAGAACAACCACCGCAGCACCGTCAGCGGCCGGGCCACCAGCGAGGCGAAGCGCATGGGGGCCGTTTGTGCCAGCACTTTGGGCAATACCTCGCCGAAAAGCAGTAACAGGAACGTCACGAGTACGGTCTTGAACAGGAACTCGAAACGCTGGAACGTAAACAGCGCATCGACGATCCGGGCCGTGAGAATCGTGATGCAAACGTTCACTAAGTTGTTCACCACCAGGATCGTCGCCAGCAGCAGGTCGACGTCCGTCAACAGCCGCAATACGGTCGAAGCCGAGGGGGTATTGCGTTCGCGCAGCGTCCGCACGTCGTTGTGCGAGAGCGAGAAAAACGACGTCTCGGCGCCCGAGACGAGCGCCGAAAGGCACAGCAGCACCAGTGTCACCGCGCAAAGCGCGGCGATGGCGGGCGTGAAATGGCCGATCGTGATCCAGGGTAGTGTGTTTTCCAAGTCGTCAGCGGATTATCTAATCGAATAACGAGCCGTTGCGGTCCGTCTTGGGCGGTTGCGCCTCGGTCGATTCATCGCGCAGGACCTCTTTGCGGCCTCCGGGAAGCTGCACGATGAACTTCGAGTTGCGCGACTGGTAGGCCGGCTTGGCCAGGAGCAGTTCGATGTTGTTGTAGCGCGTCGATTTGCCGCCCAGCACGACCTGCTCGACAGGGCGGGGGGTCGGGCGCGCGGGTGCTGCGGGCTTGATGGGCTCCAGCACGGGGGCGGGCTGCTCACGGAGGGGCTCCGCCGCGATGCGGGTCGGAACGATCGGTTTTCGGATTTCCTCGGCCGGGTCGCCTTCGAATCCCGTGGCGACGACGACCAGTTCGATCGAGTTGCCCAGCTGCGGTTTCTCGCTCGTACCCCAGATGATGTTGGCGTTGTGGATCGTGCCGTCCTCGCCCTGTACGCTGGCGTGGGCCTGGATATACTCCAGAATATGCACCACCTCCTCGTACATGAGCTCCTCGGCGTTCGAGACCGAAATGTTGAGCAGGATATTTTTGGCTCCCGAAATCAGGTTGTGGTCGAGCAGCGGCGAGCGCAGCGATGCTTCGGCGACCGCTTCGGCGCGGTTGTCGCCTTCGGCCGTGGCTACGGCCATGTGGGCGCGGCCGCTGTCGCGCATCACCTTCGAAACATCGGCGAAGTCGACGTTTACCAGGTCGCTTTCGACGGTGATGATCTCGGCGATGCCCTTCGCTGCCGAGGCCAGAATGTCGTCGGCCTTGCCGAAAGCCTGCTTGAGCGAGAGCCGTCCGTAGATTTCCAGGATATTTTCGTTGTTGATAATCAGCAGCGAATCGACGTTCTGACGCAGCTCCTCGATGCCGCGGAACGCCTGTTCGTAGCGGATTTTGCCCTCGACGGCCAGCGGCGAAGTGACGATCGCCACGGTCAGCAGCCCCATTTCGCGGGCCAGCTTGGCGATGACGGGCGAAGCGCCCGTACCCGTGCCGCCGCCCATTCCGGCCGTGATGAAGATCATGCGCGTGCCGGCCTGTTCGAGCACCTGCCGGATTTCGGGCAGCGTCTCCACGGCGGCGCGACGTCCGTTTTCGGGGTCGTTTCCGGCGCCGAGGCCTTCGCTGCCGAGGCGGATTTTCCGCTCGACGGGGCTTTTGTCCAGCGCTTGCTGGTCGGTGTTGCAGACCATGAACGACACGCCCCGGATTCCGAGGTTCCACATGTGGTTCACGGCATTGCCGCCCGCACCGCCGACGCCGATCACCGAGATGATCGACCCGTCCGTGCGCGGGGCCTTGATTTCCGATATCAATTCATCTGTCATAGCTTCGTTTCTTTGCGTGGGACCGGGCGCAGGGCGGTCCGGTGAATAGCACCGCTTCCTACCTCTCTCGCGCCCTCCCTGTCCGGATCAGATCTCCTCGTCCGCACCGTCGGGCGAGAAACTCTTGTTGATTTTGTCGATCGTGGATTGGATGATGCTGCCCCAGCCGCGTTTGCGCCGTGTCGGTTCCGCAGCGGGCGTTTCGGGGGCCTGCGTGCGTGCTTCGGTCGAAGGAGCGGGGGTCTCGGTTTCGGGCTGCTCCGCGGGAATTTCCGGTTGCGGGGCGGGCTGCTGGGGGTAGCGGGGCGGTACGTGGCGGAATTCCGGCACGGGTTGCGGCTGCGGCGGCGTGAAGGTGCGTCGCGGTTCCGCCGCGGGACGTGCGGTCCGCGGTTCGGCGAAGGCGGGTTGCGGAGCCGTGCGGACCTCCGCAGGCCGTTCTGCCGCGGGCCGCTCCATCACGGCGCAGTAACCCTGTTCGGCCCCTTTGAGCAGGATGCCCGTCACGGCGGCATAGGCCGGGTCGGCTACCGACTCCTTCGATTCCTCGGCGATGCCCGTTTCGGGCGATGCGATACGAACCTCCATGCCCGTTACGCGGCGGAACAGTTCGTCGATATCCTTCAGCTTGGCCGAACCGCCGGTCAGCACGATGCCGTAAGCCAGTTTCCCGGCATATCCCGAGTCGCGAATCTCCTGGAGCACGAACTCGGCGATATCCGTGGCGCGCGCTTCGATCACCGTGGCGAGGTTGCGCAGCAGGATATCCTTCGCTTCGCGCGCCGTACGGCCGTTCACGCGGATGAGTTTGTCTTCGGGGGCGAGTTCGGCCACGGCCGAACCGTATTTGCATTTGAGGCTTTCGACGTGCTTTTCGGGGACGCTCATCGTCCGGATATCGCGGTTGATAGCCGAGGCGCCCATCGGAATCGAGGCGATATAGCGCACGACGTTGCGGTAGTAGACCGTTACGTCCGTCACGCCGCCGCCGAGGTCCACCACGACGGCGCCCTCCTCCTTCTCGTCGGGCAGCAGCACCGATTCGGCCGTCGCCAGGGCGTCGGGAAAGACGCCCAGCATCCGGATGCCGATGCGTTTGAAGGCCATGTCGAGCCGCTGGATGGGCGTCTTGAGGCAGAGGATGAAATTGAAGGTCGAGGAAAGTTTCTTGCCGAACGATCCCACGGGGTTGCGCACCTCCTGGTTGTCGTCCACCACGTAGTTCTGGGGGATGCGCTCCATGATCGTTTCGTCGTCGGGAGCCTGGACGTTGCGCATGCGGTCGAACAGCGCATCGACGTCGCGCTGCGCCACACCGTTCTGCGGGTCGTAGACGAAAACGTGGTCGGTATGCCGGGCGCAGCGGACGAATTCGCCCGAAATGCCTGCGTAAGCCTCCGAAATGCGGATGCCGAGTGCGTTCTCGGTCTCCGCCACCGCGTCGCGGATGGCGTTGCCCACCAGTTCGATGTTTTCGATTCTGCCGGCTGCGACTCCCTCGACCGGCTTCGAGATTACGGAGATCACCTCCATCGGGCCGTCGGGCTTTTTCGCTCCTACGGCGACGACGACGGACGACGATCCCAAATCGACGGCTACGGTATAATTCTTTCTTTCCACGTTCGTATAATTGCCTGGTTATTTCCTGCAAACCACCTGTCCGTCGAAACGGATGTCGATCGACCGGTAGACGTCCCATCCGAGACGCGAAAGGCCGCCGCGGTAGAACCGCAGCAGCTTGTCGAATTTCTCATCGAAGCGCTCCAACCGGCCGAAGCGGACGACGAAGCGGCCGCTGCGGGGGATGAGGTCCACCTCCAAAGCGCCGCTGGGGGTCGTTCGGGCGGTGATCTGCACCACTTCCGACCTCCAAAAATCGTCGTTTTCGACACTCTCCACAAAGGTAAGGAGTTTCATGAAATCTTCGTAGCTTTTCTCCAACTTTTTTTGTTGCCGCACGACTTGCTCCTGTTGCCGGGCGATATGTTCGATCCGGCCGTCGATCTGCCGCAGTTTGTAGCGGTAGTCGCGGCGCAGACGCTTGCGCTCCTCCTGCAACTGTTTGCGTCGCAGCTTGTAGAGCGTGTCGGGCTCTTTCCAAAAAAGGATGCCGTGACGCTTCGTCTGCCGGGAGATCATGCGGCGCCCCTCGGCATATTCGCGGTCGGTTTTCCGCTCCTGTTCGTAGAGCGGGTATTTTTCGCGTTCGAGCTTCTCGATGCGCACGTCGAGTTTGCGCTTTTCGGTTTCGATATGCGCGAGGACCGGGCCCGTATGTCCGGCCGGGAAGGGCGGACGGTAGGAGCCCGTCACCACCGGGACGTAGAGCGACGAGGCCGCGGGTGCCGCGAAGACGTAGCCTTCGGCCGTGACGTAGTGGTTCAGGCCGTCGGTCAGCAGCCGCACGACGGGCTTGCGCTGGCGGATGACGATGCGCAGTTCGCCCGAATGGACGACGTATGCGACCGCTTTGTCTACGAATCCGTTGCGGGCGATCACCTGCTCGATACCCGACAGATCCACCGCATCAACTGCCGTGCCGATCGTGGGAATTCCGCTCGCCGAAATCCATTCGCGCACGCGGGTGCCCGTCACCAGGTGGCCGTGCGACGAGCTGTCCGCCACCTCGATCGTGAGCCGTTCGACGCGCCGGTCCGCCCGCCGTCCGCGGGCCTTCGAGGCGGCGTAGAGGACGTAGCAGGCGGCAGCCCCCCACAGGAGGCCGTTGAGCGCATATCGGAGTGAAGGTTTCAAGACCGGATCGGGGTTTATGGGTTTCAGCGGTTCGATTCCTGTTTACGGCGCAGCTTCTCGGCGATCGCCTCGCAGCAGGCGTCGATGTTCCCGGCGCCGAAGCTGATAACCACGTCGGTATCCATCGCCGCGACGGTCTCGGCCAGCGCCTCGCGCGGCACGATGCGGCACGGCACGGTGATCCGCTCGGCGATGATCTCCGACTCGATGCCGGGGATGGGCTCCTCGCGGGCGGGGTAGATCGGCAGCAGCACCGCCTCGTCGGCCTGAGAAAGCGCTTCGGCGAATTCGCGGTAGAGGTCGCGCGTGCGGGTGTAGAGGTGGGGCTGGAAGAGGGCCGTGACGCGTCGCCCGGGGAACATGCCCTTCACGGAGGCGAGCGTGGCGGCCAGTTCGCGCGGATGGTGGGCGTAGTCGTCCATATAGACCTGCTGCGGGGTGTTGAGGTAGAAATCGAAACGCCGCTTGACGCCCGAGAAGGAGGCCAGCGCCTCGCGCAGCCGGTCGCGATCGAGCGCTGTGCCCTCGGCGCGTGCCGCGCACCACACCGAGGCGACGGCCGCGACGGCGTTTTCGATATTGACCCACCCGGGGACGCCCAACGTGCAGTCGGCGATCGTCCCGTCGGGCGTCACGATGCCGAAGCGGTAGCGGCCGCCCTCCGTCAGGCGGATGTCGCAGGCGTAGAAGTCGCACGGGGTGTCGTAGGCATAGCGGTAGACCGTGATCCGAGGATTGTCGATGCGGATATCCACCCCCTGTTTGATGATGAGGGAGCCTCCCTCGCGGATCTGCCCCACGAATTGCGAGAAGGCCTCCTTCACCGCTTCGTGGGTGCCGTAGATGTCCAGGTGGTCGGCATCGGCCGAGGTGACCACCGCCACGTCGGGGTAGAGGCGCAGGAACGAGCGGTCGAATTCGTCGGCTTCGACCGCCAGCCGCTTGCCGTCGCCCAGCACCAGGTTGCCGCCGAAATTCTTCGAGAGCCCTCCCAGGAAGGCCGAACCGCCGCCCGTAAGGCCTCGGTTGAGCCATGCCACGAGGGT
The DNA here is from genome assembly GCA_948442615.1 of uncultured Alistipes sp. Classification (GTDB taxonomy): domain Bacteria; phylum Bacteroidota; class Bacteroidia; order Bacteroidales; family Rikenellaceae; genus Alistipes. The sequence goes on from CAOJSG010000054.1 coordinate 5,814, forward strand.
CGAGGTGGTCGTTTTGCCGTGGGTGCCCGCCACGGCCATGACGTATTTTCCCGCGGCGAGGTGTCCCAACATCTGCGAACGCTTCTCGACGCGGAATCCGCGATCGACGAAGTAGCGGTATTCGCTGTGGTCGTGCGGCACGGCGGGAGTGTAGACCACCATCGTGCGCTCGGGATCGAGGAATGCCGCGGGGATCAGCCGCACATCGTCCTCGTAATGGATCGCGGCGCCTTCGGCCGCGAGGGCGTCGGTGAGCGACGATTCGGTGCGGTCGTATCCGGCGACGGATTTGCCTTCGTGCAGGAAATAACGGGCCAAGGCGCTCATGCCGATGCCGCCGATGCCCAGGAAGTAGATATTTTGAAACTCCATGTCGTTTAGCGAATTATCTTCATGATTTCGTCCACGATATCCTCCGCGGCCCGGGGGCGGGCCAGCGCTTCGAGGTTGCGGCTCATGGCGGCGAGCGCTTCGGGGTCGGCGAGCAGCTCCAAGGCCCGCGGCATCGCCTCGGTGCGGCATGCGGCATCGCGTACGATCGCCGCGGCGCCGTGGCGCTCCAACGCCAGGGCGTTCTGGGTCTGGTGATCCTCCGCGACGTTGGGCGAGGGGACGAACAGCACCGGTTTGGCTACGAGGCACAGTTCCGAAACGGTTCCCGCGCCGCTGCGCGAGATCACCAGGTCGGCGGCCGCATAGGCCAGGTCCATGCGCTCGATGAAGGCCCCCTGCCAGATGCCCGGCGTGGGGTGTTCGGCAAGAAATGCGCGCATCTCGCGTTCGTAATATTTCCCGGTCTGCCAGATCACCTGCACGGGAGCCTGTGCGCCGTCGAGCGATGCGATCCAGGTCTTCATCATCTCGTTCAGCGAGCGGGTTCCGAGCGATCCTCCGACGACCAGCACCACGGGGCGTTCGGCCGTGAATCCGTAGTGGGCGAGGGCCTCGGTGTGGTCGGCGCCCTCTTTCGAGAAGCGGCCCCGCAGGGGATTGCCCGTGAGGGTGATCTTCTCCGCAGGGAAGAAGCGTTCCATTCCTTCGTAGGCCGTGCAGATGCGTTTCGCGCGGCGGGCCAGGATTTTGTTCGTCACGCCGGCGTAGGAGTTCTGCTCCTGGATGAGCGTCGGGACTCCCATGCGCTGCGCGGCCCACAGCACCGGGGCGCTCGCGTAGCCGCCGAATCCGACGACCGCATCGGCTCCGAACGTGCGGATCGTGCGCCGGGCCAGCCGGATCGACCGCAGCACCTTGAAAGGAACCAGCAGGTTATGCCAGTCCAGGCGTCGTTGCAGTCCGGCGATGGGCAGCCCGACGATGCGGTAGCCCAGGGCGGGCACCTTCTCCATCTCCATTTTACCCTCGGCGCCGACGAAAAGCAGTTCCACGTCGTCGCCCAGGCGTCGTTTCAGCGCCTCGGCGACCGCCACGGCGGGGTAGATATGGCCGCCCGTGCCGCCGCCCGATAAAATAATACGTTTGGGTCGTATCGTTGTCATTTCGGTTCGAATTATCTTATATATAAGTATGGGATCAAGCGCCCCAGCTTCCGCGGTCGAGCGAACGGTAACCGATCGCTTCGGCGATATCCTGCGGCGTGATGGCGTCGTGTCCGTCCAGGTCGGCGATCGTGCGGGCGACCTTCAGAATCCGGTCGTAGGCGCGTGCCGAGAGCGACAGTCGTTGCATGGCCTGTTCGAGCATCCGGGCGCCCGCAGCGTCCGGACGGCAGAACTCGCGCAGCATCGCCGAATTCATCATGGCGTTGGTGCGGACCGTGGGGTGTCCCTCGAAGCGCCGGGCCTGAATCTCGCGGGCCCGTACGACCCGCTGGCGGATTGCGGCGCTCGGTTCGCCCGGGGCCGCCGCCCGCAACTCCTGCGCCGTGACGGGCGTAACTTCGACGTGGAGGTCGATGCGGTCCATCAGCGGTCCCGAAATCCGTCCCATATAGCGGTGCACCGAGCTCGGCGAGCAGACGCATTCGTGCGTCGGATGGTTGTAATAGCCGCACGGACAGGGGTTCATCGCCGCGATGAGCATGAAGTTCGCCGGGTATTCCACGCTGTATTTCGTGCGCGAGACGGCGATGCGCTTCTCTTCGAGCGGTTGCCGGAGCACCTCCAGGACGCTGCGGCCGAATTCGGGCAGCTCGTCGAGGAACAGGACCCCGTTGTGTGCGAGCGAAACCTCGCCCGGCCGGGGCGACTGTCCGCCGCCGATCACGGCGACCTGCGAGGCGGTGTGGTGCGGAGCCCGGAACGGCCGCCGGGTCATCAGGCCTCCCGTGACGCCCGTTTTCCCGGCGACGGAGTATATCTTGGTCGTTTCCAATGCTTCGTCGCGGCTCAGCGGCGGCAGGATCGTCGGCATGCGGCGGGCCAGCATCGTCTTGCCCGAGCCCGGGGCGCCGATCAGGATCGCGTTGTGGCCGCCCGCAGCGGCGATCTCCAAAGCCCGTTTGACATGCTGCTGTCCCCGCACGTCGGCGAAATCTTCGTCGTAGCGTCCGTTCTGCGCCGGTTCGGCCTGTGGCGCCGCGGGAGCGGCGGGTTGCAGTGTTTCGTCGCCGTTGAGCAGCGCTGCGGCCTGTTTCAGATTTGCGACGCCGAAGATTTCGAGCCCCTCGACCACGGTCGCTTCGGCGGCGTTGTCCGCCGGGACGATCATGCGCCGCAGTCCCGTCTGTCGGGCGTGGATCGCCAGCGGTAGCACACCCCGCACGGGGCGCAGCGAACCGTCGAGCGACAATTCGCCCACGAGCAGCGTATCTTCGAGCGCCCTGTTGTCGATCCGCTCCATCGCGGCGAGTATCCCCACGGCGATCGGCAGGTCGAAGCCCGATCCCTCCTTGCGCAGGTCGGCCGGGGCGAGATTGACGACGATCTTGCGGCCCGACATGCGTTCTTCGGAGTTCTCGAAAGCCGAGCGGATGCGCTGTTCGCTCTCCTTGACGGCATTGTCGGGAAGACCGACCAGGAACAGTCCCAGCCCGCCGCCCGCGATGTTGACCTCGACGGTCACGCGCACGGCGTCGATCCCCACGACCGCACCCGAAAATACGCGGACGAACATGGTTTAGAAGGGTACTTCGTCGCTGATCGAAGGCGACGCGTTGAGGTCGAATTCTCCGCCGGACGTCGAACCCAGGGCGCCGCCCATGCCGAAGGAAGGAGCGCCGCCCGCCGGGCCGTTCGAACCGCTGGCGTAGTCGTCGTAGGCCTGTTGTGCGTCGGCGGCCTGGGCCGGGGGCATCATCGCATCGTCCATGTCGGCGAAGCGGGCCTGCTCCTTGAGGAAACGCAGGTTGACATCGCACACGGCGCCGTTACGGTGCTTGGCGAGGATGATTTCGGCCATGCCGGCCGTGGGCATGCCGTTTTCGTCCTGGTTGATGCCGTAGTACTCCGGACGGTGGATGAAGGCCACGATATCGGCGTCCTGCTCGATGGCACCCGATTCGCGGAGGTCCGACAGCTGCGGACGCTTCGAACCGCCGCGCATCTCCGTGGCGCGGCTCAGCTGCGAAAGGGCGATCACCGGCACGTTCAGCTCCTTGGCGATGGCCTTGAGCGTACGCGAGATGAAGGCCACCTCCTGCTCGCGGTTGCCCTTCGAGTCCTGGTTGCCGGTCATGAGCTGGAGGTAGTCGATGATGATGATCTTGATATCGTGGTGAATCTTCAGACGGCGCGCCTTCGAGCGGAATTCGAAGACCGAGAGCGCCGGGGTATCGTCGATGAACAGCGGCGCCGAGCCCAGGGGCTTGGTCGCCGATTCGAGGTGGCGCCACTGCTCGGGCGTCAGGCGGCCCGACTTGACATCGTTGCCCGAAAGTCCCGTTTCGGCGATGATCAAACGCATCATCAGCTGCACGGCGGACATTTCGAGCGAGAAAAACGCTACGCCCTGCTCGTGGTCCACGGCCATGTTGCGGGCCATCGAGAGCACGAAAGCCGTCTTACCCATCGAAGGACGGGCGGCGATGATGATGAGGTCGGACAGCTGCCAGCCCAGCGTCACGCGGTCGATGGCCATGAAGCCCGACGGCACGCCGTTGAAGGCGCTGGTGTTTTTCGAAGCCTCCTCGATCTGGTCCAGGGCGCGGCGCAGAATGTCCTTGGCACCCTGCACGGCGCGCTTGATGTGTCCCTCCGAGACCTTGAAGATTTCGCTTTCGGCATAGCCGATGAGCTCCGTCACGTCGGTCGACTCGTCGTAGGAGCGTTTCTGGATCTCGGTCGCCGAGCGGATCAGCTCGCGCTGCACGAATTTCTGGGCGATGATCTTGGCATGGAACTCCACGTTGGCTGCCGAACCGACCTTCTGGGTCAGTTGGGCGAGGTAGGTCGCACCGCCCACCTTGCGCAGCTGGCCCTGCGACTTGAGCTGTTCGGTGACGGTATAGAAGTCGATGGGCTTCATGGCGATCGACAACTCCTCGATGGCCTTGTAGATGATCCGGTGCTCCTCGGTGTAGAACGCATCCGCCGTAAGATACTCCTGCACAGCGATGATGCTGTCCTTTTCGAGCATCAGTGCGCCCAGGACGGCCTCTTCGAGCTCCACGGCCTGGGGCGGCACGGTGCCTACCGAGTCGGTCATCGCCGCGTAGGCATTCTGGTTTCGTTGCGACGGATTGAATTCTTTTTCCATGGTTAACCTTACTTTCAGCAGTCAAAAGTAAGCATTACCGGGCAAAAAACAAAACGCCGGGCTTGCGCTTTTGTCGAAAACTTTGTCGACAAAATGCGCTGCGGCCGGCCGACACGGGGCGAAACCGGGGGCGGATGCTTCCCGCGTCGACGGACGGGCGGTCCGCGTGCCGGAACGACGGTCGAAAATTGTGTACAACTTTTTCGCAATTGCCGGGCGGATTGCATCCCGGGTGGGATTCGGTCCGATTTTCGGCATAAAATTAGGAGTATTGCCGAAATTGTATTACCTTTGAAAACTTTGCCCGAAAAAAGAAGAGTATGAAAAAGCAGCTTGTTTTCGATTACGAACACTACGCCTCGCTCGCGGAACTTCCCGAGGCCGACCGTGCGTTGGTGCGCGAAGCCGAGCGGGCCACCGCGAACGCCCACGCCCCCTATTCGAAGTTCCGGGTGGGGGCTGCCGCGCGGCTGCGCAGCGGCAAGATTCTCTACGGCAGCAACTTCGAAAGCGAAGTCTATCCGGCGGGACTCTGCGCCGAACGGTCGCTGCTGTTCTACGCCCAGGCCAACTATGCCGACGACCCGATCGAGGCGCTGGCCATCGCTTCGGTTCCCTCCGAGCGGGAATGCTACCCCTGCGGACAGTGCCGCCAGGTGATGGTCGACGTCGAACGCCGCCAGGGATCGCCCATGCGTGTCATCATGAGCGGCAACGGTTCGGCTACGGCGGTCGATACGGCTGTCCGGCTGCTGCCGTTTACGTTCGTTTTGTAAGGACTTGTCCGGCTAAGAGCCGGGTTTTATGAGTCGGTCTGACAGAATAATCATCTTCGGCGGCTGGGCCGGTCGCATCGAAGATGCGAGCCGCCGAAGATGGC
>CAOJSG010000055.1 GCA_948442615.1 uncultured Alistipes sp.
CAACTCGCCCGACCCGCTCGACCTGATCGACAAATACGGCGCCGACGGCGTGCGCATGGCCATGCTCATCAGCTCGTCGGCCGGCAACGACGTGATGTTCGACGAGGCGCTCTGCGAGCAGGGCCGCAACTTCGGCAACAAGATATGGAACGCCTACCGGCTCGTCAACGGCTGGCGCGTCGACGCCGCGACCGCGCAGAGCGAGAACGACCGGCTCGCCGTGGCATGGTTCGAGCAGGCGCTGGGCCGCTCGCTCCGCCAGATCGCCGATGATTTCGCCGCTTACCGCATCTCGGAGGCGTTCAAGGAGGCCTACCGCCTGTTCTGGGACGACTTCAGCGGCCTCTACCTCGAGATGGTGAAACCCGCCTACGGAGCACCGACCGACCCGGCGACGATGGAGGCCACGCGCGGCTTCTTCGACGCGCTGATGCGCGTGCTGCACCCGTTCATGCCGTTCGTCACGGAGGAGATCTGGCAGGCCCTCGCGCCCCGCACGTCCGGCGCATCGATCTGCACGGCCCCCATGCCCGAGCCGGCCGTACCGGACACGGCGCTTCTCGGCCGTTTCGAACTGGCCAAGGAGATCGTCTCGTCGGTACGCAACATCCGCAACCAGAAGGGGCTGCCGCAGAAGGAGGCGCTCGTACTCGAAGTGATCGCGGACGAGAACTATCCGGTCGAATACGCTCCGCTGCTGGCCAAGATGGCCAATCTGTCGGAAATCCGGACCGTCGGCGAAAAGGACCCCGCGGCCGTCGCCTTCCTCGTGAAGACCACGCAGTATTTCGTGCCGATGGCCGGCAAGATCGACACCGAGGCCGAACGCCGCAAGCTCGCCGACGACCTGGCCTACTACGAAGGATTCCTCGCCTCGGTGATGAAGAAACTCTCCAACGAACGGTTCGTGCAGTCGGCGCCCGAGAAGGTCGTGGCCAACGAGCGGGCCAAGCAGGCCGACGCCGAAGCGAAGATCGCCGCCCTAAAGGAGCAGCTCGCAGCGCTCAAATAACGGGTGCCATGCGAACGTTCCGCCGCATGCTTACGGTCCTGCTGCTCTGGGCGGCGGGACCGTTTGCGCTCCGGGCGCAGCCGTCGCTCCCCGCCGCACCGGCACCGGACGGACTCCCGCATCGCGCGTACCGCCCGGCGGACAGCGCCCGCACACAGAACGAAAACGAAAAAATGGCTATGCCGCAAATAACGATCTACACCGACGGCTCGGCCCTCGGGAATCCCGGACCGGGAGGCTACGGATGCGTGCTGCTCTCGGGCCCCCACCGCAAGGAGCTGTCGCAGGGCTATCGTCTCACGACCAACAACCGCATGGAGCTGATGGCCGTCTGCGTGGCGCTCGAAACGCTCCGTTTCGAGGGTTCGGACGTCACGATCTACTCCGATTCGAAATACGTGGTCGACGCCATCGAGAAGCGGTGGCTCTTCGGCTGGGAGAAGAAAGGGTTCGCCGGAAAGAAAAACCCCGACCTGTGGCAGCGGTTCCTGCGCGTGTACCGCCGGCACCGGGTGCGGTTCGTCTGGGTGAAGGGCCATGCCGAGACCGTCGAGAACAACCGCTGCGACCAACTGGCCGTAGCGGCCGCCAACGACCGCGCCCGACTGCTCGAAGACTGCGGTTACCGCCCCGAATAGGCCGGGCGCGGCGGTTCGCGGCTGCCGGCGGCCATCACGGCCAGTTTTCCGCCGCCGCGCCCCGGACCTCGCACTCCGGCGAACATTTTGCACGGTCGCGACGCAGAATTCCGGCCGTTTTATTATCTTTGCCGAAACGCACCCGGCCGCGGCCGATCCGCAGCCGGGCGACAACAACCACACAACGCGATGCACTTATACACCAGCGAACTCGTCAAGAAATACAAGGCCCGCACGGTCGTCGACCACGTGTCGATCGAGGTGAACCAGGGCGAGATCGTCGGCCTGCTCGGCCCCAACGGCGCGGGCAAGACCACGACGTTCTACATGATCGTAGGCCTCATCAAGCCCAACGAAGGCAAGATCTTCCTCGAAAACGACGAAGGCCAGGTGACCGAGCTTACCGACCAGCCCGTCTACCGGCGCGCCCAGATGGGCGTGGGATACCTGGCGCAGGAGGCCTCGGTGTTCCGCCGGCTGTCGGTCGAGGAGAACATCCGCGCCGTGCTGGAGATGACCGACTACTCGAAAGCGTATCAGGGCGAGCGCGTCGAGGCGCTGATCGAGGAGTTCCGCCTGCAGAAGGTGCGCAAGAGCCTCGGCATCCAGCTCTCGGGCGGCGAGCGCCGCCGTACGGAGATCGCCCGCGCCGTGGCGATCAACCCCGCCTTCATCCTGCTGGACGAGCCGTTCGCGGGCGTCGACCCCATCGCCGTGGAGGACATCCAGTCGATCGTCGCCACGCTCAAGCACAAGAACATCGGCGTCATCATCACCGACCACAACGTCGACGAGACGCTCGCCATCACCGACCGCACCTACCTGCTCTACGAGGGCAAGATCCTCAAGACCGGCTCGGCCGAGGAGCTGGCCGCCGATCCCGTCGTGCGCAAGGTCTACCTCGGGCAGCACTTCGAACTGAAGAAGAGCCACCAGCTCACGCAGGAGATGAAGAACAACCCCGATGCCCTGAAAAAACACTGAGATGGACAGAACCGTTCCGCCGGGGGAGGTCTCGGGAGCGCTGACGCCCCCCTGCTCGAAAAGTTACGCCCAACGGGCGCTGGCCGCCTCGCTGCTGTGCGAAGGCGAATCGGTGCTGCGAAACATCGAATTCTGCGACGACACGCGGTCGGCCCTGCGGTGCATCGAGGCGCTGGGCGCCCGGCCGCGGATCCTCGACCGGGAGACGGTGGCCGTCGCCGGCGGACTGCACCCCGCGGACAGCAGGCTTCCGGTGGGCGAATCGGGCCTCTCGACCCGGCTGTTCACCCCCATCGCCGCGCTGTGCGGCACGCCGATCCGCATCGAGGGCGAAGGCTCGCTGCTCCGCCGCCCGATGGGCATGATGGTCGAACCGCTGCGCAGCGCGGGCGTACGCGTGCGCCACAACGACGGCTTCCTCCCGTTCGAGGTCTGCGGACCGATGCGGGGCGGCCTGATCGAGGTCGACGGTTCGGTCTCGTCGCAGTTCGTCACGGGACTGCTCCTGGCGCTGCCGCTCGCCTCCGGAGAGACGACGCTGCGGGTGCGCGACGCCGTGTCGACGCCTTATATCGACATGACGATCGATACGGCAGCCCGCTTCGGCGTGGAAATCTGCCACAACGACTTCACGGAGTTCTATATCGAGGGCAACCAGCGCTACATGCCGGTCGACTACCGGATCGAAGGCGACTGGAGCGCCGCCGCCATGCTGCTCGTGGCGGGCGCCACGGCGGGCGAAGTGCGCGTGGAGAACATCTCGATGCTTTCGCGTCAGGCCGACACGGCCGTCTGCACGGCGCTCGTGCGGGCCGGTGCGGCCGTCATCGACGAAGCCCGGGCCGTCACGGCCGCCCGCAGGCCGCTGCGGGCCTTCGAGTTCGACGCCACGCACTGTCCCGACCTCTTTCCGGCGCTCGCAGCGCTCGCAGCGGCGGCCGAAGGCGTCAGCGCGATCCGGGGGACGCGGCGGCTGCGCTACAAGGAGTCCGACCGCGCCGAGGCGATCCGCGAAGAGTACGGCAAACTGGGTATCGAAGTGGATCTGTCGCAGGAAGACACGATGCTGATCCGCGGCGGTGCGATCCGCGGCGGGCGTGTCGCGAGCCACGGCGACCATCGCATGGCCATGTCGCTGGCCGTGGCGGCCCTGCGGGCGGACGGCGAAGTGACGATCGAAGGGGCCGAATGCGTAGCCAAAAGCTATCCCGACTTTTTCGAGGCGTTCGGGCGGCTCCGCCGCCCCCGCAGCGGGTGCTGAACGGGACAGCGGCGGAACATTCCGACAACCGCCTACATATCATCCGTATAGTCGATCTCTACGCGACATAAATCCTGCCGGCGAAGCGTCCGTCCGCGTGAAAGGGTCCGTCGGCCGGGCGAATCGGCCCGACGATCAACGGACCGTCGGAAAAAACGCCAGAGCGAAAAAGCGCCCGGCCGAGTGCACGCGCGGTCTCCAACGACCGCTCCCGAACCGAAAAGCAACGATCCGCCATAGCGACCGCCCCCGGGAGCCGTTCGCAATCCGGCGCACATCCGAAACATCCGGCGACTCGCCCGGAGGCCCCTCACTCCGCGATCACGCCCGAACCGACCAGCTCCTCGCCGTCGTACCAGGCGGCGAACTGCCCGGGCGTGATGCCCCGCTGCGGCTCGTCGAAGAGGATGAAGAGCCCCGATTCGCGCACGAACAACTCGGCCTCCTGCAAAGGCTGGCGATAACGGATACGCACCCGGAACCGCCGGCTGCCGCCCGCGGCCACGACCGCCGCGGGGTCGACCCAATGCACCTCGCCCGGCGCGATGCGCAGCGCCGGACGCCACAGCCCGGGATGCGCGTCGCCCTCGCCCACGAAGATCGCATTGGCCTCCACGTCGGTCGCCAGGATGAACAGGGACTCCCTGCGACCGCCGATACCCAGCCCCTTGCGCTGGCCGACGGTGTAGAAATGCGCCCCGTTGTGCTCGCCGATCTTCTTGCCGTCGCGCACGGTGTAGCGCCACGGCGCGGCCAGGGCGGCCAGCTGTCCGTCCGTCGGTACGGACGGGCGTTCGGCTGCTCCTACCGCGCCGCCGCCCGCCGGACGCAACTCCGTCACGGCATCCGCCGGCGGCAGCTCCCGCCGGAACTTGGGCCACGAAGGCAGGATCTCATGCACATTGCCCCGCTTCGCGGCCAGTTTCTGCTGCAGGAAGAGCGGCAGGTCCACCTTGCCCACGAAACAGATCCCCTGCGAATCCTTGCGCCCGGCCGTGGCGAGCCCCTGCTCCGCGGCGATGCGCCGCACCTCGGGCTTGAGCAGCCCGCCCACGGGAAAGAGCGCATAGCGCAGCTGCTCCTGCGAAAGCTGGCAGAGGAAATAGCTCTGGTCTTTGTTCGGGTCGCTGCCCGCCAGCAGGCGCCAGACCGTACGGCCGTCGGGCAGCGTCGCCTCGGCCTTGCGGCAGTAGTGCCCCGTGGCCACGTAGTCGGCACCGAGCTTCAGCGCCTCCTTCAGAAAGACATCGAATTTGATCTCGCGGTTGCAGAGCACGTCCGGATTGGGCGTACGCCCCCGTTCGTACTCGGCGAACATGTAGTCCACCACCCGGCGGCGATAGTCCTCCGAGAGGTCGACCACATGCAGCGGAATGTCCAGTTTGCGGGCCACCAGCTCCGCGAAGACGCGGTCGTCGCGCCACGGGCAGTCGCCCTCCAGCGTTCCCGTCGTATCGTGCCAGTTGACCATGAAGAGTCCGATCACCTCGTGCCCCTGCTCCTTGAGCAGCCAGGCCGCCACCGACGAATCCACGCCGCCCGAAAGTCCTATCACTACGCGTGCCATATTCCAATCGTTGTTCGGCCGCCCGAAAGCCGCGCCGAAAATCATACCGTTCGTGCCGATGTCTCTTTTCCGCCGCGGCACAGCCCGCATCCGGCCCATCGCAGCGCCGGCGCACCGGGAGGCGCAGCCCCGGAAAGTCCGGGTACGCGCTGCGCCGAACCGGCCCGCCCCGCACGGCGGCGGCCGTCTATTCCAGTTCCGTCAGCCCCGCGGGCAGCACCATGCGGATCGTGCGCGCCTCGAAATCGATATGCGCGATGAACTCCTCGACGGCCGGCACCAGCACCCGGCGGCCGTCGATCTCCAGTTCGAACAGCGGATTCAGCTCGCTGTCGTAGTAGTCGGAGACGACCCCGTGCCGGCACACGTGCGCGCCGTCCGGCGATGCGGCCGCATCGTCCGCCGCAGCATCCCCGGCGCCGAAGGTCTCGGTCTCCACCGCGAAGCCGATCAGATCCTCGAGGTAGAACTCGTCTCCGTCCTCCTGCGCGAGGTCGATGCGGAACTCGCGCCCCAGCAGCTCCCGCGCACGCCGCGGCGTATCCAGATCGGCGAACGAAGCCACGGCACCCGCCGCGCCGCGCCGCTCGAAACGCTCGCACCAGAGCGGTACATCCAGCCCGTCGATCGCGACGAACAGCGGAGTCTCCGCAGGATCGAAATCATCGGGAAAGGCCTCGTAGAGGCTCAGCATCACACCGCCCTCGGTACCGAACAGCTTGTTGATCCTTCCGGCCGGCACGGATGCCGGCGCATACTGATTTTTCATTGAAAACGCGATTAGCTATCTTCGTTTCACGCCCCGGCGACCGTCCGACCGCCGGAACCGCGCACCGGATCCCCGCCCCGGAGAGACGCGCCGTCCCCTACCGGCCACAAGCGCCCGTTCCGCCGGCTGCGGACGGAGCGGTCACCGCCGGTGCGGCGCCCGACGGCGGCAAGCGGCGGTCAGGCAGATTCCCGCAGCCGGCCCTCCTTCCGCTACGAAGCCCCGAAGCTCCGCCAAAGATACGACAAACCGGGCATCGGAACAAGCGGCAGTCCGATCACACTCCGTACCGGCCGACAAGACGCCGACGACGATACGGACCGCCTGCCGGGCGTCAGGACGGATTCCGCCGCATCTGCAAAAACAGACCGCCGGGCGGCTGGCCTGCGGAAAGCCGCAGCAGATCCGCCGCATGCTCCTCGAAAACCGCCTGCCGGCGCCAGGACGGTCCCACCCCGCAGCGGACCGGCCGAAACCGCCGGGACGCAGCCGACGATACGAAAAAACGCCAAATGCCCGAGGCATTCGACGTTCTATTCGGCGGAAAACCCGCTCGCGCGCTATTCGGCGGCAGCCTCGCCTTCGGCGGGAGCCTCGGCGGCAGCGGCCTCGGCCTCCTTGGCGGCAGCCTCCGCAGCGGCCTTCTTCTCGGCCAGGGCGGCGGCACGCTCCTCCTTGATCTTCGACTCGGCGGCCAGACGGGCCTTCTCGGCCGACTTGGCATCGCTCGCGAGTTTGTTGGTCTTGGCTTCGATCTTGCCGGCCTTCTCGTTCATCCACTTGTTGAACTTGGCCTCGGCGTCCGACTCCGAGAAAGCGCCCTTGGCGACGCCGCCCAGCAGGTGCTTCTTGTAGAGCACGCCCTTGTAGGAGAGAATCGCACGGCAGGTATCCGTGGGTTGTGCGCCTTTGAGTAACCAACCCAGAGCTTGCTCGAAGTTCAGGTCGATCGTAGCAGGATTCGTGTTGGGGTTGTAGGTACCCAACTTTTCGATGAATTTACCATCACGTGGCGCTCTGCTATCTGCGGCAACGATGTGGTAGAAGGCATAACCCTTCTTGCCGTGACGTGCCAGACGAATTTTAACAGCCATTTGCTAATAAAATTTTGTAAGGTTATTGAAAACGCTCAACCCTTTCGGGCTTTGAAGCCTGCAAAAATAGCGATTATTTCCCAATCCGCCAAACAATCCGGCGGCCGGATCGTTTTTTTATGCGGCAATCCGCGAAGATTCGGACGATCTTTTGGATTATCGGCGGATTTGTGTTAGTTTTGCAACCGCATTCGCGCCGCATCGCGGCAAGCGGGGTTCCGTAGCTCAGTTGGATAGAGCAACAGCCTTCTAAGCTGTGGGTCGAGCGTTCGAACCGCTCCGGAATCACATCGGCAGAGCGGACACCCGGCGGGCGTCCGTCTCTTTTTTCCCGAAGACACCTCCGCGGCGATCCGCCGCCGTCATTCCCCGTCGCCCATGAAAAGACCGCTGCCGGGCATACTTCTGTACCTCTTCGCCGCCGCGCTCCTCGGCCCCTGCCGCAGCACGGCCCAGCGGCGCATCGGCGTGGCGTACTACGACCTCGACCGGCTCTACGACACCCTGCCCTCGCCGTTCTACGACGACACGGACCACACGCCCGGCGGAGCACTGCGCTGGGACACCGAGCGCTACCGATGCAAGATCCGCCGCACGGCCGCGGTGCTGGACTCGATGCGGATGCCCCTGGCGGCCTTGTGCGGCGTGGAGAACGAAGCGGTCGTCCGCGACCTGACCGCAGCGTGCCGGGACGACTACTGCTACGTGCACCGCACGCTCAATTCACTGACGGGCATGGACTTCGCCCTGCTCTACTACGGCGACCTCTTCTTTCCGGACCGCATCGAGTCGGGCCGCAACCACCTCTATGTCGAGGGCGAGCTGCATCTGCCGGCCGCACACCGCACGGCCGAAACCGATACGCCCCGGGGCCGCCGCGAACGCGTCGGGCTGCTGCTGACGGACGACACGCGCATGGCCGCATGGATCGTGCGCGACCTGCGGGCCGAACGCCCCGACGTACGGCTGCTCGTCCTGGGACGCAGCGCCTCGGTCCCCTGCGGCCGGTCGGGGCTGCGGAACCCATTCGCGCGGATCGAACGGGCCGGGCAGGGCAACGTACGTTACCGCAGCGGCTGGCGGCTGCGCGACCGGATTCTGGCCGACACGGCGCTGCACGTCTCCGAAGGGGCCGTCTACGCCCGCCGGTTCCTGTTCGACGCCCGGCGCGTGCGGCCGCTTCCGACCTACGACCGAGGCGTCTACGAAGGCGGCTACAGCCGGGCGCTGCCCGTGTTCGTCTATCTGGAGTAGGGACGCCGCCCGGCGGAGAGGCCCCGCTTTTCCACGCACCGCATCTTCCGACCCGAAACCCCGCCCCTGCGAATCGAAACGTCCGCTCCGGGGAAAACGAAGCGCCGCAGCGGTCGGGCGCTCCGAAAAAGACGAATCGGCCGGAAAGAACGAACAAAAAACAGCCCGCATCGTTTTTGCATTTCGGATTTTTTTTCTATATTCGCAACCCCGATGACGAAAAGTCGGTTACGGTCCGCGCCGGATCCGACTTTTCCCGTCTCCGGACGCAGAGACACGGCCGCCGCAGCGGTCGGCGGATCTCCGCTCGGCGCGGCGGACGGCAACCGGTCCGGTCGGAGGGACGATGCGATCCGCAAATTTTACGAATCGAAAGCGATAGTTCCGAAAATTATTATTATATTTACAAGTCACAAAAAAATTCAACCAACTATGGCAGACGTAAAACGTGTCTACACCTTCGGCAACAAGGAGGCCGAAGGCAACGGCAAAATGAGGGAACTGCTGGGCGGCAAAGGCGCCAACCTGGCGGAGATGAACCTCATCGGCATCCCCGTGCCCCCGGGATTCACCATCACCACCGAGGTGTGCGCCGAATATTACAAGCACGGCAAGGATAAGATCATCGAGATGCTCCGTCCCGAAGTGGAGAAGGCCATCGCCAACATCGAGCGCCTCACCGAACGCCGGTTCGGCGGCAGCGACAAACCGCTGCTGGTATCGGTGCGCTCGGGAGCCCGTGCCTCGATGCCCGGCATGATGGACACGATCCTCAACCTCGGCATGAACGACGAGGCGGTGGAGGCCGTGTCGAAACTCTCGGGCAACCCCCGCTTCGCATGGGACTCCTACCGCCGCTTCGTGCAGATGTACGGCGACGTGGTGCTGGGCATGAAACCCGCATCGAAGGAGGACGAGGATCCGTTCGAGGTGCTCATCGACGCGCAGAAGAAAAAGCGCGGCGTGAAGAACGACACCGACCTGACGACCGACGACCTGAAGGAGCTGGTCGCAGCGTTCAAGGCCGCCGTGAAGGCCCAGACGGGCGAAGACTTCCCGACCGATCCGTGGGATCAGCTCTGGGGCGCCATCTGCGCGGTGTTCGGCTCATGGATGAACGAGCGCGCCATCCTCTACCGCAAGCTCAACAACATCCCGCAGGAGTGGGGAACGGCCGTGTCGGTGCAGGCGATGGTCTTCGGCAACATGGGCAGCAACTCCGCGACGGGCGTGGCCTTCTCGCGCGACGCCGCCACGGGTGAGAACATCTTCAACGGCGAGTATCTGATCAACGCCCAGGGCGAGGACGTCGTGGCCGGCATCCGCACCCCGCAGCAGATCACGATCGAGGGCTCGAAGCGCTGGGCCAAGGCTCAGAAGATCTCGGAAGAGGACCGCGCGTCGAAGTACCCCTCGCTCGAGGAGGTGATGCCCGAGGTGTACAAGGAGCTGAACGACATCCAGCACCATCTGGAGCAGTACTTCACCGACATGCAGGACATCGAGTTCACGATCCAGGACGGCAAGCTGTGGATGCTGCAGTGCCGCAACGGCAAACGGACCGGCGCCGCCATGGTGAAGATCGCCATGGACATGCTGCGCGAAGGGCTGATCGACGAGAAGACCGCCGTGCTGCGCTGCGAACCAGCGAAGCTCGACGAGCTGCTGCACCCCGTGTTCGACAAGGCCGCCATCAAGAGCGCCGAGGTGATCACCAAGGGTCTGCCCGCATCGCCGGGCGCCGCTACGGGTCCGGTGGTGTTCTTCGCCGAGGACGCCGAGAAGGTGCTCGCAGCAACGGGTCAGAAGGCGATCCTGGTGCGTATCGAGACCTCGCCCGAGGACCTCAAGGGCATGCTCGACGCCGCAGGTATCCTCACGGCGCGCGGCGGCATGACCTCGCACGCGGCGGTCGTGGCCCGCGGCATGGGCAAATGCTGCGTGTCGGGCGCCGGCGAGCTGCAGATCGACTACAAGGCCCGCACGATCGAGGTGAACGGCTATAAGGTGAAGGAGGGCGACTGGATCTCGCTCAACGGCTCGACGGGCGAAGTCTACCTGGGTCAGGTGGCCACGAAAGCGGCCGACCTGAGCGGCGACTTCGGCAAGCTGATGGAGCTGGCCGGCAAGTACTCCGTACTGAAGGTGCGCGCCAACGCCGACACGCCGAAGGATGCCGCCCAGGCATTCGCGTTCGGCGCCGAGGGCATCGGTCTCTGCCGCACGGAGCACATGTTCTTCGAGGGCGACCGCATCAAGGCGATCCGCGAGATGATCCTGGCCGACGACGAGGCCGGCCGCCGCGTGGCGCTGGCCAAGCTGCTGCCCATGCAGCGCGGCGACTTCGAGGGGCTGTTC
>CAOJSG010000056.1 GCA_948442615.1 uncultured Alistipes sp.
TTGTCGGGCGACCAGCTGTTGGGGGTCAGCGTGTAGTAGGTCGGGTTGATGCCCTGCACGTACACCTTGTTGGCGTAGCTCTTCCAGTTGACCAGTCCCTGAACGGCCAGGCCCTTGGTGATGAAGTCGAGTTTCTGGTCGAGCTTCAGCGACACGTTGATCGTGCTGTAATTGTACTGCGCCTGGTCGTCGAGCATGCAGGCGTAGGGGTTGGTGTAGAGCTCGTTGCCCTTGAACGACGCATTGCCGAAGCGCAGGTGCGTGTCGCCCGGCATCGAGGGGTAGAGCACCGGGAACTGCACCGGATTGGCCGCGAGCATGTAGTTGAACAACGCCGAGGTGCCCTCCGCGGGACCGCGTCTCGAACCCATCTGCGCGTTGAGGTGCAGGTCGACCGTCGTCGAGGAGGTGAGCTTGTAGGAGATGTTGTTCTGGAAGTTGTAGTTGTAGTTGCGGATGTTGTTGTTGAAGTAGTAGTCGCTCGGCGCGTTCACGATACCCGTATCGTGGTTGAAGTTGAGGCTCATGTAGTAGGTCGCCCGGTTGCCGCCGCCCGAGATGTTGATGTTGGCGCGCTGGTTCATGTTGAAGTCGCGGAACAGCACGTCCTGCCAGTTCACGTCGGGGTATACGTAAGGTGCGGTGTGGTTGCGGGTCATCTCTATGTCCTGCGCCGTGTATTTGGGATTCTCGGCTCCGCGGGCGAGCATGCCCTCGTTGTAGAGCTCCATCCAGGTGGCTCCGTCGACGAATTTCGGGAAACGCATCGGTTGTACGAACGAGTTCTCGATCGTCACGCCGACCTTGGCGCGGGTGTTTTCCTGGCCCTTCTTCGTGGTGACGATCATCACGCCGTTGGCGCCGCGCACGCCGTAGATGGCCGTCGCGGAGGCGTCCTTGAGGATGGTGAAGCTCTCGATCGTCTCGGCGGGGATTCGGTTCAGGTCGCCCGACGAGATCTCGACGTCGTCCAATAATATAAGAGGTGTGGCGCGGCCGCCGAAGGTCCCGACGCCGCGGATGTAGAATTCGGTCGTCGCGCCCGGTTCGCCCGAGGTGGTCATCGAGATGACGCCCGCGAGTTTGCCGGCCAGACCCGACGTCAGCGACGAGGAGGGGAATTTCAGGTCGGTGCCCGTAACCGAGGAGATGGCTCCCGTGATCGAGATCTTCTTCTGAGCGCCGGCTCCGACGACGACGACCTCTTCGAGCTGGTTGTCGGATTCGAGCTTTACGAGGAGCTCCGTGGCGCTGCTGACGTCGAGGGTGCGGGTCTTATAGCCGATGAACGATACGTCGATGGTCGCTTTTTTCCCGACCTGGATCGTAAAGCGGCCGTCGGCTCCGGTCGCCGTACCGTTCGTGGTGCCTTTGACCACGACGTTCGCGCCGATGACCGGTTCGTTGGTCGCGGCGTCGATCACGCGTCCGGTAATCACGTGCATGTCGCCCGATTGCTGGACGGCGGTGCTGCCCCCCCCGCGGTATTTGCTGATACCGTCGCGGATATTCCGCAGGCGGCGCATATCAGACTTGTGAATAGTAGATTTTTAAGATTCATAGAATAAAGTTTGAGATGATTTCAGGATTGATTTCGGTTCGTTCGTTCCGTTGGGTTTGTCATAGGCATAGCGGTTTATAAGTCAATACAAAAATAGCATTTTGGGTTTTACGGGGTTTTAAAGAATCTTGCAAGATCATTAAAAAACCTTGCAAAAGGTCGTGCAGACGCTATTTCCCGAAAATGGGGGCCGGATCCCGTCCGCGGGCGGCCGCACCCTTTTTCCGGCTTCCGACCGCCTGCCGCAGGCGCGGATCCGGAGGATTCCCCGGCCGCCGCGTATCCGTCGTTCGGATGTTTTTCGATATGTTTGGGATAAATGTCCAGCCATGAGAGAATCGTTGTCCGCATTATTCGCCGTTTCGTGGCTCCCGCCGGCGTTCCCGGCCGTGCCGCAGCGGATCGGAGCGCCTGAGGGCGCCGCCGATACGGTGAGCGGCTGGACGGCTTTCCGCCGCGACGTGCGGCTCGACGAGGCGCCTTCGCGCGCCGTGGCGCGGATCGCCGTCGATTCGAAATACTGGCTGTGGTGGCGGACATCGCCGGTTCGGAGAAGTACGACGCGCTGTCCGCCGCACTGCGGACGCAGGAGCACGCCAGCCCCCATACGGAGAAATACGTGTCGGAGGCGCTGTTCCTCATGGGGCGCGGCGGCTATGCGCTGGCGCGTTTCGGACGGCGTTTCGCGCCGATGGTCGACGGGCCCGTGCGCACGGCGCTTTTCGAGGGGTGGGAGATAGGCAATGCGAAGTACGGCGGCGGAACGACGAACCATGCCTGGAGCGGCGGTCCGCTGACGGCGATCGTCGAGCGGCTCTGCGGCCTCCGGCCTCTGGAAGCCGGTCGCAGGCGTTTCGCCGTGGCTCCGGCCCGCGATCTGATGCCGCGGGCTTCGATCTCGCTGCCGACGGTCGCGGGCGACATCCGCGTGTCGCGGCGCCCCGTGAAGCGGGGCTGGAAACTCCGGCTGACGGTTCCCGGGGGGCGACCGCCTGCGTGGCCCTGCCCGGAAGGGCTCCCGCCGATTACGAAGCCGGGCAGCATACGATCGGCATCGGCCGATAACGGAGGCATCTCCGGGCGGGCGTGGCGGATGCGATGCCGTACGGACCGGCGGCTCGGCACGCGGCTGCGGAAGCGTCGCCGGCCGCACGGGCGGAAAGGATCGGGCGGCGGGTCCGCCGGAGAGCAGGGCCGGCCGCGTCCCGCCGGAATGCGGCGGCGCCGGTCAATGCATGTATTTGTCGACGAAATCGCTCACGAGGCGGGTATAGGCTTCGCGCTGGTCGAGATAGGAGGCCGCATGTCCCGCGCCCGGGACCACCCACAGCTCCTTGTCGCCCGGTTTGGCGTCGTAGAGCGCATAGACCATCTCCGTCGGCACGAAGTCGTCGGCATCGCCGTGGATGAAGAGCATCGGGAGTTCGCAGCGGGCCACCTGTTTCAGGGCCGAGGCTTCGCGGAATCCCCAGCCGTACTTCATGCGGCACAGCAGGTCCGCGGCGTCGAGCAGCGGGAAGGTCGGGAGCGAGAACCGCTCCTTGAGCTCTTTGGCGAACTGGTCGCGGACGCTGGTGTAGCCGCAGTCCTCGACGAAACATTTGACATAGGGCCGCTGCGGTTCGCCGGAGAGCATCATCGTCGTGGCGGCGCCCATCGAGATGCCGTGGATGACCATCTGCGTGTCGCCGCCGAAAATCCCGTTGGCGATCTCCATCCAGCGCAGCACGTCGAGCCGGTCGAGCCACCCCATGCGGATGGCGCGGCCTTCGCTTTTGCCGTGGTAATGCAGGTCGGGAAGCAGGATGTTGAACCCCAGGTCGTGGTGGTAGAGGTAGCCGATCATCAGCATCCGTTCGGCGCAGTCGGTGTAGCCGTGGACGATGACGGCGGTGTGCGAAGTCGGGTTCGGCGCGGGTGCGTAGACGGCGTGGAGCCGTTCGCCCTCCTGGCCGCGGATCACCGTGTCGCGCAGTGCGCCGTGTTGTTCGAGGCTGTCGATCCAGGGGCCGAGAAACGGGTACTGCCGCAGCATCGACTCGCGGGCCGAGGCGGTCCGCTCCCGGATGAATGCCTCGGGGCGCAGGGCGTAGGAGAGCAGGTAGCTGCCTCCGGCGGCCGTGAGGGCTGCCAGTATCGTGACGAACGAGATCGCGTAGCCGATCTGTCTTTTGTTGCGTGCGGTCATAGGAATCCGTATCTTGGTCTGTGTCGTAGGCGTGAGGGCGGCCTGCCCGGGAAGCCGGGCCGTACGCTTGCGTGCGGAGGGCTCTCGCGTGCGGGTCGGTTGTCCGGCCCGGCCTCTGCTCCTGCTCCGGCCGGGCCGTCGGTTATTTCAGGATTTGCAGCTCCAGTTTTTTCCGGATGTGCGCGAGCATGTCGTCGGTCATCCGCGAGAGGTCCCATTCGGGCTTCCAGCCCCACTCCTCGCGTGCGCACGTGTCGTCGAGCGAGTCGGGCCAGCTCTCGGCGATCTCCTTCTTGACGGGGTCGATGTCGTAGTCCATGACGAATTCGGGCATCCGCTTCCGGATCTCGGCGCAGATGATCTCGGGCGTGAAGCTCATCGAGGCGATGTTGAAGCTGTTGCGGTGGCGCAGCTTCGCGGGATCGGCCTCCATCAGCTCCACGCAGGCGCGCAGCGCGTCGGGCATGTAGATCATGTCCATGTAGACGTCGGGCGGCACGGGGCACGTGAAGCGGCCCTTGCGCGCGGCCTCGTAGTAGATCTCCACGGCGTAGTCGGTCGTGCCGCCACCGGGCAGCGTGACGTTGGAGATGATGCCCGGGAAGCGCACCGAACGCGTGTCGAGCCCGTATTTGTGGTGGTAGTAGTTGCCCAGCATCTCGCCCGTCACTTTGCAGACGCCGTAGATGGTCGTGGGCTGCATGATCGTGTCCTGAGGCGTCTTCACCTTGGGCGACGTGGGCCCGAACGCCCCGATCGAACTGGGGGTGAAGACCGCGCAGTGGTGCTGGCGGCCCACCTCCAGCGAGTTCATCAGCGCTCCCATATTCACGCCCCACGCCATCTGGGGATTGCGCTCGCCCACGGCCGAAAGCAGGGCTACCAGGTTGAAGATGGTGTCGATGCGGTGCCGGCCGACGCACGAGGCCATGGCGGTGGCGTCCAGCGCGTTGAGCACCTCGAAAGGCCCCCGTTCGGCCAGCTGTTTGCATTCGCGCACGTCCGTGGCGACAACGCGGCTGTCGCCGTAAATTTTCCGCAGGTAGGTGGTCAGCTCCGAGCCGATCTGCCCGCCGGCGCCCACGATCAGAATCCGTTTCATCCGTTTACTTAAGCTAATAGATTCGCATGCGATTGTCTTTCCGTCGTGCGCCGTCTTTCCGGGGCGGGGCGTCCTGCGCAGGCTGCGGCCGGGGTCGTTCCGCGGGGCGGGACGGTCGTGCCGGGCCGGTGGAGGCGATGCGGCGGATCGCCGGCGCACGTACGTGGGATCGGTTGCCGATCCGACAGCCAAAGATAGCGAATTCTCGCAAATCTCCGCCGCTCCGCCGCGATTTTTTGCGCCGGTTCTTGCTGTCAGTGCGGAGCCTGCCGGAGGGCGGCGGACTGCCGGCAGGGCGCGATCCGTCCGTCCGGACGGCGATGGTGCGGGCCGCGCAGCGGCCGTGCGGCGCTTTTTCGTGCGGCTTTCCGCGGGTTTCGGCGCCGGGAGAGAAAAAAGGGCAACTAAATCGGCGATTTTTTTGGTCGTTTCATTTTTCTTGCGTACTTTTGCACCACTCCAATGGAGAAGCTGCTGTTGTAGCTCAGTGGTAGAGCACTTCCTTGGTAAGGAAGAGGTCACGAGTTCAAGCCTCGTCAACAGCTCTCGCAACCGTTCAAAGCCGTTCGAAACTATTCGGACGGCTTTGCGCATTCCGTACCGACCCTTTCCGTTGATCCTTTCCGCCGGGTCGGCGTGCCCGACCAGCCTGCCGGCCGATGCGCCCGACCGTACGTCTGAACAATACGCATCCGCAGCGATCGCCCCGGCGGGGAGTTCCCGTGCCATCCCTGCGGGGCGGATCGCCGTCTTCCGGCCGGCCGATTTCCCGAATCCGCCCTTTTTTGCTCCGAAATGAACTTTCCGGAAAAACTTTCCCGGGCTAACTTTGCAGCACGTCATGGTCCGGCCTCCGGAGCGGATCGCCCGTTCTCCGGACGGCGAAGGCCGGCGGTTGCGGATAATGAATCCCGGATATGAAATTGCACATCGACCATTCCTTTATTGAATTGCGCCGTTTCGTCGAGTCTCTGCCGCATGATTTCGCGCGGACGGGCGAACTGCTGCACGACGGCCGCAACACGATACGGGCTTTCGATACCGGGGCGGGACGCCTCGTCGTGAAGCGCTATCGGCGCCCGAATCTCTTCAACCGGATCGTCTACACCTTTTTCCGCAAGAGCAAGGCGCAGCGGGCCTACGAACATGCCGAACGGCTGCTGGCCGCGGGCATCGACACGCCGCAGCCCGTCGCGTGGCTCGAAACCCGCCGCCGGGGGCTGCTGGAGGATGCATGGTTCGTCTGCCGTCATACCGACTACGAATCGCTCAGCAGTGCGACGACCCGCTTTCCGGCGGCCGATACGCTTCCGGTGCTGAAGGCCTTCGCGCGGTATGCCGCGACGCTCCACGCCAAGGGGGTGCTGCACGACGACTTCAACCACGGCAATATCCTCTATCGGCGCGATCCGTCGGGCGAATACCGCTTCCAGCTGATCGACGCCAACCGCATGCGCTTCCGCCGCCGCGTGGGTCGGCGTGCGGCGCTGGTCAATCTGCGGCGGCTGAGCTGTCCGGGGCCGGCCTTTCTCTATATCTTGGACGCCTACTCCGAAGCGTGCGGCTGGAGCTCCGACGATACCGTGCTGCGGGGCGTCGTTTTCCGCCTGCTGTTCCGCCGCCGCCAGCGGGTGAAGGCCGGGCTGAAGCAGCGGCTGCGCAAGAACGGACGAAAAAACGGGGCCGCGAATTTGGAATAGCGAAATAAATCGTTAAATTTGCCCTGGACAAATACGGAATGATGTCGCAGTTTTTCGCATACGGTTTTTATTACGCTTTCTTTTTTACGGGGAATGCGGGCGAAACGGTGTGCGGACGATGAGCGAAACGTAAAAACAGATAACATGGAATCCCGCCCGTTTGCGAGCGGGATTTTTTTTCGGATTCGAGCGGATGAAACGAATTGCCATACAAGGCGAGACCGGCTGTTTCCACGAAGCGGCGGCTCGCGCCTATTTCGCCGGCGAGCGGATCGCGACGGTCCCCTGCGCGACCTTTCCCGAGCTGTTCGGCCGCATGGAGGCCGACCGCGAGCTGCTGGGCGTCGCGGCGATCGAGAACACGATCGCCGGGAGCCTGCTGCCCAACCACGAACTGCTGCGCCGCAGCGCGCTGTGCATCGCGGGCGAACAGCTGCTGCGCATCTCGCACGTGCTGGCGGCGCTCCCGGGGCAGCGGATCGGGGCGATCCGCGAGGTGCACTCCCATCCGATCGCGCTGATGCAGTGCGGCGCCTTTCTCGATGCGCATCCCGCGATGAAGGCGGTCGAGCGGGACGATACGGCCGGCAGCGCCCGCGAGATCGCCGAACGCGGACTGGCCGGGCACGCCGCCGTCTGCAGCGAGCTGGCCGCGCGCCGCTACGGCCTGGAGATCCTCGCGCGGGGCATCGAGACCGACAAGCACAACTTCACCCGCTTTCTGGTGCTGGCCGACCCCGCGCGCATCCCGGCGGAGGCCGGGGCGCGGCCGGCCGACAAGGCGTCGCTGGTATTCAGTTTGCAGCATGCGCGGGGTACGCTGTCGAAGGTGCTGGCCGTGCTGTCGTTCTACGACCTGAATCTCACGAAGATCCAGTCGCTGCCCATCGTCGGGCGCGAGTGGGAGTACCGTTTTTACGTCGACGTGACGTTCGAAGATCCGATCCGCTACCGGCAGGCCGTCGAGGCGGTCCGGCCGCTGATGAACGAGCTGAAGATTCTGGGCGTCTACGCCCGGGCCGCCCGGATCGGCGGCCCCGCCGATGACGCGGCGGCGGGCGAGGCCGGCGTAGATGCGCGAATAACCGAATAAAACCCCTTATCCATGAGAGATTTGCAACCCATATGCTTTCCCGGTGTCCGGACGCGGCGCCCGCTGCTCATCGCGGGCCCGTGCAGCGCCGAGACCGAAGAACAACTTTTACGGACGGCCCGCGAGCTGGCGGCCGAGGGGGTCGGGATCTTCCGGGCCGGCATCTGGAAACCGCGGACCAAACCAGGCGGTTTCGAGGGGATCGGCGTCGAGGGGCTGGCGTGGCTGGCCCGCGTGAAACGCGAAACGGGCATGTACACGGCTACGGAGGTCGCCACGCGCGGACATGTGGAGGCGGCGCTCGGTGCCGGGGTCGATCTGCTCTGGATCGGCGCCCGCACGTCGGCCAATCCCTTCGCCATGCAGGAGATCGCCGATGCGCTGCGCGGGTGCGACGTGCCCGTGCTGGTGAAAAACCCGGTCAGTCCCGACCTCGAACTCTGGATCGGCGCGCTGGAGCGCATCTACAACGCGGGAATCCGCCGCCTCGGGGCCATCCACCGCGGGTTCACGTGGATCGACAAGAGCCTCTACCGCAACCATCCGATGTGGGCGATCCCCATCGAGCTGCGGCGCCGCATCCCGGGGCTTCCCCTGTTCTGCGATCCGAGCCATATCGGCGGCAAGCGCGAGCTGGTCGCGCCGCTCGCGCAGCAGGCGATGGACCTGGGGTTCGACGGACTGATCGTCGAGGCGCACTGCGCGCCCGACAGCGCCTGGAGCGACAAGGCGCAGCAGGTGACGCCCGATGCGTTCGCCTATATCGTACGTAATCTCATTATCCGCGAAATGACCGTCACGACCGAAAACCTGACCGAACTGCGGGCCGAGATCGACAAGCTCGACGACCAGCTGCTGGAACTGCTGACCCGCCGCATGCGCATCTCGCGCGAGATCGGGCAGTACAAAAAGGAGCATGACATGCCGGTGCTGCAGACGCAGCGCTACGAGGAGCTGCTGGCGCGCCGTGCGGCGCAGGCCGTCGAACTGGGCATGGACCGCGAATTCATGCGCACGGTTTTCCAGGCCATCCACGAGGAGTCGATCCGCCAGCAGATGCGGATTCTGAACAACCGGTGACCTGCGGCGGGAGGCATCCCGCGATGCGGCGAGTCATCCCCTTTCCGCGAGGGCGGCGGGCGCTCCGAAGCGCTTCCGTCGCCCGTTGCGGCGTGTCCGCAGGTGGCTGCGGGGCGTCCCGCGGGTTCCGCACGGCGGTCGCGCTTTTCGCGAGCTTCGCCTCCTTTGCGCTCTTCGGCCGGGCGAAGACGAACGGCAGATCGTCGTTGTTTGTTTCATAAAATTATATTTGTGTTTAATTTTATTTATTGTTTATTTGTTTTTATTGAAAATCTATGTAATTTTGTGAAACGAATCAATCCAGATTGCCTATGAAACAATTACCTGTTGTTTGTCCCAGCTGCGGTGCCGGACTGCGCATCCGCAGCATGCACTGCCCGGCGTGCGATACCGTAGTGTCGGGCGATTATGCGCTGCCGGCGCTCCTGCGGCTGCCGGTCGCCGAGCAGCAGTTCGTGCTCGATTTCGTGCGGAGCAGCGGTTCGCTCAAGGAGATGTCCCGCAAGATGGGACTGAGCTATCCGACCGTGCGCAACAAGCTGGACGATATCATCGCCCGGCTCGAAACATCCGAAAATTCCGACAACCATGAAAAATCCGAATATGAAAATCTCGAACAGACTGACTGATCCGTTCCGCTACGTCGCCGGCGGAAAGGCGCTGGCGTGGGGCGCGGCGATCCTGTGCGTCGAAATCGCCTGGCTCGGCTTCGCCGGCTTCTATCAGAATACCTACCTGCATTTCGCGCCCGTCGCAGGCAGGCTGCCGCTGGTGCGCACGGCGGCGATGCAGCTCGCGATGTGGCTCGTGCCGGCGCTGCTGCTGTGGGGGTGCGGGGCGCTGCTCTCCCGGTCGAAGATCCGGGCCGTCGATATTTTCGGCACGACGGCGCTGGCCCAGGCTCCGTTGCTGCTGCTGGTGCTGCCGCTCGGGTGCGGCGGGGTCGCCGGACGGCTGGAGTCCGCTTCGGGTGCCGCCGGAGAGGCGCTGGCGCTGCTGGCGTTCGCGTTGTTTTCGTTGGTCGTGCTCGCGTGGTTCTTCGTGTGGAACTACCGGGCCTATGCCGTTTCGTGCAACCTTCGCGGATGGCGCGCCGCGGTGTCCTACATCGCCGTGATCGCGGCGGTTACCGCGGCGTCGCAGTTCGTGACCCTGTAGCGCGGGCCTCCGCCTCCGCATGAAAGAAGGGCAGCCCCGTCGGGGCTGCCCTTCGTTCATGCGCGACGATCCGCGATCAGGCCTTGCCGGCCGAACCGAGGACGTTCTCGCACTTGTGGATGTAGAGCTTCTTCAGCTCGTCGCGAGCCGGACCCAGGTACTTGCGGGGGTCGAACTCGGCCGGATTGTCCACGAAGACCTTGCGCACGGCAGCGGTCATGGCCAGACGGCCGTCGGAGTCGATGTTGATCTTGCAGACGGCGCTCTTGGCTGCCTTGCGGAGCTGCTCCTCGGGAATGCCGACGGCATCTTTCAGCGCACCGCCGTGGGTGTTGATGATCTTCACGTACTCCTGAGGTACGGACGACGAGCCGTGGAGCACGATGGGGAAGCCGGGGATGCGCTTCTCGATCTCTTCGAGAATGTCGAAACGAAGCTCGGGCGGAACCAGAATGCCCTCCTCGTTGCGGGTGCACTGCTCGGGCTTGAACTTGTTGGCGCCGTGCGAGGTGCCGATGGAGATTGCGAGCGAGTCAACGCCGGTCTTCTTCACGAAGTCCTCGACATCCTCGGGCTTGGTGTAGTGAGCCACCTCGGAAGCGACCTCGTCCTCGACACCGGCCAGCACGCCGAGCTCGCCCTCGACCGTCACGTCGTACTGGTGAGCGTACTCGACGACCTTCTTCGTGAGGGCCACGTTCTCGTCGTAGGGGAGAGCCGAACCGTCGATCATCACCGACGAGAAGCCCATGTCGATGCAGCTCTTGCACAG
>CAOJSG010000057.1 GCA_948442615.1 uncultured Alistipes sp.
AAGGCGGCGTAGTCGCGCACGGCGCCGTCGGCTGCCGGATACTGCACGATGGCGCCGAATTCGCGCCCCGTGAATTCGTACTGGTCGTAGTCGTCGACGATCAGTTCGATGCCGAACGGTTCGCTGCGCGTGAGCAGCACGTCGAGCGTCTGCGGGAAGAGGTTGCGGTCGACGAAGAGCTGGCAGCGCCCCTCCTTCACGGCTTCGCGCGAGCGCAGCGCGAACATCATCAGCATGGCTTCGGCCGCGGCGGTGCCTTCGTCGAGCAGCGAGCAGTTGGCGATCTGCATCGCCGTGAGCGAGATCACGGCGGTCTGGAAATTGAGCAGCGCCTCGAGGCGCCCCTGCGAGATCTCGGCCTGGTAGGGGGTGTATGACGTGTACCACGCGGGGTTCTCGAAGACGTTGCGCACCACGGCGGCCGGCACGGCGCACGGGTAGTAGCCCATGCCGATGAACGAGCGCAGCGGGCGGTTGCGGTCGGCCAGGCTGCGGATGTGGGCGGCGAATTCGTATTCGCTCATCCCCTCGGCGGGCAGCGCGAGGGGTTTCTTGAGCCGGATGGACGCGGGGATGACCTGCCCGATCAGTTCGTCGACCGATGCGACGCCGATGGTGTCGAGTATTTCGCGGAGCTCTTTTTCATTGCTGACGCCGATGTGGCGCGAGGAAAATTTGTCGAACATGTTGTTGGATGATATTGTTTTTTTTGGATTCGTCGGTCATTCGCCGGAGGGGCGTTTCGCGAGGCTCCGCCGGACCGGGGTCCGTCTCCTCGGACGGAGGCCGCGGGGCCTGCGGCGCAACGCCGCGTTCCGGATCAGTATTTGAACGAACTGCCGCCGATGAACTCCCGGAGGATCGACGTGGGCGGAATCTCGTCGGGGGCGATCGGGATGAAGTTGTCCAGGAATTTGAGCATGCGTTTCGCCTCGTCGTATTCGGGTTCGGTGTCGGGCACCTCGCGCAGGATCTTCTCGGCGAAGGGGCGCAGCACCGAAATCTCGTAGAAAAGCGACGAGTTCAGCATCACGTCGGCATGCTCCTGATAGGGGAAGATGTGTCGCTCCTCGCCGCGCCGCACCGAGCCCCAGCGCCGGAGCGTGGCCAGCGCGTCGGCGCCCCGCTGGGTGTAGTCGCGCGTGAGGCGGCGCAGCAGGCGGTTGTCGGTGGTGGCGATGCGCGTGAGGTTGTCCATGGCCACCGAGGTGAAGCACGAGATGTAGATGCGGAACTTGCGGTCGTCGGGGATCGACGGCGTGAGCCGCGGGTTGAGCCCGTGGATCCCCTCGACGATCAGGATCGAGCGCTCGTCGAGCGTGAGCGGCGTGTCGTGCCGCATGCGGCGCCCGGTGATGAAGTCGTAGCGCGGGATGTCGACGCTCTCGCCGCGCATGAGCCGCTGCAGGTGGTCGTTGAACAGCGCCAGGTCGATGGCCTCCAGCGCCTCGTAGTCGTACTGTCCGTTCTCGTCGAGCGGGGTCTTTTCGCGTTCGACGAAGTAGTCGTCGAGCGAGATCATCACGGGGCGCAGCCCCAGCACGCCCAGCTGGATGCCCAGCCGTTTGGCCGAGGTGGTCTTGCCGCTCGACGAGGGGCCCGAGATGAGGACCATGCGGGTCCCTTTGGTGAGGTTGGCGTCGTAGATCGCGTCGGCGACCTCGGCGAACTTGCGCTCGTGGAACGCCTCGGCGATCTTGATCATGCCTCCGGCATTGCCCGCGAGCGTCTGGGCGTTGACCGCGCCGATCGTGGGGACCCCCATCAGGCTCACCCACGACTGATACTCCCGGAAGATGCCGAACATCTTCTCCTGGTGCATGTCGGTCTGCAGGCGGTCGGGGTCGTTGCGTTGCGGCAGGGCGAGGCAGAAGCCGTTGTAGTAGGGCCGCACGGCGAACCGCGCGACGTAGCCGGTCGAGGGGGCCAGCGACCCGTAGAAATAGCCTGCCGTGTCGCCGAGCGTGTAGAGGTCGCTGTAGAGCCGCGGACGCGTGTCGAGCAGGGCGATCTTGTCGTCGAACCCCTCTTCGGCGTAGCGCATCCGCACCTCGCTGGTGAGCATCTTGGTGCGTTCGATCGGCAGGTCGCTCGCGACGATTCCGCGCATGCGCTCGGCGAGGGCTTCGGTCTCGGCGTGCGAGAACTGGTCGACGCCGCCGACTTCGCAGTAGAAGCCGCCGCCGCTCATCGAGTGCCGGATGTAGAGCTTGCGCCCGGGATAGAGTTCGCGCACCGCTTTCTGGAGGATGAACCACGCCGTGCGCTGGTAGACGCGGATGCCCTCGAACGAGGTGATGTCCAGAAACCGTACGCTGACGGGCGTATAGATCCGGTAACGGAGCTCCTTGATGCGGTTGTTCACGTAGGCCGCCAGGAAAGGACGGTCGTTGCGCAGCCCGAGTCTGCGTTCGAGTTCGAGCAGCGAAGTGCCCATTGCCGCTTCGATCGTGTCGCCCGTGTTGTCGCACACGATCCGGATTGTCTCTGCCATGTTTTCTTCGGAAAGTTGGGTAAAGATAGAAATTATTTGTATTTTTGACAAAACATATCCCGATCCGGACAGATTTTTCGGGGTTTTCAAATCGAATCGATCATGAAAAGATTTTTCCGAGCATTATTCGTCGCGGCGGCCGTCGCGACCGCGGCCTGCGGGCCTTGCGAGCGGACGGTCGTCCTGCTTTCGACCAACGACATCCATGCCAATATCCTGCGGTTCCCGCAGCTGGCCGCCGCCGTCGGGGCGTGCCGCGACACGGCCGACCTGGTGGTGCTGCTGGATGCCGGCGACCGCTGGACGGGCGAGGCCTACGTGGACCGGGCGCCCGTGCCGGGCATGCCCGTCGTGGCGCTGATGAACCGTCTGGGCTATGACGCGGCGACGCTCGGCAACCACGAATTCGACCACGGACAGGCGTTCCTGGGGCGGATGATCGACAGCATGGAGTTCGCCGTGGTCTGCGCCAATGTCGTGAGCGACACCTGCACCTTCCCGCAGCTGCCTCCCTATGCGGTCGTCGAGCGCGGCGGGCTGAAGATCGGCGTCGTGGGCGTGGTGACCAACTACGAGGGGCCGGGGCATCCGGCCGGCAAGCGGAGCAGTTTCGAGGGGCTGGAGTTCCCCGATCCGCAGCAGGCGGCGATCCGCTGGGCCGAAGCGCTGCGGCCCGAGGTCGATCTGCTGGTGCTCGTGTCGCACATGGGCGACGACCGCGATGCCGAGCTGCTGGCCCGCGAAGGGCGTTACGACGTGGTGATCGGCGGCCATACGCACGAACTGCGCGATACGGTGGTGAACGGAACGCTGCTGACCCAGACGGGCAAGAAGCTGGCCAACGTCGGCGTGACGAAGATCCGCATGCGCGGCAAAAAGGTCGCCGGGATCGATTACGAACTGGTGCCGCTCGACGCCTATGCCCCCGACGCGGAGTTCCAGCGGCAAGTCGACGGCTACTTCGCCGATCCGGTGCTGAGCGAGCCGGCGGGGACCTTCGCCCGGACGGCCGACAAGGCGGGCCTCGCGAACTGGATGGCCTCGTCGCTGGCGGCGGATGCGAAGGCCGACATTGGCATTTACCATATCGGCGGCGTGCGGCTCGACGGGATCGATGCGGGCGACGTCACCAAAGGCCGGATCTACAACCTGGAGCCTTTCGGAACGCTGATCGCCACGATGCGGATGACGCCGGCGCAGCTGCGCGGGATGATTCTGACCAAGTACAACGAGCAGACGCGCGAGGGCCATCGGATCGATCTGATCGCCACCGTGCCCTACACCGTCGTGACCGATGCGCAGGACCGTGCCGTCGACGTGCTCTTCCCGACCCTGCGCGAGGGGAAAAAGTACCGGATCGCCATTACCGATTACGTATTCACGAACTACGACGGGCTGGCGTACGACGATGGGGTCGTCACGAAGCGCGCGGTCGCGGACGTGCTGCTGGAGCGTCTGAAGAGCGGCGGGCCGGTCGAACCTGACAACCGCCCGCTCCAAGGGACGGTCGTCGCCGAAACCGTCCGTCCGTGAAACCTGCGGTCCGGACCGGCGCCCCGCCGGAATCCGGCGGCCGGCCCCGCTGCGCGGCGGAGCGGCCGGCCGGAGGAGGGCTCTCTGTCGGCCGGTGCGGACCTCTCCTTTTGAAGAAGCCATGAAAAGAGTTGCAGCAAGTTGTCTTTTGTTCGCCGCATGCGTCCTGGCGGGGTGCGGCGAACGTTCGGCGGCCGACCGGCTCGTCGAACGGGTGACCCGGGGAACGGGCGGCCGGATCGAGACGCGCCTCAGGCCGCAGGCCGATTCGGTGGCCGACTATTTCGCGCTCTACGACGAGGCGGGGCGCGTGGTCGTGGAGGGCGACTCGCCGGTGAGCATCGCGACGGGCGTGAACTGGTATCTGAAGTACCGCGCCGGGGTGCATATCGCGTGGAACAATCTTTCGCAGCCGCTCCCCGCGGCGTTGCCTCCGGTTGGCGAACCCGTGCGGTGCGAGGCGTCGGGCGACCTGCGCTATTATCTGAACTATTGCACCTATTCCTATTCGATGGCGTTTTGGGACTGGGCGCGCTGGGAGCGGGAGATCGACTGGATGGCGCTGCACGGCGTCAACCTCGTGCTCGACATCACGGGTATGGAGACCGTCTGGTACAACCTGTTGCAGCGCCTGGGCTATACCCCGGAGGAGGCCGGCCGGTTCATCGCCGGACCCGCATTCCTGGCCTGGTGGCACATGAACAACCTCGAAGGGTGGGGCGGTCCCAATCCCGAGGCGTGGTATGCCGAGCGGGCCGACCTGCACCGGCGCATCGCGGCCCGTCTGCGCGAGCTGGGGATCGAACCCGTATTCCCGGGGTATGCGGGGATGGTGCCGCGCGATATCGCGGAGAAGATGGATGCGGCGGTATCCGATCCGGGCAAGTGGTGCGGATTCGACCGCCCGGCCTATCTTTCGCCCGACGACGAGGCCTTCGGGCGGATCGCCGACCTCTACTACGAGGAGCTCGAAAAACTCTACGGCAAGGCCCGCTACTACTCGATGGACCCCTTCCACGAAGGGGGCAGCACGGAGGGCGTCGACCTGCGGCGGGCGGGGTCGGCCGTGATGGCCGCCATGAAACGGGCCAATCCCGAGGCCGTGTGGGTGATCCAGGGCTGGCAGGAGAATCCCCGCTACGACCTGATCGCGCATCTGCCGAAACACGATCTGCTGGTGTTGGACCTCTATGCGGACAAGCTGCCCAAATGGGGCGACCCCGATTCGGAGTGGTACGATCCCCGAGGATTTTTCGGGCACGACTGGATCTACTGCATGCTGCTCAATTTCGGCGGCCGCGGCGGTATGCACGGCCGGATGGAACGGCTGGTCGACGGCTTCTACGACGCCCGGGCGTCGGCCTGCGGCGGGCAGCTGCGCGGGACGGGGATGACCCTCGAGGCGATCGGAAACAACCCCGTGATGTTCGAACTGCTCTCGGAGCTGCCGTGGCGCGGGGCGCGTTTCGATGCGCGCGAATGGCTCGCGGACTACCTCCGCGCCCGCTACGGAGCCGACGACGCGGATGTCCGGGCGGCCTGGGCGCTGCTCTACGCCGGTCCGTACAACGATCCCGTGGAGGGGACGGGCGACGGCGCCGTGGAGTCGCTTTTCTGCGCCCGGCCGGGGCTGCATCTGCGGCGCGCCTCGACCTGGGGGCACGCCGTGCCCGCCTATCCCGATTCGCTGTCGCGCGAAGCGGCGCGGCATATGCTCGCCGCGGCCGGCCGGCTCGGCGGGAATCCGAATTTCCGGTACGATCTGGTCGATGCGGTGCGTCAGGCGATTGCCGACCGGGCCTACGTGCTGCACGGGGCCATTTCCGAGGCCTACGACCGGGGCGACCGCGAGGCGTTCGTCGCGCTGTCCGAGACGTTCGTGGCGCTGGGCTATGCCCAGGACCGGCTGCTGGCGACCATGCCCGGATTCCGGCTCGACGAGTGGATCGGCGCCGCGCGGGCGCTTTCGCCCGATCCGGCCCGGCAGGCGCTCGACGAGTGGAACGCCCGCACGCTCGTCACCACGTGGGGGCCGCGCGAGGAGACCTCGGGCGATTCGATCCTCCACGACTATTCGTTGCGCGAGTGGAGCGGACTGCTCGGCACGCTCTACATGCCGCGCTGGGAGCGCTACTTCGCCGAACTGACGGCCCGCCTGGACGGCGCGGCGCCGCAGCGCATCGATTTCTTCGCGATGGAGGAGGCCTGGGCGCGCCGCACCGACCTGCCCGAGCGCAGCGGGGCCGACCCCGTGGCGACGGCGCGCGCGGTCTTCGACGAAGCGTTCGGTCCGCGGCCCGCAGCGGACGCCGCGGTGCGAAATCGCGCCGGACAGGCGAAATAATCGCCCGATCGCATTGCACATCGCGAATTATTGCCTATCTTTGCCGTCCCGTTCGCATGCGTGCGGGAGAGAACTTAAATATCAACCATTTAACGAGCGATTGTATCGCAAAACATTCCATTATGGAAGAAATGAACAAGGTAGTCGCAAACGAGAACTTCGACTGGAACGCGTTCGAGAACGACCTGGGCGTCTATGACCAGCCCAAAGAACAGATTGCCGAAGAGTACGACAAGACGCTGTCGAACGTGGCTGTCGGCGAAGTCGTGGAGGGTACCGTGACGGCTATCACCAAACGCGAAGTCGTGGTCAACATCGGCTACAAGAGCGAGGGCATCGTCGCCGTGTCGGAGTTCCGCTACAACCCCGATCTGCAGATCGGCGACAAGGTGGAGGTCTACGTCGAGTCGGTCGAGGACAAGGGCGGCCAGCTGGTGCTGTCGCACAAGAAGGCCCGTCAGCTCAAATCGTGGGATCGCGTCAACGAGGCCCTCGAGAAGGACGAGATCATCAAGGGTTACATCAAGTGCCGCACCAAGGGCGGCATGATCGTCGACGTGTTCGGCATCGAGGCGTTCCTGCCCGGCTCGCAGATCGACGTGAAGCCTATCCGCGACTACGACATGTACGTCGACAAGACGATGGAGTTCAAGGTGGTGAAGATCAACCAGGAGTTCCGCAACGTGGTCGTTTCGCACAAGGCGCTCATCGAGGCCGAACTCGAGGCGCAGAAGCAGATCATCATGTCCAAGCTCGAGAAGGGTCAGATCCTCGAGGGTACAGTGAAGAACATCACCTCGTACGGCGTATTCGTAGACCTGGGCGGCGTGGACGGTCTGATCCATATCACCGACCTGTCGTGGGGCCGCGTAAGCCACCCGGAGGAGATCGTGGCGCTGGATCAGAAGATCAACGTCGTGATCCTCGACTTCGACGATGCCAAGAAACGTATCGCGCTGGGTCTGAAGCAGCTGGCTCCCCATCCGTGGGAGGCGCTGAGCGCGGATCTGAAGGTCGGCGACAAGGTGAAGGGCAAAGTGGTCGTGATGGCCGACTACGGCGCGTTCGTGGAGATCGCTCCTGGCGTCGAGGGCCTGATCCACGTGTCGGAAATGTCGTGGAGCCAGCACCTGCGCTCGGCCCAGGAGTTCATGAAGGTCGGCGACGAAGTCGAGGCCGTCATCCTGACGCTCGACCGCGAGGACCGCAAGATGTCGCTGGGTATCAAGCAGCTTACGCCCGATCCGTGGGAGGATATCGAGACCCGCTACCCCGTCGGCACGCGCTGCCAGGCCAAGGTGCGTAACTTCACCAACTTCGGCGTGTTCGTCGAGATCGAGGAGGGCATCGACGGTCTGATCCACATTTCGGACCTGAGCTGGACCAAGAAGGTGAAGCATCCGGGCGAGTTCACGTCGGTAGGCGCGGACATCGAGGTGGTCGTGCTGGAGATCGACAAGGACA
Source organism: uncultured Alistipes sp. (assembly GCA_948442615.1). Taxonomy (GTDB): domain Bacteria; phylum Bacteroidota; class Bacteroidia; order Bacteroidales; family Rikenellaceae; genus Alistipes. The sequence continues at coordinate 7,836 of CAOJSG010000057.1, forward strand.
ACCGCCGTCTGTCGCTGGGCCACAAGCAGCTGGAGGAGAATCCCTGGAACGGGTTCGAGCAGCAGTTCACGCTCGACAGCGTACACGAGGCAGTCATCTCCGAGATGACCGACAAGGGTGCGGTCGTAGCGCTGGGCGAGAACGTCGAGGGCTTCTGCCCCGCACGTCAGCTCACCAAGGAGGACGGTACGATGCCCAAGGCCGGTGAGAAGCTGGCGTTCAAGGTGATCGAGTTCTCGAAAGCTACCAAGCGGATCACGCTGTCGCACGTGCGTACGTACGACGATGCGCGCCGCGAGGCCGCTGCCGCCGAGAAGGCCGAGAAGCGTGCCGCAGCCGACGCCACGAAGTCGACCGTGAAGAAGATCAACGCTTCGGTCGAGAAGACGACGCTGGGCGACATCGCCGGTCTGGCTGCGCTGAAGAGCGCGATGGAGGCCGCCGAGAAGAAGGCCGCCAAAGCCGAGAAGGAGGAGTAGAAGATCTCCGACCGGATCATACGGAGCCGGGCCGCGATCGATCGCGGCCCGGCTTTTTCGTCTCCGCAGGTTGCGTATGGTCCCGGCGCCGGATCATGCGGCCGGCCGTTCCGCCGTGCGGCTCTTTTCCGCGGCGGTCTTTCGTGCCGGATCCCGGGGCGCTTCTTTCCGGTGCCGGGCTGGGCCGGGGCTGCGGCGGCACGGAGACGGTGCGGCGGGCTCAGTGACCCGCCGGTGCCGGCGGGGCGGGATGCGACCGGTACGAACGCAGCACCATGCCCACGCCGACGAAGATCACGGCGGCGAACAGGAGCGTGTCCGCATGGAGCCGGTCCAGCCCCATGGCGACGGAGACGGCGATGGCCAGCACCGGTTGCAGGTAGGTGTAGATGCTCGTCACGGTGGGCTGGACCGATTTCAGCGCATAGTTGAGCAGCAGGTTCGGAAAATAGGTCGGCATGACCAGCACGAAGAGCAGGGCCCACACGATGCGCGGGTCGGAACCGATGCGCGCATAGTCGGTGTTCACGATCTCCTTGAGCCCGAACGGCAGCATCATGACCGCCGCGATGCAGTAGATCCAGCGCAGCACCGTCGTGACGCGGTATTTGGCGACCAGCGGCTTGAAGCGGACCATGTAGACGGCCGAGACCGCGGCGCAGAGGAGGATGAGGACGTTGCCCCAGAATTGCGAGCGGGCGTGTCCGGACGAGGCGCCCGTGAGGACCACGGCCACCGCGCCCGCCATGCCCAGGATCAGCCCCGCGATCTTCAGCCGCGTGAACCGGTCGATGCCCAGCGCGACGGAGAGCACGAGGACCAGCAGCGGTACGACGGTATCGATGATCGAACCGTCGATCGGCGAGGTGTGCGCGAGGCCGAACATGAGGAACGACTTGCGCATGACGCCCATGAGCAGGGCCGCGGCGAAGAATTTGCGCATGTCGGCCGGCTCGACCTTTTCGGCCCGCTCCCACAGCAGCGGGACGAGCGAGATGAGTGCCGTGACGACCAGCGAGGCCGATACGAGCGCCAGCGGGTGCACGTAGCGGAGCAGCACGAGGTTGTAGAACGGAAAGTCGAGGGCCCAGATCGAGTTGCAGAGCAGCAGGGCCAGGTGGGGTTTGAGACGATTCATGGCGAACGGGATGATTGCGCCCGGAGAGGCGCAAAAACGATGCCGGGAGCCGGAGCGCGGAGCGCATCGGGACGGCTCTCTGCGGGTCCGTATGCTCCGAAGGCTGCGCGGAGGTCCGGTTTTCCGGCGGCGACGGGCCCGGCTGCGCCCCGCGGCGAATAATTGTTGCGCGTTTTCGGCCGAATCTTGATTAAATTCTTTATTTTTGCACTTCGGAACCGAAAATATTCAAAACGACAGATATGGCAAAGGAACTCAAAGACTTGACCAAGTCGGACGAAAACTACTCGCAGTGGTACAACGACCTGGTGGTGAAAGCCGGGCTGGCCGAGAATTCGGCCGTGCGCGGCTGCATGGTGATCAAACCCTACGGCTATGCCATCTGGGAGAAGATGCACGATGCGCTGGACAAGATGTTCAAGGAGACGGGGCATCAGAACGCCTACTTCCCGCTCTTCATCCCCAAGTCGTTCTTCTCGAAGGAGGCGCACCACGTCGAAGGGTTCGCCAAGGAGTGCGCCGTGGTGACCCACTACCGGCTGAAGAACGATCCCGAAGGCAAGGGCGTGGTGGTCGATCCGGAGGCCAAGCTCGAGGAGGAGTTGATCGTGCGCCCCACGTCGGAGACCATCATCTGGAACACCTACAAGAACTGGATCCAGTCCTACCGCGACCTGCCGATCCTCTGCAACCAGTGGGCCAACGTCGTGCGCTGGGAGATGCGTACGCGTCTGTTCCTGCGTACGGCCGAATTCCTCTGGCAGGAGGGCCACACGGCCCACGCCACGCGCGAGGAGGCGATCGAGGAGGCTACGAAGATGGTGCACGTCTACGAGAAGTTCGCGCAGGAGTGGATGGCCGTACCGGTCATCGTGGGCCACAAGTCGCCCAACGAGCGCTTCGCCGGCGCCGAGGACACGCTGACCATCGAGGCACTGATGCAGGACGGCAAGGCCCTGCAGAGCGGTACGTCGCACTTCCTGGGGCAGAACTTCGCCAAGGCGTTCGACGT
>CAOJSG010000058.1 GCA_948442615.1 uncultured Alistipes sp.
CGATCGGGTCGTTCAGCTCCGAGTAGGCGTTGCAGAGCTCCTTGCCGTTGACGAACAGCTCGAAACGCTCCGTCAGGTCGCGGTTGTCACGGTGGCGCTTGCACAGGGGCGACATCTCGATGGGGTAGTCCGTCACGAAGGTGGGCTGCACCAGCTCCTCTTCGCAGTACTGGCCGAAGATGGCGTCGATGAGCTTGCCCTTGCCCATCGTGTCGTCGATCTCGACGTTCAGCCGCTTGCAGGCCTCGCGGAGCTGCTCCTCCGTCTGCCCCGTGATGTCGTAGCCGGTCTTCTCGCGGATGGCGTCGGTCATGGTCACGCGGCGGAACGGCGCCTTGAACGAGACGGCCCTGCCGTCGATCGTCAGCTCCGTCGTGCCGTTCACGGCCACGGCCACGCGTTCGAGCATCCGCTCCGTGAACTCCATCATCCAGAGATAGTCCTTGTAGGCCACGTAGATCTCCATGCAGGTGAACTCCGGGTTGTGCGTGCGGTCCATGCCCTCGTTGCGGAAGTTCTTGCCGAACTCGTAGACGCCGTCGAATCCGCCCACGATGAGTTTCTTGAGGTAGAGCTCCGTGGCGATGCGCAGGTAGAGGTCCACGTCGAGCGAGTTGTGGTGCGTGATGAACGGACGGGCCGACGCACCGCCGGGGATCGGCTGCAGAATCGGCGTCTCGACCTCGATGTAGCCCTGTTCGTTGAAGAACTCGCGCATCGTCGACATGATCCTGGCGCGCTTGACGAAGGTCTCCTTCACGCCGGGGTTGACCGCCAGATCGACGTAGCGCTGGCGGTAGCGCACCTCGGGGTCGGTGAAGGCGTCGAACGTCTGGCCGTCCTTCTCCTTGACCACGGGCAGCGGACGCACCGACTTCGACAGCACGGTGAACGCCCGGCAGTGCACCGACAGCTCGCCGGTGTTGGTGCGGAACGCGAAGCCCTCGACGCCGACGAAGTCGCCGATGTCGAGCAGTTTCTTGAAGACGGTGTTGTACATCGTCGGGTCGCCTTCGGGGCAGACGTCGTCGCGGCGGATGTAGACCTGGATCCGTCCCGTGTGGTCCTGCAGTTCGAAGAACGAGGCGCTGCCCATGATGCGGCGGCTCATGATGCGGCCGGCGATGCGCACGGCGGCGAAATCGTCGGGCCGCCGGTCGTAGTCGGCGGCGATTTCGCGTGCGGTGGCCGTCACGTCGAAGCGTGCGGCTGGATAGGGGTCGATGCCGAGTTTGCGCAGGGTGTCGAGCGACTGGCGCCGCAAGAGTTCCTGTTCGCTGAGTTCGATAGCCATGGTATCTTGTTTTTCGTTTGATTCGGATGAACGCGCAAATTTAGCAATTTCCGCCGAAATATCGCGCTTCCGGCCTGCGGAATCGTGCGGCGGAGCGGGCGGTCACCGTTTCGTGCGCGTGAAACGGCGGTAGCATCCCAGCGCCGCGCCGCCCAGCGCCGCGCCGACGAGGGCGCCCCACAGCAGATCGAGCGGGAAGTGCTTGCCCAGGTAGATGCGCGAGTAGCAGATCGCGAGCGCGCAGCCGGCGATCAGCAGCGTGAACCACCGCCGCCGGATCGCGCCGGCCGCGAGGACGGCCAGCCCGACTACGGTGGCGGCGTGGGCCGAGACGGTGCCGTAGCGGCCGCCCAGCGCCTCGCGCGGCGCGTGGACGATCCATTCGCCGGCCCGCGCCCCTTCGCGCCGCAGCACGGCCAGCGAGTCGGGGGCGATGTCGAGCCCTTCGAGCGACGGGGTGTACATCGGGCGGCAGCGGGGCGAGAAGTCCGGCAGCAGGTTGCCCAGCAGGCCGTTGGCCTTGAAGATGCCGGCCACCATGTCCGACAGGCCGATCGTGGCGCCCAGCAGCACCGCGAAGAGCAGCAGCCGGCGCCAGTCGGCGCGGTCGGCGAAACGGCCTCCGGCCGGCAGCGCGGGCCGGTCGCCCCGCAGCACCAGGTAGCAGATCAGCAGGTAGAGCGGCACCCACATCCAGGTGCCCGACACGGCGAGCATCAGCCGGTCCGTCGCGGGGCCGCCGTCGAAGTTGAGCGCCAGGAAAAGGTCGTGGTCGCAGCCGGTGTAGTCGGTATAGGTCATCTCAGAACTGGAAATAGATGAAGGGTTGTACGTCGCTCGACTTGACCTGCATGACGCACCAGATCATCGCGGCGGCCAGCAGCACCTGCATCGTCAGCGGCGCTCCGACGACCAGGCGCCGCGCCGCGCGGTCGGCGGCGTCGGGCAGCAGGTGCAGCAGGTAGCCCGCGCCGATCAGCACGAAGACCGGCGCGTAGCCCGCGACGACCTGCGGGGCGGTCGAGGCGCGGAAGTCGTGGAAGATCTGGTGCAGCATGAGCGTCACGGTCTGCATCGATTCGGCGCGGAACATCAGCCATCCGAAGCACACCAGGTTGAACGTCAGCGCGATGCCTGCGATGCGCCAGCCGGGGCGCATCTGCTCGCCCGTAGCTTTCGTCCGCGGGAGGAGCGTCATCCAGAGCTTGTGCAGCGCCAGCGCGGCGCCGTGCAGCGCGCCCCAGAGGACGAAGCGGATCGCCGCGCCGTGCCACAGACCGCCCAGCAGCATGGTCAGCAGCAGGTTGAGGTAGGTGCGCACGCGTCCGCGGCGGTTGCCGCCGAGCGAGATGTAGAGGTAGTCCCGGAGCCACGACGAGAGCGAGATGTGCCACCGGCGCCAGAACTCGGTGATCGTGGCCGACTTGTAGGGGGCGTCGAAGTTCTTCGGGAAGCGGAATCCCAGCAGCAGCGCGATGCCGATGGCCATGTCCGAATAGCCCGAGAAGTCGCAGTAGATCTGCAGCGCGTAGCCGTAGATGCCCATGAGGCACTCGAATCCCGAGTAAAGCAGCGGCTCGTCGAAGATGCGGTCGACGAAGTTGAGCGAGATGTAGTCCGAGACGATCGCCTTCTTGAACAGTCCCGTCAGGAGCAGGAAGACGCCCGTGCCGAACATCTCGCGCGTGACGAGGGGCCGCTGCCGGATCTGCGGGATGAAGTCGCGCGCCCGGACGATGGGGCCCGCCACCAGCTGCGGGAAGAACGAGAGGTAGAACAGGTAGTCGATCCACCGCCTGAGCGGCTGCAGCCCGCCCCGGTAGACGTCGATCGTGTAGCTCATCGACTGGAAGACGAAGAATGAGATGCCCACCGGCAGGAAGATGTTCCGGAACTGGAGGAATCCCGCGCCGAAGAGCTGGTTGGCGATGTCGATCAGGAAGTTCGTGTATTTGAAGTAGCCCAGCATGCCCAGGTTCACGGCCACGCTCAGCGCCACGAGCCAGCGCTTGCCCGTGCGGCCGGGGGTGCGGGCGATGGCGCGGGCGATCAGGAAGTCGCTCGCGGCGGCGAAGACCAGCAGCAGGAAGTAGAGTCCGCTCGACTTGTAGTAGAAGTAGAGCGAAAAGAGCACGACGTAGAGGATGCGTGCCGTCGTGGCCCGGCGCAGCGCGCCGTAGACCAGCAGGAATCCCGCGAACAGGAACAGGAAAAGCCCGCTGCTGAAGATCAGCGGCGACGAGGCGTCGTAGGTGAGCAGGGCCTGCAGCTTGCCGGTCAGTTCGCCGGTAACGGGAAGAGTCATTGCAGCGGAGGATTGAGCGGAAGCGGTGCGATCGCGGGGGTCAGGCAGCGGTGCAGGGCGTCGAGCTTGGCGGCGTCGACCACGTTCGCGACTGCCTCCCGCACGGCCGGCGTTTCGGCCTGCTGCCGGGCGCAGTCGTGCAGTGCGTCGAACAGTGCGAGCGCCACCTGCCGTCCGCCGGCGTAGTTGATGTGCGTATAGTCCTTGCCGGCCCAGCCGTTGGCCACGAACCGCTCCATGCCGCCCCGGGCGCGCATCGCCTCGCAGGTGTTCCAGAAGGCCGCGCCGGTGCGTCGGGCCGCCTCGCGCTGCCAGCGCAGCATGTGCGGCAGCGCGTCCATCGGCGCGAAGCCCTGCTCGCCGCGGGTCGAGCGTTCGCTCACGCCCATCACCAGGACGGCCGCCGAGGGGAAGCAGCGCCGCACGTAGGCGACCATCTTCTCGATCTGTTCGGCGTAGCGGGCGTAGTTCGTCACGCCCGGCTGCATGATATTCAGCCCGTATTGCAGGATCACCAGGTCGTAGTTCAGCATGGCGTCGATCTGGGCGTTGACCGAGGGGTTCGTCCAGAACATCGCCTGGCCGTTGTTGCTGCGCACCGAGTAGTTGTCCACCTCGACGCCCGTCCCTTCGAACCGGGCGCCGTAGCCGACGAACCCCTCCGTGCCCGAAAGCACCCGGAACGCGAGCGAACGGATCTGCGGCGCTGCGACGACGATCTGCCGCACGGCCTCGTCGCCCTCGACGGCGAACCGGCGGGTCAGCGTGTCGTTGACCGTCACCTCCGTTTCGGCGTCGTGCGGGCTGCGGAAGAGGATGCGGGCGCCGGTACAGCTGTCCAGCCGTTCGCGGAAGTCGGTGCACTCCCAGCGGGTCGAGGCGCCGGGCTGCGGCGCGCAGACCCACCCCGAGACGTAGAAATTGTCGCGCAGCGGCTGCGGGGCGTTCTTGCGCTGCATGATGTTGTAGGCGGTCCACCCCTTCGACTGGGTCTTCACCGTGCGGCGGAACGCCGTGAGGGGCGAAGCCATCGGCGCGAAGCCCGTGCCGCCTCCGCCGTAGACGGACTGGAGCCGCTCGCGCAGGTCGGCAGTGAGGATGTCGCCCTCGACGAACGAGTCGCCCAGCACGGCGATGCGCACCGGGCGCTGCGCGCCGAGCAGCGTGTCGCAGAAGCGGCGGAATGCGCCGTACGCCGTCGTGTCGAAATCCTCGACGGGGACGATGTCCGTCCCGCAGCGCACGGTGTCGGGCCGCCGGCCTGCGCGGCAGCCCGGCGGCCGGCCGATCGTCCAGTCGTAGCGGACGGGGGCGCGGCGCGGGGCCGTGTCGGCGACGATCCGTTCGGCGACGCGGGTCAGGTCGACCTCGAATTCCGCCTCGTCGTAGAGCGCCGGTTCGGATTCGGCGGCGGTCGAGGCGTCGTCGAAGGCGATCAGTTCGGAGAGGATGTTGGCCCGGCGGAGTTCGACGCCTCCGATGCGTTGCGGGGGTATCAGACTCAGGCCGGTCAGCACCGCGATGAGTGCCAGGGCGCCGATCCAGCTCCGGTGGGTGTAGTCTTCGGATTTCATGTTGCGTGCGACGTTTGCCGCGGGGACGGCCGTTCGCGGCCGTCGCGCGGGAGGGGGTGCGGCCGCGGCGCTCAGCGGCGACGGCCGAGGATCAGGAATACGTAGTAGAGGACCGAGGCGATGGCGCTGAGTGCGGCCACCAGGTAGGTGCGCGCCGCCCAGCTCAGGGCTTCGCGGGCCTGGACGAGCTGTACGCCCTGCATGGTGCGGCTCGATTCGAGCCATTCGAGCGCGCGGGCCGAGGCGTTGTACTCGACCGGCAGCGTGACGATCGAGAAGAGGGCCGACATGCCGATCATCCCCACGCCGATCCAGCAGAGCAGCTCGTTCTGCGTCGTGGCCAGGAGCACCAGTCCGAGCATGATGACCCACGTGGCGGCCGCCGAAGAGAACTGCACCAGCGGAACCAGCTGCGAGCGCAGGGTCAGCGGCGCATAGGCGCGGGCATGCTGCACGGCGTGGCCGCACTCGTGGGCGGCGACGGCCGCCGCGGCGACGCTCGTCGACGAATAGACGCTGTCGCTCAGGTTGACGGTCATGGTCTTGGGGTTGAAATGGTCGGTCAGGTGGCCCTGCACGTGCGTCACCTTCACGTTGTAGATGCGGTTGTCGCGCAGCATCTTTTCGGCTACCTCGGCGCCCGTCAGGCCGCCGGGGAACTGAACTTTCGAATATTTGCGGAACACCGCCTGCAGGCGGGCCTGTACGGCGTAGCCGGCGATGCCGATCACGACGATCAGCACGAACATTCCCAGCGTGCCGGCCGAATAGTGGGTGCCGGCGCCCGTTGCGGTGTAGTACCCCGTTTGCAGCAGGGTGCAGCAGAGCAGATGTGTCATAGTACCTTAGAATTTTACAGTTTCCGATGCGTGTAGTAGGAGCCGGCCTGCTGCGCGGGCATCAGCACCAGGTCGTTCACGTTCATGCGGGCGGGCAGCTGCGCGACCCAGGCGATCGCCTCTGCAATATCCGCGCCCGAGAGCGGTTCGATCCCCTCGTAGACCCGGTCGGCCCGGTCGCGGTCGCCGTGGAAGCGGACGGTCGAGAACTCGGTGTCGACCATTCCCGGACGGATCTCGGTCACGCGGATGCCGTCGGCCAGCAGGTCGGCGCGCATGGCCTGCGTCAGCCCGTGCACGGCGTGTTTCGAGGCACAGTAGACGGCGCCGTTTTCGTAGGGCTCGGTGCCGGCGATCGAACCGATGTTGACGATGTGCCCGCCGCCCGCCGCCGCCATTTTGGGCGCGACGACCCGCGTCACGTAGAGCAGCCCTTTGACATTGGTGTCGATCATGGCGTCCCAGTCGCGCGTGTCGCCGCGGTCGATGTGCTCCAGTCCGGCGGCCAGTCCGGCGTTGTTCACCAGCAGGTCGACCCGGTCGAGCGGCTCCAGACAGCGGCGCACCTCCTCCTCGCGGCGCACGTCGAAGCGGAGCGTCGTGCAGCGCCCGCCCGCCTGTTCGATCTCGTGCCGCAGCTGTGCGAGCCGCTCCTCGCGGCGGCCCGCGGCGACGATCTCGTAGCCGGCGGCGGCCAGCCGCAGCGCCGTGGCGCGCCCGATGCCCGAGGTGGCGCCCGTAATCAATGCCCGCTTTTTCATGACAAACGTCGGTTGAAACGGCCAAAATTACGAAATTTTGTGTTACTTTGCATAAATTTTTCAACTATTTCGATTCCGTGCGACTGGAGTTCTTCATAGCGCGCCGTCTGGCGTCGGCCGGAGGAAAACCCGGCGCGATGGTGCGCATCGCGGAGATCTCCGTGGCGCTGGGCGTCGCGGTGATGATCGTCACGCTGGCCGTCATCATGGGCTTCAAGCGCGAGGTGACGCGCAAGATCGTCGGCTTCGGGGCGCATGTCGCGGTGACCGACGTGGGGAGCGTCCATGCGCCCGACGGCGAGCCCGTGCGGCGCACGCCGCACCTGGAGCGGCTGCTGCGCCGCACGGAGGGGTTCGTGTCGATGAGCCCCTATGTGCTCAAGAGCGGCGTCGTGAAGACGCGCGACGCCGTGGTGGGGCTGCTGCTCAAGGGGGTGGATGCGTCTTACGACGGGACATTCTTCCGCGAATGCCTCGAGGAGGGCGAACTGCCCCGGACGGGCGATTCGGTCCGGACGAAGGATCTGCTCGTTTCGCGGGCGACGGCCGACCTGCTGTGCGCCGGCGTGGGCGACCGGGTCGAGATGCTCTTCGTCGGCGAGGATGCGGCGCCGCGCCGCGACCGGTTCCGCATCTCGGGCATCTACCGCTCGGGGATGGAGGAGCTGGACCGCACGGTGGCGCTGACCGATCTGCGCAACGTGCAGCGGCTCTGGGACTGGGACGACGACCGGGTTACGGGTTACGAGATCCGGCTCGACGGCCTCGAGGGGGCGGACGGGGCGGCCCGGCGGCTGGAGCTGGATTTGCTCTACGACGAGGCCGGCGAAACGGAGCGCCTCGCGGCGATGAGCATCCGCGACCGCTATCCCAACATTTTCGACTGGCTGAAGGCCCACGACGTGAATGCGGCGGTGATTATCGGAATCATGCTGCTGGTGGCGCTGTTCAACATGGCGTCGGCGCTGCTGATCCTGGTGCTCGAGCGCACGCGGATGGTCGGCCTGCTGAAGACGATGGGGATGCGCGACGGCGCCGTGCAGCGGATTTTCCTCTGGCGCGCGGCCTTCATCGTGCTGCGCGGCCTGGCGTGGGGCAATGCGGCCGGTCTGGCGCTCTGCCTCGTGCAGCAGGGGTGGCACGTGGCGAAACTCAGCGCCGAGGGATACATGCTGTCGGAGGTGCCCGTCGCCCTGTCGTGGAGCTGGTGGCTGCCGCTCAATGCGGGGGCCGTGGCGGCGATCGTGCTGCTGCTGGCGCTTCCGGCGCGCGTGGTCTCGACCGTCGGGCCGGACGAGGCGATCCGATACGAATGAAAAACGAATTATGAAACCTTACAATACGGAACGGACCAAAAAGGAGGAGGTGCGCACGATGTTCGACCGCATCGCTCCGACCTACGACATGCTCAACCATACGCTGTCGTGGAGCATCGACCGGCTGTGGCGCCGGCGCGTGGCGCGCATCGTCGGGCGTGGCGCCCCGCAGCGGATTCTGGACGTGGCGACGGGCACGGGCGACCTGGCGATCCTGCTGGCGCGGCGCATTCCGGGCGTACGCGTGCTGGGCATCGATCTTTCGGAGCGGATGCTCGAGGTGGCGCGCCGCAAGGCGGCCGCGTGCGGACTCGACGAACGGGTGGCGCTCGAAGTGGGCGACGCCGAGCGTCTCGAGGTGCCCGATGCGGCGATGGATGCGGTGACGGCCGCCTTCGGCGTGCGGAACTTCGGCGACCTGGACCGGGGGCTGCGCGAGATGGCCCGCACAATAAAACCGGGGGGCCGGATCGTTATCCTGGAGTTCTCGCGGCCCCGCAACCGGCTGGTCCGCGCGCTGTACGAGTTTTACAGCTACCGGATCCTGCCCCGCATCGGCGGGCTGGTCTCGAAGGACCGGCAGGCCTACGAATACCTTCCGGCCTCGGTCGGCGAATTCCTCTCGCCGCCGGAGTTCCTGGAGGCGATGGCCCGGGCCGGGTTCCGCGACTGCACGGCCCGCAGCCAGAGCTGCGGGATCGCACAAATATACGTAGGAACGCGATGAGACGATTTCTGTTGTTTTTCGTTGTGTCGGCCGTGGCGCTGTCGTGCGCATCGTGCCGCCGCGCGGCCGAGCGGGCGCGCGAGAAGATCCGCCTCGAGGCGGTCGAGCAGGTGGCGCCCCGCGGCTTGTCGGGGGTCGACGTGACGCTGCGCGTCGCCAACGGCTCGGGCCACCGGCTGGTGCTCGAGAGCGCCGAGTTCGACCTCTACTACGAGGGGAGCCGGGCCGGCGGGGTGACGCTGCGCGAAGCGGTCGAAGTGCCCAAACGCACGACGCTGAGCGCCGAGACCCGATGGCGCCTGCGCATCGCCGATCCGCTGGCATGCTTCGCGCTCGTGCGCAGGCTGCGGGCCGGCGATCCGTCGCGGATCTGCGTGAGCTACGACGTGCGCGGACACGGCGGCCCCGTGCCGGTGCATCTGGCGGAGGAAATGGTGCCGTTGTCGCAATTTTTGCGTACCTTCGGCCTGTCGATCGAAGATTTGAAAAACTACCTCGGATGATACGGACCCTATTTTTCGTTTGTACGCTGCTGTGCGGTGCTTCGGCCCTGCGGGCGCAGTCGCTCGATGCGTTCAAGGAGCGGCTGACCGCTCCCTCCCATGCGGCGCCGGTGACGGTGTCGGAATACGGCGATGCCGCCGCGGCCGTGCGCAATGCGGGCCGTCAGGCCGTGCGCCAGCGTTTCAAAGGCTATCGCGTGTGCGTGTTCCTGGACAACGGACCCGAGGCCCGCGCACAGGCCCGGGCCGCCGAAACGCTGTTCCGCGAGCATTTTCCCGACATTCCCGTGCATCTTTTCTACGAGAAGCTCTATTTCAAGGTGACGGCCGGAAACTGCGTGACGGCCGAAGAGGCCATCGTGCTGATGGAGCGGCTGCGCGGCATCTTCCCGAAAGCCTTCCTCAAGAGCGAGGACCTCACGGTGGCCGATCTGCTCGAGTAGGAGCGCCGTGCGGTGCGGTGCCGTCCGGCTCCGCGGTCGGGGCGCGGATCGCCCCTTCTCCGGGCCGAACCGGGGCTGCGGAACCCGGAAAACGGGCGGGAAGTTCACGCAAAGAGTGGGTTGCAGAAGAAAAATCATTTTTTTTGCGGTTTTTCCTCGAATATGTATACCTTTACAGCGTTCAAAAATATTAACTCAAACGATTGGAATCATGAAAAAGATTTTCTCTTTCGCAATTGCACTGGCTGCCGTAGCCATGGTAGGCTGCGCCGGCAATGCCAACAAGACCGCTGCTGCCGAGGCTGAGGCCGCCGCAACCGAGACGGTGGAGACCGTAGCCGAAGAGGCCGATTCGACGAAGACCTGCTGCTGCGAGAACGCAGAGGGCGAGGCTTGCGCCGAGAACGCCGAGTGCGAGAACTGCCCCGAGAAGGCAGAGGGCGAGTGCTGCAACAAATAGTCGCGGCGCTTCCGACGAACGGGCGGGCGGGGGGCCCCGGGGATGAGGCCGCCCCCGGTTTGGGTGTGGGTGGGGGGCGGCGGGGGGGCGGGGG
>CAOJSG010000059.1 GCA_948442615.1 uncultured Alistipes sp.
GCAGGAGGTGTACCGCATGCAGGGCGTGAAGATCAACGACAAGCACTTCGAGGTGATCGTCCGCCAGATGATGAACAAGGTGAAGATCGAGGATCCGGGCGATACGCGCTTCTTCGAGGACCAGGTGGTCGACAAGTGGGAGTTCATGGACGTGAACGACGAATTGTACGACAAGGTGGTCGTGACGGATGCCGGCGGTTCGACGTCGGTGCAGCCCGGGCAGATCATCTCGGTGCGCAAGCTGCGCGACGAGAACTCGAGCCTCAAACGCCGCGACATGCCGCTGGTTCAGGTGCGCGACATCGTTCCCGCCACGTCGAACCAGGTGCTGCAGGGTATCACGCGCGCCGCGCTGCAGACTTCGAGCTTCATCTCGGCCGCTTCGTTCCAGGAGACCACCAAGGTGCTGAACGAGGCTGCGATCCAGGCGAAGGTCGATCCGCTGGTGAACCTGAAGGAGAACGTGATCTGCGGACACCTGATCCCCGGCGGTACGGGCCTTCGGGAGTACGACGATCTGGTCGTAGGCTCGAAAGCCGAGCTGGAGACGCTTCAGCAGGCGCAGTAAAGGCGGCCTGCCGCAAATCGGACGAAACGCCGCATCCCGTCGGGGATGCGGCGTTTTTCCGTCCTGCGCGGCGTTCTGACGAAGCGTGTGCCGTGCAGAAACCGCGATTTTCGTCGTTTTTTTGGTGCGACGCCCATTCGGGTATCATATTTGTTAGGTGTCGCGGACGAACCATTAACAGACCGTTATGAAAAAATATCGTTGCATCGTTTGCGAGTACGTTTACGACCCGGCCGTCGGCGACCCCGACAGCGGGATCGCGCCCGGCACCTCTTTCGAAGAGCTCCCGGAGGATTGGCGCTGCCCCGTGTGCGGAGTGGGCAAAGACAGTTTCGAACCGGTCGACGAATGAATGACTCCGCATGCCATGTTACGTACGATTTCCACACTCTTAACCTTTTCCGTTATGACAACCGCCACGACCGCCGCCACCGAATTCCGGCCCAAGGAGCTGCCCTATGCCTACGACGCGCTCGAACCGCAGCTCTCGGAGGAGACGCTCCGCTATCATCACGACAAGCATTACAAGGGCTATGTCGCCAAACTCAACGAACTGGTCGTCGACACGCCCTTCGCGCAGCGCCCGCTGGAGGAGATCATCGTGTCGGCCGACGGCCCGCTGTTCAACAACGCCGCCCAGGCCTGGAACCACGAGTTCTATTTCGCGGCGCTTTCGCCCGCACCTTCGAACCGTCCCGAAGGCCGGCTGGCCGAGGCGATCGACCGCGATTTCGGCTCGTTCGACCAGCTCAAGGCCCAGATGGACAAGGCGTGCGCCTCGCTGTTCGGGTCGGGATGGGTATGGCTCGTCGAGGACAAATCGGGCAAACTGGCCGTCATGAGCGAGCAGAATGCGGGCAATCCGCTGCGCTACGGCATGAAACCTCTGCTGGCGATCGACGTCTGGGAGCATGCCTACTATATCGACTACCGCAACCGTCGGGCCGATTCGATCGCGGCGCTGTGGGACCGCATCGACTGGAAGACCGTCGCGAAACGCTATGAGAAACGATAGCGGGGGATGGCTCCGCTACCGTGCCGCGCGCACGGCACGACGACAACGGTCGGGAAAGGATTTCCCGACCGTTTCTCGTTCGCGGACCGACCTTCCGTCTTCCGATCGTGTTTTTCGCTTCCGTCGTCCGCCGCTGCGTTGCGGGGCGTTTTTTGACGGTTCTCTTCCGGCTTCTCGGCTTTCGGCTCCCCGGGCCGGAGGACTACCGCTTCCGGGCGGGCAGCCACCGCGCCGTCAGATAGCGGCGCACCGGGATGTCGTAGAGCTTCAGGCAGAGATAGGCCAGCGCGACGGAGCCTGCGACGAGCGCTGCGGCGCCCGGAAGCGACTCGCCGAACGTGAGCCCTTCGTTCTTCACCCATGCGTAGTACCAGTAGATGAAGGGATAGTGCACGATGTAGAGCGGGTAGGAGATGTCGCCCAGGAATTTGCAGATCGCAGCCGACAAACGGTCGGTGGTCCTGCCCGACGCGCCGAACCAGAGGATCAGCGGGAAGAGGACGACGGCGCAGAGCGTGTCGTAGAGTCCGTTGAGCCAGAGCCGCTCGGCGCCTCCGAGGCGCGGAATCGCGGCGATGGCGACCACGGCCAGCGAGCAGAGCCAGAAGGCGCCCCGGATCCGTACGGGCCGGAACACCCGCGAGAGCAGCAGTCCGGCCGGGAAGGCGAAGAGCAGCCGCAGCGAACCGCCCGCGAGGTTGTCTGCCGTCATGGAGAATCCTACGCAGATGTCGCCCAGCGGCCCCAGGACGGCGAATGCGGCCAGTCCGCAGCCGGTCAGCCCGACCATGACGGCGAGCGCCGCCGTGGGGAGTTTGCGCAGGACGAGGGCGTAGAGCACATTGCCGATGTATTCGAAAAAGAGCGACCAGCTGGGGCCGTTGAGCGGGAACATCTCGCCCACGCCCCGGATCTCGACGCCCGGCGTGACGGGAATCAGCAGGGCGTTGAGCAGCGTGGCGACCAGCAGCGCTCCGATCGAGACCTGCGAGACATCCCAGACGGAGCACCCCTGCAGGTAGAAGATCGCGGCTCCGATCAGGGCGCCCATGATGACCATCGGATGCAGCCGGATCGCTCTTCGGGTGAGGAATTCGCGGATGCTCATCCGCTTCCACCGGTCGTCGTAGGCGTAGCTGATCACGAAGCCCGACAGCAGGAAGAAGAAGTCGACGGCCAGATAGCCGTGGTTGATCCGCTGGTCGAGGTGGCTGGTGGCGTAGGCCTCGAACAGGTGGTAGCAGACGACGGTCAGGGCTGCGACGCCGCGCAGGCCGTCGAGCAGTTCGTAGTGGGGTTTGGTGTCGGCGAAGGCCGCTGCGGGGGCTGGGTTGTGAGTGTGCATCGTGCGGGGACGTTTCGACGATCGGCCGATTCCATGCGCCGGTTCGGTCGTCGGGCGTGCGTCCGGGGCCGGTTCCTCGCGCGGGGCGGGATCCGGACGGGGCAGCCCGCGTTTCGGCGGTGCATGCAATCGCGTTCGTCGGTTCAACGGGTCGTTTCCGTGCGCGATTCCGGCATGCCGCATGCGGATGCGGCCGTTTTGCGGTCGGCGCACGGGGACAAAGATAGGACAAATCGGCCGTTGAGGATTTGTCCCGGAGCAAAAAAACGCGCTTACGGCATTTTGGCCCGCAGCCGGCTGAGCGTGGAGATCGTGATGCCCAGGTAGGAGGCGATGTATCCCAGGTTGGCGCGCCGGCAGACCTGCGGAAACTGCCGTACGAAGGCTTCGTAGCGCGCCTGCGCCGGGAGCGTGAGGCGCTCCTTGTGGCTGCGGTGCAGCCGGCGGTATTCGATCTGGTGGATGATCCGGCCCCAGTTGGCCAGTTCGATGTTCGTTTCGAAGAGCCGGCGGAGCGTCGCGAGCGGAATGCGGTAGGCCTCGACCTCCTCGAGCGTCTCGACGAACTCCTCGCTCGGGCGGTCGAAATAGAGTTCGTCCATGCTGAAGACGATGCCGCCCTCGAGCGAGAAGGAGGTGGTGATCTCGCGTCCGTCCACCAGCCAGAACGAGCGGGTCAGCCCCCGTTCGAGAAAATAGGCGTATTTGTTGTAGACGCCTTCCCGGATGAGCCGGTGCCGTTTCGGGAAGCTGCAGGGCGTCACGCTCGCCTCGAGTTCGCGGGCGGTCTGTTCGGAGATCGGGTGGAGCGAACGTATTTTCCGCAGGATCTGTTCCATGAGCGTCGGTGTTGTGGTCGCGCCGGCGAATGTCCCGGCCCGCTCTGTCCGGTCATTCCCGCTCGGCGCGGCGTGTCCGTTCCAGGCCGAGCAGGAGGGTCTTCCGTTCCAGCCCGCCGGCATAGCCCGTGAGCGAGCCGTCCGCGCCGATCACGCGGTGGCAGGGGATGACCACCGGCAGCGGGTTGCGGTGGTTGGCTCCGCCCACGGCCCGCACGGCCCGCGGGTTGCCGACCGCGGCGGCGATCTGGGCGTAGGTGCGGGTCTCGCCGTAGGGGATGGCTTCGAGCGCCCTCCACACCCGCTGCTGGAAAGGGGTGCCGGCCGGAGCCAGCGGCAGCGTGAAGTCGCGGCGCTCCCCTGCGAAGTACTCCTCCAGTTCCCGGGCCGCCCGGCGCAGCAGGGCCGCGGCCTGCGGAGCGGTCGCCGCGTATGCCTCGGGATCGGCCGCGGCGGCCGGTTCGGTGCGGCCGAAGTCGATGCGGACCAGCGCTTCGGCGGTCGCGGCGACCGTGAGCGGTCCCAGGGGGCTGTGCAGCAGCAGTCGGTAGAGCATGGGGCGGCGGATCAGAGGTGTTCGAGCGTGTAGTCGATCATTTTCTGGCGGATCCGCTCGCGGCAGTCGGGCAGCATCGAGTGGTTCTGATCGGGGTAGATCATCATGTCGAAGCGTTTCTCGGCGCGGTTCAGCTCGCGGGCCATCTCCATCGTGTTCTGCAGGTGGACGTTGTCGTCGGCCGAGCCGTGGATGATGAGCAGGCGCGTCTTCGTGTCGTCCAGCAGCCGGGCGAAGCGCACGGGCGAGTTGTCGTCGTAGCCGTCGGCGTTGTACTGCGGCAGGCCGTTGTAGATCTCGGTGTAGATCGAGTCGTAGTAGCGCCACGACGTGACGGGCGCTACGGCGATCGCCATGCGGAAGAGCCCGTGGCCCTTCAGCGCGCAGTTGAGGGCCATGAAGCCGCCGTAGGACCAGCCGTAGATGCCGATGCGCGCGGGGTCGGCCCAGGCTTGGGCGGCGATGTGGCGGGCGAACGACAGCTGGTCTTCGGTCTCGAGTGCGCCCAGGCGTCCGTAGGTGCGTTTCTTGAACTCCTCGCCGCGGAAGCCCGTGCCGCGTCCGTCGGTGCAGGCCACCACGTAGCCCTTGCCGACCAGCGCATCCTCCCAGTCGAGCGACCACCGGTCGCAGACCGACTGCGAGCCGGGGCCGGAATACTGGGTCAGCAGCACCGGATAGCGGCGTGTGGGGTCGAAGCCGGCGGGTTTCACGACATAGGCGTTGAGCGTGTCGCCCCGCTCGGTCACGAAGGTGAAGAACTCCTTGACGGGGCGCGGCGCCGTCGCCAGTTCGCGGAGCAGCGCCTCGCCCGAGGCGAGCGTGCGGACCGGCTCGCCCGCGCCGGTGCGGATCTCGATCCGGTTGGGCGTGGCCGCGTCGGAGCAGGTCGCGATGTAGTATTTCATGCCGCGGCCCGGTGCGACGGTGTAGAATCCTTCGCGGTCGCTCAGCCTGCGTTTGTCCTTGCCGTTCAGTCCGATGCTGTAGAGGCGCCGGCGCAGGGGCGAACCTTCGGTCGAGAGGTACCACACGCGTTTGTCGGTGGCGCCTACGAGCTCCGTGACGTCCCACTCGCCGCGGGTCACGGCGTTGAGGATGCCGCGGCGGATGCTGTACAGATAGAGGTGCATGCGCCCCGTGTGGGTCTCCTGCTTGACCAGGAACCGGTCGTTGTCGAGGAACGTGAGGGTGCTGTCGTCCACGCGCTCGACGTATTGCTGCGCCCGCTCCTCGTAGATGGTCTTCTGCCCGCCGTGGGGTTCGCACAGGATGGCCTCGAAGGTGTTCTGCCGGCGGTTAAGGCGGAAGTACCAGAGCCGCCCGTCGGGCGTCCAGCCGATGCGGGGGATGTACTGGTCGGTCTCGGCGCCCGTGTCGATGCGTGTCGATTCGCCGCTGGCCAGGTCGCAGACCCACAGCTGCACGGTCGAGTTGCGGTCGCCGGCCTTCGGGTACTTGAACGAGAAGGCCTTGTTGTAGAGCTGCCCGTCGTAGCGCATCATCTCCATGAGCGGCACCTCGCTCTCGTCGAAGCGCAGGTAGGCGATGCGGCGGCTGTCGGGCGAGAAGGCGTAGGCCCGCGTGATGCCGAACTCCTCCTCGTAGACCCAGTCGGTCGTGCCGTTGATGATGCGGTTCCATTGGCCGTCGGAGGTGATCCGTTGGACGGTGCGCAGCGCCGTATCGTAGACGTAGAGGTCGTTGCGGTGGGCGAAGGCGATCAGCCGGCCGTCGGGCGAGAACGAGGCGTCGCGGGCCGCGTCGTAGTCGCGCAGGACGGGCTCCATGCCCGCGGGGGTGGCCAGGTGGTAGCGCGTGGTGTAGGAGTGGCGGTAGATCGGCGTGCGGCCGTCGGCCACGAGGATCGTCCTGCCGTCGGGCGCGATTTCGTAGTCGACCAGCTCGAATCCGGCGTCGGTGCGCGGAAGCAGCTTTTCGCCGGCCGATTCGGCGGCGTAGGCGTAGCGGACCAGCTCGTTCTCCTCGATGACGGTGTAGTGTTCGCCGTCGGCCGTCGGGCGGATGCCGCTCACGGTCTCGTTCAGTTTGCGCAGACGTTCGATTTCGGCGTATTCGTGTTGCGCGCGGGCCTCGCCGCCGAGGATCGCGGCGGCGGCGAGCAGGGGAAAGATCTTGCGTATCAAATCGATGTCGTTTTCTTGAAAAAAGTGAGTGATCGGCCGCATGCCGGAGCGCTCCCCGGCCCCGTGCGGCGCCGGGTATGGGGCGGGCTGCGTCAGATGTCGTCGACGTTGAACTCGTAGCCCAGGCGTTTGCCCGTGACGAACTTCGAGTTGTCCATACGGGTGTTGAACTGGTCGACGGTCACGCGCTTGTACTCTTCGTAGGGCGGTGCGAGCAGGTCGAAGTTCAGCGCGTAGTGGATCGCCGATTCGAGGATGCCGGTCAGGGCCGCGCGGTCGATCTCGCCCTCGCCGAAACGCATCGCGCGGAGCGATGTCTGGCGTTTGCCCTCGACGAAATAGCGGCGTTCGCGGTTGATGAACAGCCGGCCGATCAGATAGCCCTCGTCGGCGTTGCGGTTGAACTTGAACGAATCCGACAGGAAGTTGTAGATGTTGATGACGCCGCAGTAGGAGTTGGACTTGTCGGCCTGGATGTAGGGATTCTGCCAGATGATGTGGTTCGAGTCGAATTCGAAGACGTCGGTGTGCATCTGGAAAATGAGCAGGTCGTTGGCCAGCTGGAGCTGGGCCTCGAACTTGCCGCGGTCGCGGTATTCGATGCGGACGCGGCGGTCGAGCTTGCCGTCGAGCTCGTCGTCCAGCTCCGAGGCCATCTCCAGCAGGGTCTCCTTCAGCTCGTTGAAAACCGAGAAGGTATTGTCGAAAACCCGTTGCTTGAGGGTCGATTTGCGGATGATGGTCTCCAAGATCCGTGTTCTGAGCGGAATCGTTTCCATGGGTATTGCCTGTAGATAGATAGGGGGTGAATGTATGCGTTCGTGTTTTTGCCGCGCGCCGCCTGTCTGGGGCTGCCGCCTGTCGGGGGCTACCGGATGCGGATCTGCTCGCCGGGGGCGATGGCGCTGCCGGCCGCCAGGCGGTTGAGCTTCTCGATCGAACGGGTGCGGATGCCGTAGGTCTGGCCCACGGTGTAGGCCGTTTCGCCCTGCCGTGCCGTGTGGGTCGCGGCGTCGCCCTCCCAGCGCCGCTTCTTGCGGGCGATGAAGACCGGTTCGCCGGCGACGGGCTGCACGCCCTTCTTCAGCTCGTTGAACTTGCGCAGGTTGCGCGCCGAGATGCGGAAGCTGCGGCCGATCGCCTCGAACGTGTCGTGCTCCTTGGCCAGGATGTAGTGCACGCCGTTGGTTTCGTAGACGTCGTAGCCGTCGTGGGCGTTGATCGTCACGCGGTAGTGGTCCGGGTCGATGAGCGCGGCCGCTGGAACCGCGGTGTGCGTCATGCTGCTCTCGTCGTCGAAGCGGCAGGCGGGATCGGCGTGCGACGCGTGGCGCGACGCATAGAGCCGGCTGCCGTCGGGGCGGTCGAGCAGGTAGAGCTGGTACTCCTCGATGATGCGGACGAGCCGCTGCGCGTAGTCGGGCGCCGTGGCGTAGCCGGCGGCCTTCAGTCCGCGCGCCCAGTTCTTGTAGTCGGCGGGGCCGTAGGCGAAGAGCGAGTCGTAGCGGGGCTGGGTGTCGAGGAATTCGGCGTGGTCGCGGTACGAAGCCTCGACCGACGGGTAGCTGCGGAAGCATTCGCCCTTCGCGTCGTCGTCGTGGTAGACCTTGGCGCCGGTCCAGCCGCGCTTGCACTTGATGCCGAAGTGGTTGTTCGAGTTGCGCGACAGCAGGCTGTTGCCCGCGTCCGATTCGAGCAGCCCCTGGGCCATGGTGATGCTGGCCGGGATGCCGTAGCGCTCCATGTGCTCCACGGCGATCGACTTGTAGCGGTCGATGTACTCCTCCTTGGTGATGCGGCTCTGGGCGCCGGCCGCGAGAACCGTCCACACCAGGAAAAGAGCGGCATATGTTGCTTTTTTCGAAATATTCATTAACTTTGTTTTTGCCTTGAGACAAAGGTAGGACTTTATCGCGAGAATAACAAGACCAAAAAGCCAAGCTATGTTTACCGAAAACGCAAACGAAATCTTCGACCGCACGATCGCCGACTATCACCTCCACGACGACGTGGACCATCCCGTAGCGAATCCTTATGCGCCGGGCAGCCTCGAGCACCTGCTCTATGCCAAGAACTGGATCGATACGGTGCAGTGGCACCTGGAGGACATCATCCGCGATCCGCAGATCGACCCCCGGGAGGCGCTGAAGATCAAGCGCCGCATCGACAAGTCGAACCAGGACCGTACGGACATGGTGGAGTACATCGATTCGTACCTGCTCGCAAAATACAAGGAGGTGCCCGTGCGGCCCGATGCGCGGATCAACACCGAGACGCCCGCGTGGGCCATCGACCGGCTGTCGATCCTGGCGCTGAAAATCTACCACATGGCGCGCGAGACGGAGCGGACGGATGTCGACGAGACGCATCTGGCGGCGTGCCGCAAGAAGCTCGACGTGCTGCTGTCGCAGCGTACGGACCTCTCGACGGCCATCGAGGAGCTGATCGAGGACATCGAAGCGGGCCGCAAGTACATGAAGACCTACAAACAGATGAAGATGTACAACGACCCGGCGCTCAATCCGGTGCTCTATGGACAGAAAAAATAGCGCTGCGGCGGAGGTCCGGACGCAGGAGGCTGCGGACGGCCGCGCCGGTGCGCCGGCGAAGCGGCTGCCGCGTCATCTGCTCGTGCTGCGGACCTCGGCGATGGGCGATGTGGCGATGCTGCCCCATGCGCTGCGTGCGCTGCGTGCGGCCTATCCCGCATTGCGGATCACGGTGGCTACGCGGGCGCTGTTCCGCCCGTTCTTCGCCGGACTGGACGTGGAGTTCGTCGAGGTCGACACGAAAGGACGCCACCACAGCCTGCGCGGGATGTGGCGCCTGGCGGCCGAGGTGCGGCGCCTGGGCGTGGATGCCGTGGCCGACGTGCACGACGTGCTGCGCTCGAAGGCGTTCCGGCTCTCGATGCGGCTGCACGGCATTCCTGTGGCGCATATCCGCAAGGGGCGCAGCGAGAAGCGTGCGCGCATGCACACGGGTGCGGCGGCCGATGCCGCGCCGCTGAAACACACGGTGACCCGTTATTGCGACGTGTTCCGCCGGCTGGGGTTCGAATTCCCCGATCCCGGGCCGGCCGGCCGGCGCCCCCATGCCGAACCCATGGGGCCGAAGCACGGCGTGTGGATCGGGTTCGCTCCGTTCTCGGCGCAGCGGGGCAAGACCTACCCCGAAGCGCTGAGCCGCGAGACGGTGGCGCTGCTCAGCGCCCGCTACGACCGGGTCTTCATCCACGGCGGAGGGGGCGACGAGGCCCGTTTCGCCGAGGAGATGGAGCGTGCGCATCCCAACGTCACGGCGCTGTACGGGCGGGTGAAGCTGGCCGGGGAGATTGAGCTGATCGCCGGGCTGGACTGCCTGGTCTCGATGGATTCGCTGGCCATGCACCTCGCTGCGCTCGCGGCGACGCCTGTGGTGTCGGTGTGGGGTGCGACGCACCCTTCGCTGGGTTTTCTCGGCTATGGCGCCGATCCGCGGAACGTGCTGCAGGCCGACATGCCGTGCCGTCCCTGTTCGGTATTCGGGAACAAGCCGTGCCGCTACGGCGACTACCGCTGTCTGCATGCCGTCACGCCGCAGATGATCGTCGACCGGGTGGCGCAGGTGGTCGGCAGGTAACGGGCCGCGACCTACGGAAAACCGGGGGTGTCCGCCGTAAAGCGGACACCCCCCGTCGTGTGTGGAGGGCCCCGGGGGGGGGGGGCGGGGGGCGGGGCGGGGGGGGCCCCACCCCGCCCCCCCCCACACAA
>CAOJSG010000060.1 GCA_948442615.1 uncultured Alistipes sp.
GAAGAACTGCATCTCCATCTGCTCGAACTCGCGCATGCGGAAGATGAACTGGCGCGCCACGATCTCGTTGCGGAATGCCTTGCCGATCTGCGCGATGCCGAACGGCAGCTTCATGCGGCCGGTCTTCTGCACGTTGAGGAAGTTCACGAAGATACCCTGCGCCGTTTCGGGCCGCAGGTAGATGGTGTTGGCCCCTTCGGAGGTCGACCCCATCTGCGTGGAGAACATCAGGTTGAACTGGCGCACCTCGGTCCAGTTGCGCGTGCCCGAGATGGGGCAGACGATCTCGCAGTCGACGATGATCTGGCGCAGCTCCGCGAGGTCGTTGGCCGTCTGCGCCTCGACGAACCGTTTGTGCACGGCGTCGCGTTTGGCCGCGGTCTCCGCCACGCGGGGCGAGGTCTCGCGGTATTTGGCCTCGTCGAAAGCCTCGCCGAAGCGCTTGCGGGCCTTCTCGACCTCCTTCTCGATCTTCTCGTCCTGCTTGGCGAGCCAGTCCTCGATGAGCACGTCGGCGCGGTAGCGCTTCTTGGAGTCCTTGTTGTCGATCAGCGGGTCGTTGAAGGCGCCCACGTGGCCCGAAGCCTCCCACGTGCGGGGATGCATGAAGATCGCTGCGTCGAGGCCCACGATGTTTTCGTGCAGCTTGACCATCGAATCCCACCAGTAGCGCTTGATGTTGTTCTTCAGCTCCACGCCGTTCTGGCCGTAGTCGTAAACGGCGGCCAGGCCGTCGTAGATCTCGCTCGACGGGAATACGAATCCGTACTCCTTGCAGTGAGCGACGAGTTTCTTGAAAAGTTCTTCCTGCGTCATTGTTATTTTATGTTTTGCGTTTTTTCCAATTCGCAAAATTATAAAATTAATAGGAAATGCCGCCCGCTTTGCCGATTTATTTCCCTCCGCCGGTCCGATTCTTCGGCATGCGGCCGTCCGGCCGCGACGCTTCCCATTTTCGCGGCGGCGCATGGCGGGTCTTCCTCAGCCGATCAGCCCCGCCCGGAGGAAGGAGAACTCCCCTTCGCGGGCGATGATGAGGTGGTCCAGCAGCCGGATGTCGAACAGGGCGGCGGCTTTGGCGATCCGGTCGGTCAGCACCTTGTCCTGCGTGCTGGGGTCGGCGGCTCCCGACGGATGGTTGTGGATGAGAATCAGCTGCGTGGCCAGCAGTTCCAGAGCCCGCTTGACGATCAGCCGGTGGTCCACCACCGTACCCTGCACGCCGCCCTGGCTGACCCGCTGCCGCTCGAGAATGCGGTTCGACGAGGTGAGGTAGATCGCCCAGCACTCTTCGTGGGCGAGCGGCAGGAGCTGGGGGCGGAACAGGCGCACCACGTCGTCGCTGGTTCCGATCACTTCGGCCGCGGCGGCCCGTGCGGCGGCGACGCGGCGGCCGAACTCCGCCGCAGCCAGTATCCGCATCGCACGGCGCAGCCCCAGCCCGCCGACCATGCGCAGACGCGCGGGTTCTTCGGTGCCGATCCTCGCGAGGGCGCCGCCGTAGGCTGCCAGGAGCTGCTGCGCCAGCTCTTCGTCTTCGGTGAGCAGTGCCAGCAGTTCGTCGTCGCCGAGCGATACGACGCCGCGTGCGGCCAGTTTGTCGGAGATGTTTTTCAGCATGGGATTCTTGCCGTATTTCGGATCGGGTGTGGATACAAGTATACGCAAAATATTCCGTTCGGACAATAATTTGCGGCGAAAAGGTGTGTCCGGAGCGGGTTGCGCTTCGGCCCGGGGCGGTAGCGCATACGGCCGGCGAAAAGACCGCCCGTTCCGTTTCGCCCGCCCCGTTTCGCCGGGTGCGGCTTTCGGTCCGGAACGGTCCGGGGCGGGATGCCGGTGCAGCGCAGGCGGCATATGCGGATTGCTTCGGTTGCTGCCTGCCCGTTTCGTCCTGTCGGGCGCGGTTTCCGCTTCGAGTCAGACTGGAAGCGGGTGGAAGAGCGGCACGGCGCCGGGCGGCATATGCGGATTGCTTCGGTTGCTGCCTGTCCGTTTCGTCCTGTCGGGCGCGGTTTCCGCTCCGAGTCAGGCTGGAAGCGGGTGGAAGAGCGGCACGGCGCCAGGCGGCATATGCGGCTTTTGCGGCCGGCCGATAGCAGTTCGCCCCGCCCTCCGAATGCGGAACAGGCGGGACTTCCCGAGGGGTCCCGCCTGTCGTCGTGTCGTGTCGTTCGCGGCGGCTTATTCGGCCGCGGCGGCGTCCGCATCTTCGACCAGAATCCGGCCGCAGTATTCGCAGACGATGATCTTCTTGCTCTGGCGGATCTCCATCTGCCGCTGGGGCGGGATGCGGTTGAAGCAGCCGCCGCAGGCGTCGCGCTTGACGGTCACCACCGCCAGTCCGTTGCGGACGTTGCGGCGGATACGCTCGTAGGCGGCCAGCAGCCGTTCGTCGATCTTCTCCTTGGCGCGTTCGGCCTGCGCCTCGTATTCGGCGACCAGCGGCGCCGTTTCGGCTTCGATTCCCTCCAGCTCCGCCTTTTTGGCCGTCAGGTCGGCTTCGCGGCCGTTCTTGATCTCGTCGGCCTCTTCGAGCTGCTGTTTCTTGACCTTTACGCCGGCGGCGTACTCTTTCAGCCGTTTCTCGGCCAGTTCGATCTCCAGCTCCTGATATTCGATCTCTTTGGTGATGGCGTCGAATTCGCGGTTGTTGCGCACGTTGTTCTGCTGCTCCTTGTAGTTCCCGATCTGGATTTTGGCCTGATCCACCTCGCGTTTGCGCTGTTTGGTCAGCGAATTCAACTCTTCGATCTCGGCATTGATGTTGTCGACGCGGGTTTTCAGTCCGGCGAGTTCGTCTTCGAGATCCTGCACCTCGAGCGGCAGTTCGCCCTTCACCTTGTTGATCTCGTCGATTTTGCTGTCGATCTTCTGCAGCTCGTAAAGCGCCAGGATCTTCTCCTGCATCGAATAGTCGGCTTCGACCGTCTTTTTCTGTGTAGCCATATAATCGCGGTATGTATTTGTATCTATATCAGATAGTTCACCGGGTTACGGGAACTTACGCTCCTGCGAACCGCAAAGTTACGTAAATTTTTCGACAAAATGTCAAATAAAATGTCGATTGCGCAATATTCGCTCTCGAAATGACCGATGTCGGCCACCGTGAGCTTTCCGTCGGGCGTCATGAAATCGTTGTACTTGAGGTCGGCCGTGACGTAGAGTTCGGCTCCGGCTTCCCGCGCCGCGCCGATGAGCGATGCGCCGGCGCCGGTGCAGACCGCCACGCGGCGGATGCGTTCGGCGGCGATGTCGCTGTGCCGCACCACCTGCACCTGCAGTTTGCGCTGCAGTCCGCGCAGGAAATCGACAGTCGCCATGGGGGCGGGCAGTTCGCCCGCGACGCCGAACCCCACCCGGCCGTCGGTGGGATTCGTCGCCTCCAGCACACGGAGGTTCCCGATGCCCAGCATCGCGGCCAGCCGCCAGCTCATCCCCTGCGGTGCGCTGTCCAGATTGGTGTGGCAGGCGTAGAGCGCGATGCCCCGGCGGATGGCGCGCTCGACGGCGCGCTGGACGTAGTCGGCCGAGTTGAACCTCTTGAGCGGGTGGAAGACGATGGGGTGGTGGGCGATCACCAGGTCGCACCCCTCGCGTTCGGCTTCGTCCAGCACCTCGTCGGTGACGTCTACGGTCACGAGGGCGCGGTGCACTTCGTCTTCGGGGCGGCCGACGATCAGCCCCGCGTTGTCGTACGACTCCTGCCAGGCGAGCGGCGCGAAGCGTTCGATCGTGTCGGTTATCTCTTTTATCTTCATGATGTTCGTGCGTGTTTCGGTGTACGGTTCCGCGAGGGGCCTCCGGCGGAACTCCCTCCGGCGGCAGGGCCCGCGGAGCTGCTGCGACGCCGGTTCCCGGGTACGTTGCGCCGGCTTCCGGTGCGATGCCGGCATGCGGGCCGGATCAGACCGGATCAGAACAGTGACTGCTCGTAGAAGGCGAACAGCTCCTTGTGCTCCGCCTCCTCCTTTTTGCGGCGGGGTCTGCGTGCTCCGGCCGGTTTCGCTGCGGTTCCGGAAGGTTCGGCATCCGTCGCGGCGGCGGGGGCCTCCGCCGGTTCGATCTTCACCACCGCCTTCCGTGCTCCCCTGCCGGTCTTCGGGGCGGATTGCGCCGCCTCGTCGCAGGTCCGTGAGGCCGTGTCCGCCTCGGCCGCGACGGTCGCCGGGGTGGGCTCCGGTCCGGCGGCGGCCGTTTCGTCGGGCGAGGGGAGGAGTTCGTCCGCTTCGGCGTACAGCTCCGTCTTCACCTCGACCAGCATCGCCCGCACGCGCTGCAACCGTTCCAGCAGCTCCAGATCGCGCGGCACCTCCTGCCGTCCGCGGCTCTCTTTCAGCGCTTTGCGCGCCCCTTCGAGGGTCATGCCCCGTTCCTTGACCAGGTGGTAGATCAGTTTCAGATGCTCGACATCGGCCGGCGAGTAGAGCCGGTTGCCCTTTTTGTTGCGCTTGGGGCGCAGGATGCTGAACTGCGTCTCCCAGTGGCGCAGCAGCGAAGGATTGACGTCGAACATCTCCGACACCTCGCCCATCGAATAGAAGAGTCTTTCTGCCATATGCGTTTGTTTTTCAGGCAATCGTATCATTTTTTTCGGCGGTCGTGCGGGCAGCCGTCGGCGCAGGACGCGCCGCTCCGGCGTGCGGCTACGCTCCGCCTTTGAGGATGCGCAGCGAATTCGGATAGAGGTTGTTGACCCGGTTTCCGATGCGTTTGGCGAATCCCAGCGCGAATCCGCCGGCGCATACGAGGTTCGTTCCTTCGGCGAACGCTTCCGCCCGCAGGTCGCCCTTGCGCAGGTATTGCACCGCCTCGTCGTGCGACAGCTCCGCCACGGGCAGCGCCCGCCGGTCGAGCCCCGTGTGGAACGCCAGCGCCGGGTCGGGCTTCAGCTTCCCGTCGTAGAGCGCCCCCATCGCCACGCCCGAATAGAGGACGGCGAGCGTCCCGGCCAGCGCCTTCACCTCCTCGAACTGCGCCGCCCGGTAGCCGTAGTAGCACCCCGCGACTTCGGCGAAGCGGTAGTCGGCGGGTGCGGCGACCCACCGCTCCAGCTCCTGCCGCGCCTCGCGTCCTGCCGGATTGAACGGCTGGCGCTGCGGTTTGGGGGCGCGGATCGCGGCGCCCGTCCGGGGGGCTTTGCGGGCCGTCGCGGCGAAGAATCCCTCGCCCTGCGTACGGTGGGGGTAGAACCGGAACGTTCGGAAGGCGCCGACCCGCCCGCAGACGATGCCCCATGACGGATCCGTGGGAATCGGCTCGCTCTCGACGACCTCGTCGGCAGCCCATCCGAGCAGCTCCTCGAGCACCCCTTCGTCTTCCGTGCGGTTGAACGTGCAGGTGCTGTAGACGAGCGTGCCTCCCGGTCTGAGCGCCGCCCAGGCCGCACGCAGGATTTCGGCCTGCCGCGCGGCGCACAGCCGTACGCTGCCCTCGCTCCACTCGGCGCGCGCCTGCGGGTCCTTGCGGAACATCCCCTCGCCCGAACAGGGGGCGTCGACGGCCACGATGTCGAACCGGTTCTCGAACCTGGCCAGCTGCGCCGGTTCGTTCGAGGTCACGACCGTATTGCCCGTGCCCCATTTGCGTACGTTGTCGGCCAGTACGCGGGCGCGCCGCCGGTCGATCTCGTTGGCCACGACCAGTCCGTCCGGCCCGACGAGCGAGGCATAGAGCGTCGTCTTGCCGCCCGGCGCCGCACAGAGATCGAGAATGCGGGCCCCGAGGGCTCCGGCGCCGCGCAGCAGATGCCCTACGAATTGCGACGAGGCCTCCTGCACGTAGTAGGCGCCCGCGTGGAATGCCGGGTCGCAGGTGAACGAAGGCCGTTCGGCGAGGTAGAGTCCCTCGGCGGACCAGGGGATGCGCCCCGCGACGGGCTCTCCCGCCACGCGTCGGACTTCGGCGGGCCGCCCTGAGGAGTTCTGCTCTGTGGCGTTTTGCTCCGTCTCGGGCCGCCCTGAGGAGTTCTGCTCTGTGGCGTTTTGCTCCGTCTCGGGCCGCCCTGAGGAGTTTTGCTCTGTGGCGTTTTGTTCCGTCTCGGGCCGCCCTGAGGAGTTCTGCTCTGTGGCGTTTTGTCCCGTCTCGGGCCGCCCTGCGGCGCCTTGTTCTGCGGTGTCCCGCTCTCCGGCGGGCCGAGACGTCGCATCCGGTTCCGCGGACGCCGGTCCGCACGATGACGGGGTCGCGCCGCGGCTGCCGGAAAGAGCCGCGTGTACGGTATCGGGCCGGTCTGCCTCGGATGCCGCCGTCCTGCCGGACATTTCCGCTTCGGGAGTTGACGCCGCCGTGCGGGGCCATTTGGCGGGGTTCAGCCGGATGCAGACCGGAGGCGTGCCCTCCAGCGCTTCGCACAGCGCCAGCGCTTCGGGATCGCCCAACTCCTGCCGCGTGCGGGCGACGAAGGCCGCCGGCAGCGCGACCGGCGTCATCCGGCCCGGCCCGTCGTCGACCGCAGGGCCGTCTGCCGGCGGCACGGGGGGAGTGCCGGCACTGCCGCCCCGTTTGCTGCGGGCGGCGTGCGGTTTCGTATCGTTGTGTTTTCGGGAACGCTTCATGAAGGGTTCGGTATGTGAAGGTCGGCTTTCCGCCCGGCTTCGTGCGCGGGCGGTCCGTCCGGAATCCGCCGGGCACCTGCCTTTGCGGGGCCTCCGGTCCGGATCCGTCGTCGCACGTGGGGCCGGACGCCGGACTTATCGTTTCGCGCTGCGCAGGGCGTCGAGCCGTGCGTAGATGCGGTCGAGCACCGCGGGGTTCTCCAGAAAGTCGTCGCGGTCCTTGTCCACCACGAGCACCTCGCCGCGGTAGTTCTCCTCGATCCAACGGTCGTATTTCACGTTCAGCCGCTGCAAATAGGCTTCGTCGATGTTCATTTCGTATTCGCGGCCCCGTTTGCGGATCTGCGAGATCAGCGTCGGGACGCTCGCCTTCAGATAGATCAGCAGGTCGGGCTGCGGGATGAGGTGGGTCACCAGGTGGAAGATCTTCATGTAGGTCTCGATGTCGCGCGAGGACATCAGCCCCATTTCGTGGAGGTTGCCGGCGAAGATGTGGGCGTCTTCGTAGATCGTGCGGTCCTGGAAGACGATGTCGGGCGTTTCGGCCAGCATCTCCATCGTCTGCTGGATGCGGCTGCCCAGAAACGAGATCTGGAGATTGAACGACCAGCGGTTCATGTCTTCGTAAAAGTCGCCGAGATACGGATTGTCGGTCTGCTCGAGGTAGGCTTTCGCTCCGTAGCGTTCGGTGAGGATCTGGGTCAGCGTCGTCTTGCCGCTTCCGATGTTTCCGGCTATGGCTATGTACATGGTAATCGATTGTCTATCTTAGGTTTTCGTTATGCTTCGGTCTGTTCGCGCCTCTCCGGACCGGCTGCGCGGCGCCGGGTTCACTTCCGCTGCGGATCGGCTGCGCCGAAAGCGAGGATCTCCTCGAACGCGCGCCGGTCGCCCGTCATGCGGGGCACCTTGTTCTTGCCCCGCGCCCGCATCCAGCGCAGGAACCGTCCACGCTCCGCCTCGTGCAGGACGAGCCGCTCCAGCGTCGTGCGGCGCTTGGCGTCGTAATCCGAGTTGACGGCCCGCAGCCCTTCGTCCAGCAGCTCGGCGAACCGCTCCGTGTCTGGCGGCCGGCGTTCGAATTCGACGATCCATTCGTGCGCCCCCCGCCGGTCGAGCGTCATGTAGCGGGGCGCCACGGTATATTCGACCACGATCGCCCCCGTGGCTTCGCATGCCCGGCGCAGGGCCGTCTCGGCATTGTCGACGATCAGCTCCTCGCCGAAGGCGTTGATGAACTGCCGTGTGCGGCCCGCGAACCGGATGCGGTAGGGGTCCGTCGAGGTGAACTCCACCGTGTCGCCGATCTCGTAGCGCCACAGGCCGTTGTTCGAGCTGACGAGCATCGCGTAGACCGTGCCGCAGCGCACCCCTTCGAGCGGCACGATGTCCCGGCCGTTCCGGAATTCGTAGTAGGTGCCGTAGTCGAGCATCAGCAGCATGTCGTCGCGCGCCGGGTCGTCCGCGATGGCGAAGAAGCCTTCCGAGGCGTTGTAGGTCTCCATGTAGCGCATGCGCGGCGAGGGGATCAACTCCTCGAACGCACGCCGGTAGGGGCCGAACTCCACGCCTCCGTGGGCGAACAGCTCCAGGTCGGGCCACACCTCCGCGAGGTCGGGTTTGCCCGTGTATTCCAGCACCCGCCGCATCAGCGCGAGGTTCCACGACGGCACTCCCGCGAAAGCGGTGATCCGCTCCCGGACGCACTCGCGGCAGATGGCTTCGGCCTTGCGGTCGAAGTCCTCGATGAGGGCCGTCTCCATCCGCGGCGCCCGGAACCACCCGCTCCAGAAGCTCATCTCGTGGATCAGCAGGGCGGAGAGGTCGCCCGCGAGGTAGCCCTGCTCCCGGCGGCACGAACCGCCCAGCGTCAGCGTCTTGCCCTCCAGCACGTGCGATTCGGGATGCGACGCCATGTAGAGCGTCGCCACGTCGCGCATGCCCATCGAATGGTTCCGCCAGACGGATTCCGCCGTGACGGGGATGTACTTGCTGCGGTCCGAGGTCGTGCCCGACGAGCGGGCGAAGAGCCGTACGCGTCCGGGAGCCGCGACGTCGCGTTCGCCCTCCCGCATCCGTTCGATGTAGGGCTTGAACGTTTCGTAGTCGAAGGCGGGTACCGCTGCGGCGAACCGTTCGGCGCTGCGAACCCCCTTCAGCCCGTACTGCCGGCCGAAGTGCGTGCCGGCTCCCCGGTCGAGCAGCCGCCGCAGCATCTGTTGCTGCACCTCGGCGGGGTGGCGGCGGAATCGGTCGATCGCCGCCTCGCGCCGCGAAAAATAGGCGCGCAATATCGTGCTTCTGAAAGCCATTTCCTATCGTTGCGGACCGTCGTCCGGTCCGGTGTTCTTCCGTTTGTCGCATTGCGGACGCCTTGCTTCGTCCGCAGGTTCCCGTTCGCGGCGGCGTCTCCTTTCCGGCCGTGCGGGGCTCGCCGTCTCCTGCGGCTGCGGGCAGCGTTTCCGCCGTTCGTGCCGCATGTCGTTCGGCTCCGTTCGCCCCGCCCGTCGCCGCTGCCGGGCCGTTGCGCCGTTGTTGCCGCCGCCCGCCGTCGCTTCTCAGTTGAAAAAGCGCCCGACCTTGCCCACCGATTCGGGCAGGACGAAGACCACCACGCGGTCGTAGGGGTTGATCGTCATGTTGTCCGTGGCGATGAAGACCTTGTCGCCGCGGACGATGCCGCCGATCGTCGCGTCGTCGGGCAGCCCCATCTCGCCGATGCGCGATTTGGTGGCGGGGGAGTTGGGTTTCACGATGAACTCCATCACCTCGGCATCGCTGCCCGTGAGGCACTTGATGGCCTGCACGTCGGTCGACATCGTGAAGCGGAAGATGTTCGACGCCGTGACCAGCTTCTTGTTGATGATCGTGTCGATGCCGATCGACTCGGCCAGGTTGATGTAGTTGAGGTTCTCGACCTCGGCGATCACCTTCTTGACGCCCATGCGCTTGGCGAGCATCGCCGCCAGGATGTTCGTCTCGCTGCGGCCCGTCACGGCCACGAAGGCGTCCATGTTGGCGAGCCCCTCCTCCATCATGGCCTCCGTATTGCGTCCGTCCTCGTTGATTATCAGTGTCTTTTCCAGCGTCTCGGCCAGCCGGTAGGCCTTCTCGGCGTTGTAGTCCACCAGCTTGATGTTCACCTCGTCCTGCAGCTCCGTGGCCACGCGGATGCCGATGCGCGAGCCGCCCAGGATCATCATGTTCTTGACCTCGATGTTGGTCCGCCCCGAGAACTCCATCACCTCGCGCACGGCGTCCTGCCGGGCGATGACGTAGACCGTATCGCCCTGCATGAACCGTTCGTCGCTCCGCGGGATGATCGTGTGCCCGCCTCGCGAGATGGCCACCGTGCGGTAGCTCAGCGCGGCCGGCTCCTCGTCCTCCGCCACGGGGCGTCCGCCCACCAGCGGCGAGGCGGGGTCGAGCCGGAAGACCACCAGCGAGAGCTTGCCGCCCGAGAAGTCGACGTACTCCGTGGTGGAGGTGTGCCCCAGCAGGTTGATGACCTCCCGGGCCGCCACCTTTTCGGGGTAGAACAGGTAGTCGATGCCCATCTCGATGAACATCTCCTTGTTGTTGGGTTCG
>CAOJSG010000061.1 GCA_948442615.1 uncultured Alistipes sp.
GGCGTGCTGCACCTCTCGGTGCTCATCGAGACCATGCGCCGCGAGGGCTACGAGCTCCAGGTGGGCCAGCCCCGCGTGATCGTCAAGGAGATCGACGGCCGCAAGTGCGAGCCGATCGAGGAGATGACCGTCGACTGCCCCGAGGAGCACTCCGGCACGGTGATCGAGATGACCACCAAGCGCAAGGGCACGCTGACCAACATGGAGTCGAACGGCGACCGCGTGCGGCTGGAGTTCTCGATCCCCTCGCGCGGCATCATCGGCCTGCGGTCGAACATGCTGACGGCCACGGCCGGCGAGGCGATCATGACCCACCGGCTCAGGGGCTTCGAGCCGTGGGTGGGCGAGATCGAGATGCGCACCAACGGCTCGATCATCTCGGGCGAGACGGGTACGGCCTACGCCTACTCGATCGACAAGCTGCAGGACCGCGGCCGCTTCTTCATCAACCCGATGGACCAGGTCTACGAAGGACAGGTCATCGGCGAGCACACGCGTCAGAACGACATCACGGTGAACGTCACCAAATCCAAGCAGCTCACCAACATGCGGGCCTCGGGCTCGGACGACAAGGCGGTGATCGTCCCCCCGAAGGTCTTCACGCTCGAGGAGGCGCTCGAATACATCAAGGAGGACGAATACGTGGAGGTGACGCCCCACGCCATGCGTCTGCGCAAGATCCTGCTGCACGAGGTGGACCGCAAACGCGCTTCGAAATAGCTGCGGGCCGTACGGGCCGAAATCATAAGTACACCGACGAAAAAATGGACCATTTCACGCTATCGCTCTGCGTCGGGGCCGCAGCCGGCGCGCTGGACGTCATCCCGATGATCGCCCAGCGGCTCGCGTTCCGTTCGTGCCTCTCGGCCTTCTGCACCTACCTGTTCGCCGCCGTCATCGTATTCCACGGCCGGCTCCCCTATCTGCCCTGGTGGGCCGAGGGGATGGCCGTCGCGCTGATGATGGCGCTGCCGGTCGTGCTGACCTTCACGGGCAAGGAGCGCAAGGCCGTCCCGATGATTCTGCTCAACGCCCTGCTGCTGGGGTTCCTGATCAGCGTGGCCGAAAGATACCTGACCGCATAGTCCGCCGGACGTGCGGCGTCGGACTCCGCACGAGGCCGGCGGCCTGCCGGGGCAGCGGTTCCGCCTCCGGATCGGCCCGGTGCCGTCCGCGGCGCCACGTGCCGGAGCGTATGGCACGGTTTTCGCGCCGGCGCTCCCTGCGAGCTGGTTTCGCCGCGACGACGTGCGGCCGGGTAGTCCCGCATTTCCCGCGCTCCGGCTGCGGAACAGGCTCCCGCCCGGCAATGCGCGAACAGATTCGGCATTGCTCCGCTTGCCTCGGATCTTCGGCTCAGCCGAAGATCCCGCGCTTCGGAAAAAATGCGAGCAAGCTGGCTTTTTTCTCTCGGCTTATTCGTATCTTTGCGGTATACAAAACCGATTCTCACATACGACATGGAAAAAACGATAGGCATCGCCTGCGACCACGCGGGCTACGAAATGAAGGAGTACCTGGTGGGCTGGCTCGGCGCCAAAGGGTACGAGGTGCTCGATTTCGGCACCCACTCGCCCGAAAGCGTCGACTTCCCCGACTTCGCCCATCCGCTGGCCGAAGCGATCGAGAAAGGCGAAATATCCTGCGGCATAGCCCTCTGCGGCTCGGGCGAAGGAATGAGCATGACGCTGAACAAGCACCGGGACATCCGCGCCGGGCTGGTTTGGAACCCCGAGGTCGCCGCGCTGATCCGC
Organism: uncultured Alistipes sp.; assembly: GCA_948442615.1. Taxonomy (GTDB): domain Bacteria; phylum Bacteroidota; class Bacteroidia; order Bacteroidales; family Rikenellaceae; genus Alistipes. The sequence continues at coordinate 1,755 of CAOJSG010000061.1, forward strand.
CGTCACAACGACGCCAACGTCATCGTCCTGCCCGCCCGCTTCATCGACAACGACCAGGCCACGGAGATGCTCGAAGCCTACCTCGGCGCCGAGTTCGAAGGCGGACGCCACGCCCGTCGCATCGGGAAGATTCCCGTCGCGGGCTGCGGCGCGTAACGCCTGCGGCCGCGCCCGACGCCTCCGCACGGGCGGTCCGGACACCCGGACGCTGCGGGGAGCGGCAGACGCAAGCGGTCGCCGCGCCCGACGAAGGGAGGGAGCACCCCGCCAGAAGACGAAAACGGATCCGTCCGCGCCGAAACCGGCTGCGGACGGATCCGTTTTTCCAGAAACCGCACTACATCCCGAATACGAACAGCCCGAAGCGGCGCAACGACTCCCGGTCCGCAGCGGCCGGAAAAAGGCCGAACACCGCGGAGCCGCTGCCCGACATCGAGGCGTAGAACGCCCCTGCGCGCATGAGCGCCTCCTTCGCCTCGCGAACGACCGGATGCGCGGCGAAGACCGAGCGTTCGAAGTCGTTGGTCACGCACGCCTGCCACTCGCTCCGCGGCCGGCGGAGCCGCTCCGCCAGCGGCGTATCGGGCACGCGGGGCGTCACGCCCGCATAGGCCTCGCGCGTGGACACGTGCACGTCGGGCTTGACGATCACGAGCTGCGTCCCGGCCAGGTCGAGCGGAAACGGGGTCATCACCTCCCCGCGGCCGGTGCACAGCTGCGGCGTGCGGCGCACGAAAAAGGCCGTGTCGCTGCCCAGCTCGGCCGCCGCAGCGATCAGCTCCGCCTCGCTCAGACGCAGCCCGAAAAGCTCGTCCATCCCCACGATCACCGCCGTCGCATCGGAAGAGCCGCCGCCCAGCCCGGCCCCGAACGGCACCCGCTTGTCGAGCGTCAGCCGCACGTCGCCCGCGCCGTAGCGCCGCTGCATCAGCCGGCAGGCCTTCAGGCAGAGATTCTCCGAGTCGGGGCAGTCGATCGGCAGTCCGGCCGACCGGAACGTCGTCTGCGGGGCGGGCTGCAGCTCCACCCGGTCGCACAGCCCGCCGACGGGAATCATCACCGTCTCCAGGTCGTGGTAACCGTCCGGACGCCGACGCAGGATGTCGAGTCCGAGGTTGATTTTGCAAGGTGCATCGATAATCATACGGCAAAGATAGCGAACAAACCGGCTCGCACGCCCCGGAGGAGCGCACTATTTTCCGGCCGCTGCACGCAAATCGGCCCGCAGGTGACGAACTTCGTACATTTTCCCTATTTTTGTCCCATGAAATTCCGCACAGAGATAACCGCCGAGCCGCTCCGTACGCCGATCGGCTACGGCGACCGGCTGCTGCTCCTGGGATCGTGCTTCGCCGCGGAGATGGCCCGCCGGCTGTCGGCCGCCAAATTCCGCACGGCCTGCAACCCCACCGGCACGCTCTTCAACCCGGCATCGATCGCCGCACTCGTCCGCCGCGCCGCGAGCGGCACCCCGCCCCGCGCGGACGAACTGCACCGCAGCGCCGACGGCTGCCGGTTCCACTACGGCACCGGCACCCTCTTCGACTCGCCCGACCCGGAGGCCGCGCTGAACGGCATCCGCGACGCCCTGGCCCTCTGCGGCCGCGAGCTGGCGCGCTGCGACCGGCTCGTCGTCACCTTCGGCACGGCATGGGTCTACGTCCTGCGCACGACCGGTGAGATCGTCGCCAACTGCCACCGGCAGCCCCAGTCGGAATTCGTCCGCCGCAGGCTCACGGTGCGGGAGATCGTCGACGAATGGAGCGAGCTGCTCGATACGACGCTCCGCGACAAGCGGATCATACTGACCGTCAGCCCGATCCGTCATCTCGCCGACGGCCTGCCCGGCAATGCCGCGAGCAAGGCCGTGCTGCGCCTGGCCGCCGAGGAGCTCGCGGAGCGCTTCGACCGGGCGGAGTATTTCCCAGCCTTCGAACTGCTGACGGACGACCTGCGCGACTACCGGTTCTACGCCGAGGACCTGGTGCACCCCTCGGCGCAGGCCGTGGAGTACGTCTGGGAAAAATTCGCCGCCGCGGCCTTCGCCGCGCAGACCCGCGAGCAGCTCGCCGCCGTCGAGGAGATCGTCCGCACCGCACGCCACGTCCCGCGCCGCCCCGACAGCGACGCCTACCGCGCGCTGTGCCGCAGGACCTTGGAACGTATCGCCGCGCTCGAACGCGAAGCGGGAATCGATTTTTCCGAGGAAACCGCCCGTCTGAGCGCCCATCTTTGAGACGAAATTCGTACTTTTGCAGTCGAACAACCGACTATCCGATGAAAAAGCAAATAACCGCCCTGTTCCTGCTGCTGCTGACCGCCCCGTGCGCGCTCGCGGCACAGCCCCGGCTGATCGTCCAGATCGTCGTGGGCTCGATGCGCGCCGAGGACCTCGACCGCTACGCCGCCAACTTCGGCGAAGGAGGCCTGCGGCGCCTGACCGAAGGCGGCACCCTCTACGCCGACGCCGGCTACGACTGCCAGCAGACCGTCACTCCCGTGTCGCTCGCCACGCTCGTCACCGGCGCCCAGCCCTCGACCCACGGCGTCATCGGCACCCGCTGGATGGACTACGTGCAGAACAAGCCCGTCTCGCTCGTCGAGGGGAAGAAGGGCCCTTCGCCCGACCTGCTCATCGCCCCCACGCTCAGCGAAGAGCTGCTGCGCCAGTCGCCCGACAGCCGGGCGGTGACCGTGGCGGCGGAACCCGTCTCGGCCGTCGTGACGGCGGGCCGCGGCGGCATGGCCTTCTGGCTGGACGAGGAGCATTGCGGCTGGACGACCTCGCCCTCCTACGCCGAGGAGCTGCCCGATCCGGTGCGCCACAGCAACCGCGAACGGTTCAACCTCTCCTACCTCCAGCCCCAGTGGCAGACCCTGCTGCCGGCCGACAAATACCGCAACTCCTACCGCAACGACATCGCGTTCTCGTCGTCGAAAAGGGCCCGCCGGGAGGAACGCGAAACGCCCGCCCCCCTTTTCCGGGCCGAGAACGACTACGCGCGCCTGCTCCACACGCCGGCCGGCAATACGGCCGTACTGGGAATGGCCAAGCAGGCCATCGCCGAATACAAGCTGGGCGCCGACGCGGTTCCCGACCTGCTGAACGTCTGTCTGGACGCCTCGCGCCGCATCCAGGAGGTCTACGGACCCGAATCGATCGAGGCCGAAGACATGTACTACCGGCTGGACCGCGACCTGGCGGACTTCCTGACCTTCGTCTTCGCCCAGGTGAAGAACGGCGAGGCGGTGGTGGTCTTCACCTCCGACCACGGCACCAGCCCCTCCTGCGACCGCGCGGGCGCCGAGGCCGACACCTTCAACGAACGGCAGTTCGAGGTGCTGGTCAACAGCTTCCTCAACGTGCGCTACGGCACGGGCGACTGGGTGCTGGACTACGAAAACAAAAGCCTCTACCTGAACCACAACCTCATCTACGAGCGGGGGCTCGACCTGGCCGACGTGCAGAACGAGGTGGCCATCTTCGCCATGCAGTTCCGCGGCGTGTCGCACGCGCTGTCGGCCACGGCCATGCGCACCAGCTACTTCGGCAGCGGCTACGCCCGCAAGATGCAGAACAGCTTCTACCCGCGCCGCTCGGGCGACGTGGCCCTGAATCTCATGCCCGGGTGGATCGAGCAGCGCGACGGCTGCCGCTCGGCCTCGGGGTCGATGTACGGCTACGACACCGACGTGCCGCTGATCTTCTACGGCTTCCGCACGGGTCCGCAGCGTATCGCCCGGCGCGTGGAGATGACGGCCGTGGCCCCCACGCTGGCGCGACTTTTGGGCATCCGCAAACCGGCGGCGGCCGAAGGCGGCCCGCTGGCCGAGATCGTGGAGTGAACCGGCCCGCGCGCCGCACGCAAGGATTATCGTTTACGACAACATACAGTACCATCATGAAAGATCCCGTACAGGAAGAGATCATCGACGAGTTCTCGGTCTTCGACGAGTGGCTCGACAAATACGACTACCTGATCGGCCTGAGCGAAACGCTCCCGCCCATCGCACCGGAACACCGCACCGAACAGTATGTCATCCGGGGCTGCCAGTCGCGCGTCTGGATCGACGCGCGGCTCGACGAGGGACGCATCCGCTTCACGGCCGACAGCGACGCCATCATCACCAAGGGCATCATCGCCCTGCTGATCCGCGTGCTCGACGGCCGCACGCCGCAGGAGGTGCTCGACACCGACCTCTACTTCATCGACGCGATCGGCCTGAGCGCCAACCTGTCGCCCACGCGGGCCAACGGCCTGCTGGCGATGATCAAACAGATGCGGCTCTTCGCCCTGGCCTTCGCCGGCAGAACCGAACCGACCGAACACTGACCCCCTGCCATGACACCGGAAGAGATACTGCGGGTCGAGAAGGATATCATCCTGACCCTGAAAAACATATACGACCCCGAGATCCCCGTCAACATCTACGATCTGGGGCTGATCTACGAAATCGACTACACCCCCGAAGGCGATGCCAACATCCGCATGACCCTCACGGCGCCCAACTGCCCGATGGCCGACATGCTGGTGGAGGACGTCAACCGCGAAGTGGCCAAGGTCAACGGCGTGAAACGCGTCAACGTGGTCCTGACGTTCGACCCCGTATGGGACAAGAGCATGATGTCGGAGGAGGCGCTGCTGGAACTCAACCTCTTCTGAGCCCATGGAGAGCGAGCGCAGACGACGGATGCTGAACCGGCTCGCGGCCGGCGCCCCGACCTCGGAGTGCGGAGGGCCGCTGGCCGGCATGCACCCGCCCGGACGCCACGAGATCTACACCGCGCTGCTGTTCGACAGGCTGAGCCGCAAACTGCGCCTGCTGGAGACGCTCCACGCCGAGAGCGGCGGCAACTGGAACCAGACCTTCTATCTGATGTACTTCCGCACGCTGGGCGACCGCAAGAACCAGGAGGCCTACCTGTCGCTGGCGCGCCGCGTACCCTACAAATACGTCCTGCGCGAACGCCTGGCGCCGCACGCCGTGGAGGCGATGCTCTTCGGCGCCTCGGGGCTGCTGGAGCTCTACCGCCACGACGACTACACGCTCGACCTGAAACGCCACTACGAATACCTCGCCGCAAAATACGGCATCGAGGCGATGGAGGCGCAGGAGTGGGAGCTCTCGGGCATCCGCCCGGCCAACCACCCCGCGCTGCGCATCGCGCAGGCTGCGGTCTTCTTCGCCCAGGACGAGCTGGTGATGGACCGTGCGATGGAGTGCCGCTCGGAGGAGGAGCTGCACGCATTCTTCTGCGTGGAGGCCTCCGACTACTGGCGCACGCACCGGATCCCCGGCGTGGCGGGCGACGAAGCGGTCAAACGCATCGGCAAGTCCAAAGCCGCACTGATCGGCATCAACCTGGTGGCCGTCATGCAATACGCCTACGGCAGCTATACGGGGCGCGACGCCCTGCGCGACCGGGCGCTGGCGCTGCTCGAGAAGCTCCCGGCCGAGGACAACCGCTACATGCGCGGCTGGCAGGGAGCCGGTCTCGATCCGCGCAACGCCTTCGAATCGCAGGCCCTGCTGCAGCTGGCCACCGAATACTGCGCCGCGCGCCGCTGTGCGGAGTGCCCCGTCGGCCAACGGCTCCTGCAGCGAATCGAATAGGCGCTCCGCCGCCCCGCGGAGCCGTGCGCAACCGCGCCATGCACCCGCCGCCATACACCCCGTGCCCGGCTCTTCCGCCGCACACCGATGCGCCCGGCGCGGCAGCCGCACGCCGTCGCACCGCAACCGCTGCGGCCGCCGGTCCGTCCGTTTTCTCCGCATCTTCCCGCCTCTCCGTACCGCCGGCCGCTGCATCCGGAGCGCCCGCCGGTACGATCCGACGGAAATATCGCCCGATCCGACAGCCGCAGCCCCTCATATTTGGCGATTTACCGGAAAATCGTTATCTTTGTTGGATTTCACAGCGACAACCGCGAAATACGAAACCATTATGGATATAGTTGCAAGTATCATCAAACTCTTTTTCGGCTCGAAAGCCGACAAGGACCGCAAGGCGATCGAACCCTACGTGGAGAAGATCAAGGCCGTCTACCCCTCGATCGAGGCGCTGACCAACGACGAGCTGCGCGCCCGCAGCGCCGCGCTCAAGCAGCGCATCGCCGACCACATCGCCGCCGACGAGGCCCGCATCGCCGAACTGAAGGGCCGGCTGGAGCTGCCCGATACGTCGCTCGACGAGAAAGAGCGCATCTCGAAAGAGATCGACACGACGACCAAGCAGATCGACGACAAGATCGAGGATATTCTCGACGAGATTCTGCCCGAGGCCTTCGCCATCATGAAGGACACGGCGCGCCGCTTCGCGCAGAACGAGACGGTCGCGGTCACGGCCAACGACTTCGACCGCCAGCTGGCCGCCACGAAGGATTTCGTCACGATCGACGGCGACCGGGCCGTCTACGCCAACCACTGGATGGCGGGCGGCAACGACACCAAATGGGACATGATCCACTACGACGTGCAGCTCTTCGGCGGCGTGGTGCTGACCCGCAGCAAAAAGAATCCGCCCAAGAAGCTGGGCGAGCGCGAGCGCGAGGGCAACATCGCCGAGATGGCGACGGGCGAAGGCAAGACGCTGGTGGCGACGCTGCCCGTATTCCTCAACGCGCTGGCCGGCAAGGGCGTGCATGTGGTGACGGTGAACAACTACCTGGCCAAGCGCGACTCCGAATGGATGGGGCCGCTCTACCAGTTCCACGGGCTTTCGGTGGCCTGCATCGACGACACGCAGCCCAACTCGGAGGGGCGCCGCCGCGCCTACCTGGCCGACATCACCTTCGGTACGAACAACGAGTTCGGCTTCGACTACCTGCGCGACAACATGGCCTCGTCGCCCCGCGACCTGGTGCAGCGCAAGCACCACTACGCCATCATCGACGAGGCCGACTCGGTGCTCATCGACGACGCCCGCACGCCGCTCATCATCTCGGGTCCCGTCCCGAAGGGCGACGACCAGCTCTTCGAGCAGTACCAGCCCGCGATCGAGCAGCTCTACAACCTCCAGAAGAACCTCGTGACCCGCCTGCTGGCCGAAGCGCGGCAGCTGATCGCCGAGGGCAGGAACGACGAGGGCGGCATCAAGCTCTACCGCGTGCACAAGGGTCTGCCGAAATACAAGCCGCTGATCAAGTATCTCTCGGAGCAGGGCGTCAAGGCGCTGATGCAGAAGACCGAGAACACCTACATGCAGGACAACAACCGCCGCATGCCCGAGCTGGTCAACGACCTCACGGAGAAGGAGCTGCATGCGGGCGACAAGAACTACGGCCAGGATGCGCTCTACTTCGTCATCGACGAAAAGCTCAACTCGGTCGAGCTGACCGAACGGGGCCACGAGGCGCTCTCGAGACGCTTCGACGAGGACGGCTTCTTCGTGCTGCCCGACATCGGGTCGGAGGTGGCCGAGATCGAGAAGAGCGGTCTGTCGGCCGAGGAGCGCGCGCAGAAACGCGATGCGGTCATCAACGACTACTCGATCAAATCGGAGCGCGTCCACACCGTCATCCAGCTGCTGAAGGCCTATGCGATGTTCGAGAAGGACGTCGAATACGTCGTGATGGACAACAAGGTGAAGATCGTCGACGAGCAGACGGGCCGTATTCTCGACGGGCGCCGCTACTCCGACGGACTGCACCAGGCCATCGAGGCCAAGGAGCACGTGAAGGTCGAGGCCGCCACGCAGACCTTCGCCACCATCACGCTGCAGAACTACTTCCGCATGTACCACAAGCTGGCCGGCATGACCGGTACGGCCGAGACGGAGGCTTCGGAGTTCTGGAGCATCTACAAGCTGGACGTGGTGGTGATCCCGACCAACAAACCCATCGCCCGCGACGACCGCCAGGACCTGATCTACAAAACCAAGCGCGAAAAGTACAACGCCGTGATCGAGGAGATCGTCAACCTGGTGAAGCAGGGCCGCCCGGTGCTGGTCGGCACCACCTCGGTCGAGATCTCGGAGCTGCTGAGCCGCATGCTGAAGCTGCGCGGCATCAAGCATAACGTACTGA
>CAOJSG010000062.1 GCA_948442615.1 uncultured Alistipes sp.
GACTCGGCAGGCGGTACGGCCAAGTCGGGCCGCGATCGCAACTTCCAGGCCATCATGCCGCTGCGCGGTAAGATTCTGAACATCGAGAAGGCGCAGGAACACCGCATGTGGGAGAACGAGGAGATCAAGAACATGTTCACGGCGCTGGGCGTCACGATCGGCACGGAGGAGGATTCGAAGGCGCTGAACCTCGAGAAGCTGCGTTACGACAAGATCATCATCATGACCGATGCCGACGTCGACGGCAGCCACATCGCCACGCTCATGCTCACGTTCTTCTTCCGCAAGATGAAGGAGCTGATCGAAAACGGGCACGTCTACCTGGCCACCCCGCCCCTCTATCTGGTGAAAAAGGGCAAGCAGGAGCGTTACTGCTGGACGGACAAGGAGCGCGACGCCATCTCGGAAGAGTGGGGAGGCAAGGGGCTGCACGTGCAGCGCTACAAAGGTCTGGGCGAGATGAACGCCCACCAGCTGTGGGAGACCACGATGAACCCCGACACGCGCATCCTCAAGCAGGTCAACATCGAGAACGCGGCCGAAGCCGACCGGATCTTCTCGATGCTGATGGGCGACGACGTGCCGCCCCGCCGCGAGTTCATCGAGCGCAATGCGCATTACGCCAACATCGATGCCTGATTCTGTCACGGAAACGGAATGCGCCGCACGGCGTGTTCCGTTTTTCGCATGACATACCGGCCGGCGCGGCACGCCGCAGGCCGGACACCGACCACACAACAGAGATCCCCAAAAAACGACCGACCCCATGGAAGTAACCGTCATCGGAGTTGCCGGAGGAACCGGCTCGGGCAAGTCGACCCTCGTCAAACGCCTGCAGGAGGCGTTCAAGGGCGACGACGTCGTGACGCTGTGCCACGACTACTACTACAAAGCGCACACCGAACTGACCTACGAAGAGCGCACGAAACTCAACTACGACCATCCGCAGGCCTTCGATACGCAGATGCTGGTCGAACACATCAAGGCGCTCAAGGAGAACGTACCGATCGAGCACCCCGTCTACTCGTTCGTCGAGCACAACCGGCTGCCGCAGACCGTGCACGTCAAGCCCTCGCGGGTAATCATCGTCGACGGCATTCTGATCTTCGAAAACAAGGAGCTGCGCGATCTGATGGACATCAAAGTCTATGTGGATACGGACGCTGACATCCGCCTGGCCCGCCGCATCCTGCGCGACGTGTGCGAACGCGGCCGCACGATGCAGTCGGTCATCACCCAGTACACCACGACCGTCAAGCCCATGCACGAGGAGTTCGTCGAACCGTCGAAGAAATACGCCGACGTCATCATCCCCGAAGGCGGATTCAATTCGGTCGCCGTGGCGATGCTGATCCAGAACATCCGGTCGCTCATCGAGCAGAAATAGCCTCGCGGAGCGGAACAGACCGCCTTCCGCATACGACGGCGCGCAGACATCGAATCCCTTCGGGATAGGTGTCCGCGCGCCGTCGTCATACAGGCATGCCCGGGAAAGCTCCGGCGGAAATGTCGGCCGGCATCGGGCGGACAACTGCCGCCCCTGCCCGCCGTCAGCGATAGGAGTCTGCGCCGTCGGTCAGCCACTCGGGCGTGATGCGCGTGAAATAGATGTCGAATCCCTCGTCCCAGCCGCCGACCTCGGTCAGCATGCCGATCGCCCCGTCGGGCAGGACGGTCAGCGCGGAATAGCCCGCATCGGTATCCCAGACCGTCTTGCGCACGGGCCAGGTCCGGCCTTCGTCATAGCTCATCAGAAGTGAAACCCGGCGGCGCGTCTGCTCGTCGAACGGAATGGAATGCAGCAGCCGGTCGCGCTCGAAACCGTCGCTCCGGAGCGTATAACGGATCAGATCGCCGTTGCACGCCGGTTCGCACATCTCTTCCCAACGCGCAGGCTGCGACCAGGAGAGCCCGCGGTCGTGCGACACGGCGTATTTGCGGCGGCCGCCCTCGGGATTGCGGATGCTCATCAGCCAGGCGCCGTCGGCCAGCTCCGCGAGTTTGGCCTCGTCGCCGTTCATGTCCGCCGCCGCGGGCAGCGCGCGCCAGGTGCGGCCACCGTCCTCGGAGAGACACACGTGGTTGGCGAGCCGGCGCGGCTCGCCCGTCCGTACGGCGATGACGAACGCCAGCGTTCCGTCGCGCAGCTGCAGGGCGGCGCCCGACGCCGCGAAGGCCCCGCGCCAACGGCAGCTGAGCGTGTCGGCGCACCCGCAGCCGTAAATCTGGGAGGTGACGGAGACCGGACCGGACCACGTGCGGCCGTGATCGGAACTGCGGAACACCTCGATCCCGGCCGGGACCTCGGGGGTCGACGCCCACAGCCCCACGCCCGAAGCGCAGATGCAAAGCATGTCGCCGCTCGTGCGGTCGACGACCAGTGCCGGATCGCCGTAGCCGCAATCGCCGCAGTGCGCGGCAACGGTGACGGGCTCCGACCAAGTGCGACCGCCGTCCTCGCTGCGGCGTGCGACGATGTCGATCTTGTTCGGAAGGTCGCCCATCGTCTCGATACGCTTGTCGATGGCCGCCACGAGCGAGCCGTCGGCCGCCGTAGCCAAAGCCGGAATACGGTAGAATTTCGATCCGCCGTCGCCGCGCGCGAAGAGAAGCGTATGTTCGGGCGGCGCGACGTGCGGCGTACATGCCGCCGCGAAGCAGAACAGCAGGAACAGGAGCGCCAGCCGGACGGCCGGGCAGGAGGCAGGATTTTTCATAATCAGAAGGTTTTAGACAAATATACGGATTTTCGCCGGAAAAGCAACCGTTCGCCGCATCGCGCGTGCCGGAAAAATCTCCGTATGCGGCATGCGGACGGCGCGTACGTCCCGTGCGGGACGTACGTGACCGCGCCGTGAAGAGCCCAGGCATGGCCTCTCAACCCGCTGCGGACCGGCGATTCCCGGCTGCGCACCGGACGAACCGCGCCCGAAGCGGGCCGCAGCCCGGTCTGCCGGACATCCGGCTCCGGAAGGCAGCATCCGGAGTAAGGAGATACGTCAGATCCCGGTGATCTTCTTGATTTCGTTGAGTTTGTTGAGCGCCTCGATCGGCGTCAGCGAATTGATGTCCAACCCTTTGATCTGGTCGCGGATCTGCGTCAGCACCGGATCGTCCAGCTGGAACATGGAGAGTTGCATGTGCTGCGGCCCGCCCGTCTCGGCCGCTTCACGGACCGAAGGGGCCTTCCGGCTCCGCTCCTTGAGACTGCGGCTGGGAACGATCTCGTTGTTGCCGTAGACCCGCTCGAGGTTGCGCAGAATCTCGTCGGCACGCGCCACGACGCTGGCCGGCATGCCCGCCATGCGGGCCACGTGGATACCGAACGAATGCTCGGTGCCGCCGCGCTCGAGCTTGCGCAGAAAGACGATCTGGTTGCCCATCTCGCGGACGCTCACATGGTAGTTCTTCACCCGCGGGCACATGTTCTCCATCTCGTTCAGCTCGTGATAGTGCGTGGCGAACAGCGTCTTGGCCCGGGCCGACGGATGGTTGTGGAGGTACTCGACCATGGCCCAGGCGATCGAGATTCCGTCGTAGGTGCTCGTGCCGCGCCCGATCTCGTCCAGCAGCACGATGCTGCGGTCGGAGATGTTGTTCAGGATGCTGGCCGACTCCAGCATCTCGACCATGAAGGTCGACTCGCCCTGCGAGATGTTATCCGAGGCCCCCACGCGGGTGAAGATCTTGTCCACCACGCCGATACGGGCCGACTCGGCGGGCACGAACGATCCCATCTGCGCCATCAGCACGATCAGGGCCGTCTGACGCAGCAGCGCCGACTTACCCGACATGTTGGGACCCGTGATCATGACGATCTGCTGCTCCTTGTCGTCGAGCACGATGTCGTTGGGGATGTACTCCTCCCCCACGGGCATCAGCGTCTCGATGACCGGATGGCGCCCCTGCTTGATCTCGATGCGCTTGCCCTCGTCCAGCACGGGGCGGACGTAATGTCGCTCGGAGGCGATCCGTGCGAACGACTGCAAGCAGTCCATCGAGGCCGCCGCATGGGCGTCGCGCTGGAGCACGGCGAGCGACCGGGCGATGAAGGCGATCAGATCGGCATAGATGCGCTGCTCGATGACCAGCATCCGCTCCTCGGCGCCGAGGATCTTCTCCTCGTACTCCTTCAGCTCCTCGGTGATGTAACGCTCGGCATTGGCCAGCGTCTGTTTGCGGATCCAGGTGGCGGGGACCTTGTCCCTGTGGGCGTTGCGGACTTCGATATAATAGCCGAAAACGTTGTTGTAACTGATTTTGAGCGAGGGGATTCCGGTCGTTTCGCTCTCGCGCTGCTGGATGCGGCTCAGATAGTCCTTGCCGTGCAGGGCGATCCGCCGCAGATCGTCCAGTTCGGGGTCCACGCCGTCGGCTATGACGCCCCCCTTCTGGATCTGGTTGTTCTGCGGATCGGGGTAGATCTCGCGGGCGAGCCGGTCGCGCACCTCCGTCAGCGGGTCGATCCCGGCGGCGATGCGGTGCATCATTTCGTTGTCCGTGGACTCCATCAGCGCCTTCAGCGTCTCGACCGCCGCGAGCGAATTCTTCAGCTGCACCAGATCGCGCGGCGTGACCCGGGCCGCGGCGATCCGCGAACCGATGCGTTCGACATCGCCGATCAGGGCGATCTGCTCGCGCATGGCCTCCGCCAGATCCTCCTCGCCGACCAGAAGCTCCACCACGTCCAGCCGCCGGCCGATCTCCGCCGTATCCATGATCGGCATGGCGATCCAGCGCTTGAGCAGACGGCCGCCCATCGGCGTGAGCGTCCGGTCGATCACGTCGGCGAAACCGCCCTTCTCGCGCGAGCCGTTCGACGAGAAGAGCTCGAGGTTGCGGATCGTGAACTTGTCCACCCACACGTAGTCGTTCTGATCGATGCGCGAGATGGAGGCGATGTGCCCCGTATTCTTGTGTTCAGTGAAATCGAGGTAATAGAGAATGGCCCCGGCGGCCGAGATGCCGCTCGTGAAATGGTCGATGCCGAAGCCTTTGAGCGACTGCGTGCCGAACTGCTTGCAGAGCTTCTCGCGATTCACCTCCTCGGAGAAGACCCACTCGTCGAGCCGGTAGGTGTAGTGCTTGCCGCCGAACGCCTGCGCGAAGCGGTCCTCATAGCCGCGCTGATAGATGATCTCCTTGGGCGAAAGGTTCGAAATGAGCTTGTCGGCATAGTGGTCGTCGCCCTCGGCCGCGTAGAATTCGCCCGTCGAGATGTCGAGAAACGCCACGCCCGTGCTCTTCCGGCCGAAATAGACCGACGCCAGGTAGGTATTTTCCTTGTTGGCCAGAATATTGTCGCCCAGCACGACGCCCGGAGTCACGAGCTCGATCACCCCGCGCTTGACCAGCCCCTTGACCAGTTTGGGATCCTCCAGCTGCTCGCAGATCGCCACCCGCTCGCCCGCCCGCACCAGTTTAGGCAGATAGGTGTCGACGGCATGGTACGGGAATCCGGCCAGCTCGACATAGGAGGCGGCCCCGTTCGCACGACGCGTAAGGGTGATGCCCAGAATGCCGCTCGCCTTGATGGCGTCCTCGCCGAACGTCTCGTAAAAGTCGCCGACACGGAACAGCAGGATCGCATCGGGGTGCACCGCCTTGATGGCATAATACTGTTTCATCAAGGGCGTTTCGACATATTTCTTCTCTACAGCCACAATATTTTATTGCAAAAAGACCATACAAAGATAATGGAAATCGGCCGTTTTGCAAGCAGACATTGGAAATAAATCGCACCCGCGCACCCGGATCCGGATCGTCCGGACGAGAGGCAGGAAGAGGCTATCCGGCTCTTTTTCATCCGTGTTGCGGACTTTTTCCCTCCGCTGCGGCGGCCGGCCGGTCCACGATGCCGCACGCTTCGAATACCGCGCGATAGTACTCCGCCTTCCACTCCACCGAACGCGGATAGGCCCGCGACGACGACGGCATGCGGTAGAGCCGCAGCGCCCGCCCCTCGAAGACGAACTCCGCAAATCCGCCGACCGGAGGCTGCGCGCAGCCCGTAACGGCGCAGAGCGTCTCGGTCGCCTTCTGTCCGGTCGTGACGATCGCACGACACGCGGGAAGCCGGGCCAGCAGCGCCGCGAGATCGACCTGCCGCACGACTTGAAGAAAATTGTCCGACGCATTGTCCTTCAGACGAATGACCTCCTCGGCCGTATCGTACAGAGCCAGTCCGCGTTCGCGGCAGAAGGCTATGATCCGCTCCCGGTCGAACGCCTTGCCGCCGGGCGCCAGGAAATGGTTCCGGTCGCCCGAGGCCAGGTAGCCCACGATCCGCCACATGTCGTTCTGCAGATTGGGGTAGAAGAAATCCATCGACCAGCGGATGCGCTTGGGCGGGAAGCTGCCCAGCATCAGCAGCTGCGCATGCGCGGGCAGAAAAGGTTCGAGGGGATGTCGTTCGCTATTCATAGAACCGTTCGTCGAAATTTACCAGATAGAGCCGCTCGGTCGCCCGGGTCAGCGCCGTGTAGAGCCACCGCAGCATGTCGCGCGTCATCGGTTCGTCGCCGAACAGGCAGCGGTCCACGAAGACGGCCTTCCACTGGCCGCCCTGCGCCTTGTGGCAGGTGACGGCATAGGAAAACTTCACCTGCATGGCATTGAAATGCGGGTTCTCGCGGATCTCCTTGAAACGCTTGATCTTGCTCTTCACGTCCAGATAGTCCTTCTCGACCTCGTAGAACAGACGCGTGCTCTCGTCGCGCGTGAGCGCGGGCGCCTCCGACGCGAGCGTGTCGAGCAGGATCTTGCACGGAAGATCCGTGTCGTCGTAGTCGCCGAACGTGAGCACCGCATCGGCGAACCGGAATCCGTAGAAATCCTCGAAACGGCGCAGCCGCTTCAGGCAGGCGATGTCGCCGTTGGCGATGAAATTCGTGGGGCACTCCTTGTCGCGCTCGGTGAAATAGTAGTTGTTTTTGACGATCATCAGCATGTCGCCGCTCTCGATCTCGGCCTCGGCGCCGAGCACGTTGCGGCGGATACCTTCGTTATAACGGTTGGCCCGCTTGTTCGAGCGCGTGATGACGATGGTCTCGTCGCGGCCGTAGCGCGCATAGCAGTCCTGCAGCGTCTCGAGGAAATCGCACCCTTCGAGCGCCGCGATGTCGGGATAGTCCGTCTCGAAACGCGGGATTTCGTAGATTCCGTTCTCGAGCATGCAGCGCACCAGCGTGGCGTTGAACAGAATACCCGACTGAGCCTGCTGGCGCACCACCTCGTCCAGCGACGCATAGACCACCTCGCCGTAACAGCCCAGCGCCGCAGGATCGAGCGCCGGGCTGTGGTCCAGCCCCACGGGCGGAAGCTGCGCGCTGTCGCCCACCAGGATCAGCCGGCAGCCGCGGCCGCTGCGCACATACTCCACCAGATCGCCCAGCAGCGATCCGCTGCCGAAAACCGCCCCGTCGCCCGTGCGGTCCGAGAGCATCGACGCCTCGTCGACGATGAAGACGGCCCCGCGCTCGGGGTTGCGGTCCAGCGAGAACTTCGACTCGTAATCGGCATTGGTCCGCTGGCGGTAGATCCGCTTGTGGATCGTCAGCGCCTTCTCGCCCGAGTAGCGTGCCAGCACCTTGGCCGCACGCCCCGTCGGAGCGAGCAGCACGGGCTTCACGCCCGCCTCCTTCAGGGCGCCGACCAGCGCCGCGATCAGCGTGGTCTTGCCCGTTCCGGCATAACCGTTGAGCACGAAAATCTTCGAGAAATCCTCATCCGCGAGGTATTCGGATAACATTTCTACGATTTTTTTTTGGCCAACAGTTGTTTCGAAACAAATTTTAGCGTAAATTTGGGTCGCAATATGGTGTGGAAGCATGCGCTGCTGTATTGTCGTGAATTGGTTACAAACTTAATAACAAATATTCAAACATGGGAAAGAAAATCGCTCAAATTGTTTTGGCAATTGTGATCGTCGGCCTCGTCTATGTGATCTACGGCCAGATTTCGACCCCTATCGGCTACGATAAGGAGTTGAAGCAGAAAAAAGCGCAGGTGATCGAACGCATCAAGGACATTCGTACCGCTCAGCGCAGCTACAAATCGAAGTACGACCGCTTCACGGGCAGTTTCGACACGCTCATCGATTTCGTGCTGAACGACACGCTCGAGCTCGAGCGCAAGATCGTCGACGAAGACGACTCCGTGGCAATGGCCATGCTGAAGAAAATGGGCAAGAAAAACATCGAGAAGTTCAAGATCGCCGTGATCGACACCATCTTCTCGCCCCGCAAACTGACGAAGACCGACATCGAGAACCTGCGTTTCATTCCCGGCACGCAGAATACGGAGTACATCATGGAGGCCGGCACCATCGCCACCGAGTCCAAAGTCGTGATCCCGGTCGTAGAGGTGCGCGCACCCTACAAGATGTTCCTCGACACGGTGAAATACAAGCAGGAGATCATCAACCAGATCGACGACGATGTCAACAACTTCCACCGCTATCCCGGCGTGAAGTTCGGATCCATGGAAACCGGTAACAATGAAGCAGGTAACTGGGAGTAACAATCCGTCCGTACCGCAGAGAGTGTCCATTCAGCAACCGTTGGATGGACACTCTTTTTCCGCCTCGGCCCTTCCCGAAGCGGCTCCCGACGAGGGAATCGTCTGCGAGCTGCTCACGGCGAAGACTCTGCTCGTCCCGGCCGAAGAGTTCGATCCGCAGGCGGCCGGAGCGCTGCTTGCGGCGGCCGGCATGGCGCCGGACGCGACTGAGTCCGCGGTGTGGAGCGAACCGGAGGGAGAGGCGGTCGGCGTGATGGCTTTCGACCGGACCGCGATCGAGGCGCTTCGGACACGCTATGCCGATGCGCTGCATTTCGCTACCCCGCTGCTCGGCCGTTTCGAACCGTCCGTTCCGGCCGTCCTGCTGGACAAGCGCGGCGGGATTTTATATATAAAGGTATACGACCGGTCCCTGCGTCTGGCCGAAGTCGTGCCCGCAGCCTCGGAGGAGGACCTGCTCTACGTCATGGAGTCGCTGAACCGGGTTTACGCGCTCCGCAGCTACGAAGCACAACCCGCCGGGACGTTCTCCGCATCCGAGAGGAAGCTGCTGCGCCGCTATTTCAAACGCGTGCGGTCGTAAGCTCCGTCCGCCGCCACCCCATCGACAAGCGCAAAATCGCAACCATGAGAATCATCAGCGGAAAATACAAGGGCCGCGCGATCAATCCGCCTCGCAACCTCAGAGCGCGCCCCACCACCGACTTCGCCAAAGAGAATCTGTTCAACGTACTGGGCAACCTGGTCGATTTCGAAACGTGCGACGTGCTCGATCTCTTCGCCGGAACGGGCTCCATCAGCTACGAATTCGCCTCGCGCGGCGCCCGCAGCGTCACCTCGGTGGAGATCAACCCCGTGCACTACAACTTCATCCGGCAAACGGCGTCGCAGCTGGGCATCGCGAATCTCCACGCGGTGAAGGCGAATGTCTTTCTCTACCTGAAGGCGTGCGCCAAGGAATTCGACCTGATATTCTCCGATGCTCCGTACGACCTGGAGGGCAGCGAACGGGTCATCGACGAGGTACTGCATCGCAACCTGCTCCGGCCCGACGGACTGCTGATCTTCGAGCATTCGAAAAAGATGGATTTTTCGTCCGTTCCGGAATTCTGGCAATTAAGGAGTTACGGCAGCGTGCAATTTTCTTTCTTCAAAAAATCGTAAAACGCTTGCCGATTCGGGAAAAAGCGCTATATTTGCACTCGCAATCAGCAAACGGTGCGTTAGTTCAGCTGGT
>CAOJSG010000063.1 GCA_948442615.1 uncultured Alistipes sp.
GGTCAGCGCCGAGGTGAACGACATGTCGCCGCCGCACAGCCGCAGGATGCGGTACGGCAGCCTCAGCGACCGGACGATCGACTCCACGTGGGCGACCATGCCGTCCAGCGCCTCGTAGGACTTCTCGGGCAGCGACAGCTGCACGATCTCGACCTTGTCGAACTGGTGCAGCCGGTTCAGTCCGCGCACGTCCTTGCCGTACGAGCCGGCCTCGCGCCGGAAGCAGGGGGTATAGGCGGTCATCTTCACGGGGAAGTCCTTCTCGTCGAGGATGACATCGCGGTAGATGTTCGTCACGGGGACCTCGGCCGTCGGCACGAGGTAGTAGTTGTCGACCGTCGCATGGTACATCTGGCCCTCCTTGTCGGGCAGCTGGCCCGTGCCGAAGCCCGACGCTTCGTTGACCATCACGGGCGGCTCCACCTCGAGGTAGCCGGCCTTCGTGTTGCAGTCGAGGAAGTAGTTGATCAGCGCGCGCTGCAACCGGGCGCCCTTGCCTTTGTAGACGGGGAATCCGGCGCCGGTCAGCTTCACGCCCAGGTCGAAGTCGATGATGTCGTATTTCTTCGCCAGCTCCCAGTGCGGCAGCGCGTTTTCGGGCAGTGTCGTGTAGTTCTCCTCCAGCTTCACTACCAGGTTGTCCTCGGCCGTGCGGCCTTCGGGCACGATCTCGGCCGGGAAGTTGGGCAGCAGGACGATCGTGGCCTGCAACTCGTCGGCCACGGCTTTCGACTCGGCGGTCAGCTCGGCGGATTTCTGTTTCAGGTCGGCCACGAAGCGTTTCATCTGTTCGGCCTCGTCGCGTTTGCCCTGTCCCATGAGAGCGCCGATCTGCTTGGCGGCACGGTTCTGCTCGGCCAGGCATTCGTCCAGCTCGACCTGCAATGCCTTGCGCCGATCGTCCAGAATCTCGATTTTTTCGATGACGGGAGCCGCGTCGACCCCCTTTTTCGCCAGGCGGCGTACGGCGAGCTCCTTGTCGTCGCGCAGTTGCTTCAGTGTAAGCATATGATCGTCTGTTTTTGAGTTTTTATGTTCCGAACGGCAAAATTACAAAATTCACGACAATGTTGATCGCGCCGTCCGCTTTTTTTCGCAGGCGGAGCGGCCGGAAACGGCGGCCGGACGCGCGCCGCATCGGGTTGCGGACCGGATGCGGCGGTTCGGCGCACCGCCCGGACGTCAGCGGCCGAAGAGCGGCCAGGCGGGGTCGTCGGTGTGCGCCTCCCGCATCAGGGCTTTCAGCTCCTCGACCTTGTCCGGACGTTCGGCCGCCAGGTCGCGCCGTTCGGCCGGATCGGCGTCGAGGTCGTAGAGTTCGTAGCGGGGCGCGTCGCTGCGGATGTCGAGGTGCAGCAGTTTCCACGGGCCCCGGCGCAGCGCCTGACGCCCGTCCAGCTCCATGAATTCGAAGTAGAACAGGTCGTGCGGCTGCTGGTCGCCGGACCGCCCCGAGAGCAGGGGCAGCAGGCTGATGCCGTCGTCGCAGGGTGTCTCGGCGCCCGCCGCCTCGGCGAAGGTGCGCGGCAGGTCCCAGAAGGCGCACGGGAAGTTGGTCGTGGTGCCGGGGGCGATGCGGCCCGGCCATACGGCGATCATCGGCACGCGGATGCCGCCCTCGTAGAGGTCGCGCTTGTAGCCCCGCAACGGGCCGTTGCTGTCGAAGAAGTCGGGGTCGGCGCCTCCTTCCATGTGCGGTCCGTTGTCGCTGGCGAAGAGGATCAGCGTGTTGTCGGCCAGCCCTTTGGCGCGCAGCCGCCCGACGAGTTCGCCCACGTAGCGGTCCAGGCGCATCACCATGGCGGCGAAGGCGGCGCGCGGGTGCGTCTGCGAGCAGTAGCCGCCCTTGCGGAAGTAGGGGCTTCCGGCGTCGTCGCCGCGGTAGGGCGTTTCGTCGAACCGGCCGCGGAGGCGCTGCATGAGGCTGTCTTCGGGGACGATCAGTTCGGCGTGGGGAATGGTCGTGGGGTAGAAGAGCAGGAAGGGGCGATCCGGCCGCTGCGCGTCGAGGAAGCGGAGCGCCTCGCGGTGGATCAGGTCGGGGGCGTAGCTTCCCGAGCCGTAGGGGGTGTCGTCGGTATTGTCGGGCAGTTCGACGCGCAGCGAATCGCTCCACAGGTGGTCGGGATAGTAGCTGTGGGCCAGCAGCTGGCAGTTGTAGCCGTAGAACCTGTCGACGCCCTGGCGGGCCGGATCGCCCGTCGAGCCGACGGCGCCCAGTCCCCATTTGCCGAAGACCCCCGTGGCGTAGCCCGCTTCGCGGAGCGCGAGAAAGAGGCCGGCGGCCCCTTCGGGCAGCGGATATTGTCCTTCGGGCGGCAGCTCGATGTTGCCGCGCACGGGCGTATGGCCCGAATGGGTGCCCGTCAGCAGGCAGGAGCGCGACGGAGCCGAGACGGTGGTCCCGGCGTAGCATTGCGTGAAGCGCATGCCGGCGGTGGCCAGCGAGTCGATATGCGGTGTGGCGAAACGCTGCTGTCCGTAGCAGCCCAGGTCGCCGTAGCCGAGGTCGTCGGCCAGGATGAAGAGGATGTTGGGCCGGGGCGCGGCCTCGCGTGCGGGGCCTGTGCACTGCGCGGCGGTCGCGGCGCCGGCGAGCAGCGAACAGCCGAAGAGAAGATTCGTTTTCATGGCAGGCGGGTAAGTCGGGAACGAATTTAGGGAAAATATGGGCGATCTGCAAAAAAAGCGTATCTTTGTACGAATTGTAATCCGGTTGTCATGAATTCCGTCGAACTGCTCGCCCCTGCCAAAGATTACGCCTCGGCTGTCGCCGCGGTGGATTACGGGGCGGATGCCGTCTATATCGGGGGTGCGAGGTTCGGGGCGCGGCATGCGGCCGGCAATTCGGCCGACCGGATCGCGCAGGTGGTGGAGTATGCCCACCGCTACGGCGTGCGGGTGCATGCGACGCTCAACACGCTGCTGCGCGACGACGAGCTGGCCGAGGCCGAACTCCAGGCCCGCGAACTCATCGCCGCCGGGGTCGATGCCCTCATCGTGCAGGACATGGCTCTGCGGCGCATGGAGCTGCCCGTCGAGCTGCATGCTTCGACGCAGATGTTCAATGCCACGCCCGAGCAGGCCCGGTTCCTGGGCGAGGCGGGCTTCGCGCGGGTGATTCTCGAGCGGGCGCTTTCGCTGGAGGAGATCCGGGCGATCTGCGCGGCGACGAAGGCCGAGGTGGAGTGTTTCGTGCACGGCGCGATCTGCGTGGGTTACAGCGGCCGCTGTTTCTTCTCGCGATCGATGTCGGGCCGGAGCGGCAACCGGGGCGACTGCAGCCAGCCCTGCCGGCTGGCCTGGGACCTGACCGATGGCCGCGGACACCGGTATCTGAAGGGCAAACACCTGCTGTCGGTCCGCGATCTCGACCTTTCGGCCCGGATCGGCGAGCTGCTGGATGCCGGCGTACGCTCGTTCAAGATCGAAGGCCGCCTCAAGGAGGTCGACTATATCAAGAACGTGGTGGCCTACTATCGGCGCGCCGTGGACCGTGCGCTGGCCCTGAGGCCGCAGCTCGTGCGGGCGTCGGTCGGGGAGAGCGTGCCCGATTTCGAACCCGATCCGCGCAAGAGCTTCACGCGCGGGGAGACCGAATATTTCTTTTCGGGGCGGCAGCGCGGCGTCGCTTCGTTCGACACGCCCAAGGCCGTGGGCGAATATGTGGGCCGCGTGGTGCAGGTCGGGCGCGGCGACTTCCGGCTGGAGGGCGATACGCCGCTCCGGCCGGGCGACGGCATCTGCCTGGTGACGCCGCAGGCGACGGCGGGGACCTATGTCAACGCCGCGGAGGGCGGCCGCATCGTGCCGAACCGCATGGAGGGGGCGGTGCCCGGAGCCCGGGTCTACCGCAACTACGACCGGATCTTCAGCCAGCAGCTGGCGCACAGCCGTACGCGGCGGGTGATCCCCGCTGCGGTGACGGTGGAGGTGACGGAGGGGGCGGTGCGCATGACGGCCGTCGACTGTCAGGGCACGACGGCGTCGGCCGAACGGGCGGTCGCCTGCGAGGCGGCGAAAAACCCCGCGGCCAACGAGGCGGCGATCGCCGCTCAGGCGGCCCGCAGCGGCGATACGATCTTCGCCGTGCGCGAGACGGAGGTGCGCGGAGCCGGACGGTTCGTGCCTGCATCGGTCGTGGCGGAGCTGCGGCGCGAGTGCCTGGCGGCGCTGCTGCGCGAACGGATGGCCCGCAGGCCCGGCCGTCGGATGCCGGCGGAGGACCGCACGGCGCGCTATCCGGCGGAGCGGCTGACGGCCGAGGAGAATGTGACCAACCGGCTCGCCGAGGCCTTTTACCGGGACCACGGCGTGCGCGAGATCGAGGCGCCGCTCGAAACGGCGCCGTCGACGGCGGGCCGCCGCGTGATGCGCTCGGCCTACTGCATCCGCCGCGAGCTGGGCGAGTGCCTGCGCGAAGACTCCCGGCTGAAGGGGCCGCTCTGCATCGAGCGCGGTGCGGCCCGCTACCGGCTGGAGTTCGACTGCGGCCGGTGCGAGATGTCGCTGGTCGACGTTTCGCAGGAAGACGGAAAACGATGAATACCTATACGATACCTATGAAACGAACCCTTATGCTTCTTGCGGCGGTCGGCTGTGCGGCCGTCGCCACGGCTCAGACGGGCCGCGAATGGCAGGATCCTGCCGTGAATGAAATCAACCGCCTGCCCATGCACGCGTCGTTCGATGCGGGCGAGCGGCTTCCACTCGACGGGATGTGGCGTTTCCACTGGACGCGCAACGCCTCGGAACGCCCGAAGGACCTCTTCCGCACCGACTACGACGATGCCGCCTGGGGCCGCATGCCCGTGCCGGGCATGTGGGAGCTGAACGGCTACGGCGACCCGATCTACGTGAATGTGGGCTATGCCTGGCGCGGCAATTTCGCGAACAACCCGCCCGAGGTGCCCGATGCCGAGAATCATGTCGGCTCCTACCGCCGTACGTTCGAGGTGCCGCAGCAGTGGGCCGGAAAGGATGTTTTCCTGACGATCGGTTCGGCCACCTCGAACGTCTACGTATGGATCAACGGCCGCTTCGTCGGCTACAGCGAGGACAGCAAGCTGGCCGCGGAGTTCGACGTGACGAAGTTCGTCAAGCCGGGTGAGAACCTGATCGCCCTGCAGGTGTTCCGCTGGTCGGACGGCACCTATCTCGAGGACCAGGATTTCTGGCGTCTGTCGGGCATCGCCCGGGGCGTGGCGCTCACGGCCCGGGAGAAGGCGCACCTGAAGGATGTGCGCATCGTTCCCGAGCTGGACGCGGCCTATAAGGACGCCGAGCTGCATGTCGACGTCGAGACCACGCCGGGCGTGCGCAGCGCGGAGCTGACGCTGCGCGACGCCGCGGGCGCCGAGGTGGCCCGGGAGACGATCGGCGTGAAGGCCGGCCGCGGCACCCATACGTTCGCGGTGGCCGATCCGGCGAAATGGTCCGCCGAGCTGCCCAACCTCTACACGCTCACGATCGCCCTGTCGGACGGCAAGCGCGTGACCGAGACCGTCGAGCAGCCCGTGGGCTTCCGCTCGGTGGAGGTGCGCGGGGCGCAGCTGCTCGTCAACGGCAAGCCCGTGCTGATCAAGGGCGTCGACCGCCACGAGATGGATCCGCTGCACGGCTATGTGGTGGGCCGCGAACGGATGATCGAGGATATCCGGATCATGAAGGAGCTCAATATCAATGCCGTGCGCACGAGCCACTATCCCAACGATCCCGTATGGTACGACCTGTGCGACCGCTACGGCATCTACCTGATCGACGAGGCGAATGTCGAGTCGCACGGCATGGGCTACGACGAGAAGACGCTGGCGCGCGTGCCGGCCTTCGCCAAGGCGCACCTCGAGCGCAACAGCCGTATGGTGATGCGCGACAAGAACCACCCGTCGGTGATCATCTGGTCGATGGGCAACGAGGCCGGCATGGGGTCCAATTTCGAGGACTGCTACCGCTGGATCAAGGCGTACGACGCTTCGCGTCCGGTGCACTACGAGCGTGCGTTCGATCACCGGATCGGCAGCGAGGCGCTCTTTACGGACATCGCCTGCCCGATGTACGCCGACTACGACTGGTGTGCGCGCTATTGCGAGAGCAACCCGTCCAAACCGCTGATCCAGTGCGAGTACGCCCATGCTATGGGGAATTCGCTGGGCGGCTTCGCCGAGTATTGGGATCTGGTGCGCAAATATCCGTCGTATCAGGGCGGGTTCATCTGGGATTTCGTGGACCAGGGCTTCGCGCGCTATGAGAAGAACGGCCGCGTGTCGTTCCTCTACGGCGGCGACTACAACGACTACGACGCCACCGACAACTCGTTCAACTGCAACGGTGTGATCGCGCCCGACCGGACGTGGCATCCGCATGCCTACGAGGTGCAGCGGCAGTATCAGAACGTGTGGACCGAGCTGCTCGACCCGGCGACGGGCCGCGTGGAGGTCTACAACGAGAACTTCTTCGACGGGCTGCAGGACCTGGCGCTCGAGTGGCGTCTGAGCGTCGAGGGCGAGACCGTGAAGGCCGGGCGCATCGAGTCGCTCGAGGTGGCTCCGCAGCAGCGGCGCGCCTATGAGCTGGGCATCGCGGCCGCCGATCTGCCCGAGACGGGCGAGGTGCTGCTCGACGTGGCCTATGTGCTGAAAAACAGACGGCCGCTGCTCGATATAGGCCATGCGGTCGCACGCCAGCAGTTCGTGCTGCGCGATTACGATTTCGCATCGCATTTCGCACCGGCTGCTTCGGCCGCGACGCCCGACGTCACCGTGTGGGAGCGCGGCTGGCGCGTGAGCGGCGACGGCTGGGAGATGATGTTCGGTCGCGACGGCTTCATGAACCGCTACAGCGTGGACGGACAGGAGTTGCTGGCCGAAGGCGCTTCGCTGCGTCCGCAGTTCTGGCGCGCTCCGATCGAGAACGACCTCGGGGCCGGCCTCGATCGCAAATACAAGGTGTGGAAGAACCCCGAACTGAAGCTGAAGGATTTCACGGCCCGGAACGAGGAGCGGACGGCCGTCGTGCGTGCGCTTTACGAGATGCCGGAGGTCGGGGCCGAACTGGAGCTGACCTACCGGATCGACGGCCGGGGCGCCGTGGAGGTCGAGGAGCGCATGACGGCGGGCGACCGCAAGGATGTCTCCGACCTGTTCCGCTTCGGAATGGCCTTCGCCATGCCGGCGCGCTACGACCGGGTGATCTATTACGGTCGCGGGGCGCATGAGAACTATGCCGACCGCGCGACGTCGGCCGATCTGGGCCGCTACGCCCAGCGGGTGGCCGATCAGTACCACGACGAGTACGTGCGCCCGCAGGAGTCGGGCACGAAGAGCGACGTGCGCTGGTGGCGGCTCGCCGACAGTGCGGGCGCCGGTGTGACGATCCGCTCCGACGCACCCTTCTCGGCCTCGGCGCTGCCGTATGCCACGGCCGACCTCGACGTGTCGAACTTCCCGCCCCAGCAGCATTCGGGGACGCTCGCGGCGCGCGACGCCACCTTCGTCAGCCTCGATCTGAAGCAGATGGGACTGGGCTGCATCGACAGCTGGGGCCAGCTGCCGCTGGAGAAGTATCGGATTCCTTACGGCGACTATATGTTCCGGTTCCGGTTGCAGCCGAACCGGTAGCGGACGGACGAATGCGTGCGATCGGGACCTGCCTGTATGCGGCGGGTCCCGATTCGCCTGCCGGATTTTCCGGTTCGGGCCTTCGGTGCGCGTGCGGCCGCGGAGGAAATAATGCGTAATTGCGATATGCAGGAACAACTGACCCCCGATTTCGGGGATTACGAACTGATCGATTCGGGCGATTTCGAGAAACTCGAGCGCTTCGGAGACCTTGTGACGCGGCGCCCCGAGCCGCAGGCGATCTGGCGGCGCAGCCTCCCGGAGGAGGAGTGGCGCCGCCGGGCCGATGCGTCGTTCGTGCGCGACGCGCGTCACGACGAACGCGGCGAGTGGCGCATGAAGCCGCAGATGCCGACGCGCTGGACGGTGGCGTACCGTCATGACGGGATGCAGCTGCGCATGCGGCTGGGGCTCACGTCGTTCAAACACGTGGGGATTTTTCCCGAACAGGCGGCCAACTGGGATTTCATCTACGACAGCTGCAAGGCCCTGGCTGGCGGAACTTTAGCTGCCGGTCCCTTGGCCGGTCCCTTGGCCGGCGCAGGAGGCCGTGCAGACGGCCGGACGCCGGCGTCCGGCGCTTCCCGTTCGACGGAGCGCGGCGGATTCCGGGCCGTGGCGCCGGCCGTGTCTTCGGCCGGGATGCACGATGCGGCCGCTGCGGCGCCGCGCGTGCTGAATCTGTTCGCCTATACGGGCGGCGCCACGCTTGCCGCCCGTGCCGGAGGGGCCGATGTGACGCATGTCGACTCGGTGAAGCCCGTGGTGACCTGGGCGCGCGAAAACATGGAGCTGAGCGGCCTGGACGGTGTGCGCTGGATGGTGGAGGATGCCTTGAAGTTCGTCGAACGCGAGCTGCGGCGCGGCAGCCGCTATCGGGGTATCGTGCTCGATCCTCCGGCCTACGGGCGCGGCGCGAACGGCGAAAAGTGGATTCTGGAGGAGCATATCGGTCGGATGCTCGCCGGCTGCGCCCGGCTGCTCGAGCCGACCGGCGCCTTCCTGGTGCTTAATCTCTACTCGATGGGGCTGTCGTCGACGCTGGCCCGCACGGCGGTGCATCAGGCGTTCGGCACGCCTCCGCGCGAGCAGTACGGCGAACTCTGCTTCACCGATTCGTTCGGAAAGACCCTGCCGCTGGGTACCTACTATCGGTTCGTGCGCTGAGCTCCGGCCGGGCCGTTTCGGGCCTACCTTTTCGGGCGTGGCCCGCGAAACGGTCGGAAGCGGTTGGGCCGCAATTGTTCCGTGCGGCGGATGCCGCGGGGAGATTCCGCCGCCGATGAATAACTATAAAGAAATGTGCAATGAGTCTGTTGATTCTTCTTTTCGGCCTGCTGAGCGATAGCTTCCTGGCTGCTTTGGTGGGAATTATCGGAAGCCGCCGCCGGATCGGATTCGGCTGGTCGCTCCTTATCAGCCTGATCTTTACGCCGTTGATCGGCATCATCTGCGTGCTGTGCTCCGACCGCCTGCCGCGCGGCGAAAACCGCTGGGGGTGCCTCGGGACGCTGATGGCTATCGCCGGATTCGTCTGCCTGGCGGTTTTTCTGCTTCTGTTGCTGGGCGGCGGAGCGCTGATCGCCGCACTCTGATCGCTGCACCGATGCTCAGAAGAGCGTCGGGAGGTAGTAGATCGCAATACCCGCCGCCGCCGAGAGGAGAATCAGCGCGATGGGATTGACTTTCTTGAGCGAACCGACGAATACGCCGCCGAAGAGCGCCCAGCTCCAGCCGTCGATGAAGTTGGCTTCGCTCGGGGCGTCGCCGTGCGGAAAGATCAGCAGCAGGGCCGCCGCCGCGATCATCCCGATCACCACGGGCCGCATCCCTTTCATGGCCCCTTCGACGAGCGGATTATCCTTGAGCTTCAGAAAGAAACGCGTGATGAGCAGCATGAGCGTCAGCGCCGGGAGGCAGACCGCGAAGGTCGCCACGGCGGCGCCCAGGATGCCGTACCATACGCTGCCCGTCTGCGCGCCCACGGTGTAGCCCACGTAGGTGGCCGAATTGATGGCGATGGGGCCGGGGGTG
>CAOJSG010000064.1 GCA_948442615.1 uncultured Alistipes sp.
AAGCCTGCCGCTAGCGTTCATCCTGAGCCAGGATCAAACTCTCCATAGTAAAAAATTATTATGTATCGTTAGAGCCTGACTGCTTTCATTTTCCTAAAGGAAATTGACAGATAAATACTACATTCTTTTTCTCTCAAAATATACCAGTAATTCAAAGAACCTTTTGAAAAAGCCGCATCTATTTGCGATGCGAAAGGACTGCAAAGATAAGTGTTATTTTTGAATCCTCCAAATCTTTTTTCAAGAACTTTGCATTTTTTGAAATTTCTTTCGTTTTACATCGGAGTTTGGCTCCTTTATTGTAAACCTAAGACCTTTGTAAGAACGTTTGTTTCTCAAATGCGGATGCAAAGGTAGGGACTTTTTCCGAACCTGCAAATATTTCCCCATCTTTTTTCTCGAAAAAGCGCATTTTTCTCTCAAAACGGGCTTTATACCTATATTTATTATATAACCGATCGAATTTCCTTCCAGCACACCGCCGCACCAGGAGGCCGTATCCGAACCCGATGCAGCGCACGCTGCGGAAGCGGCCGCCGGCTGCAGCGCTCCGCGCCCCGGGATTTTCGGCCGGACGCCCGCTTCCGACGGAATCCGCAAACGCGAATCTCTCGAAAAACCTGCCCGAACCCGAACATCCGGCTGCAGATTTCCCCTGCGGAAAAGCGCCGATCCGGCATGCCGTCCGGAACGAATGCCCCGCCCGCGGTACGTCCGACCGCAAAGTCCGCCCCGCATCTGCCCGACAACATTTTCCGATTCCGATTTTTTACCTATTTTTGCAGAAATAAAAACGACCCTATGAACTACAAGAAGCTATCCCTGCTGATTCTGATTTTGCTGGCGGCCGACCAGGTTCTCAAGATATGGGTGAAAACCCACATGCACCTCGACGAAGCCATCGTCATCTTTCCCGACTGGTTTCAACTGCGATTCATCGAGAACAACGGCGCCGCCTTCGGCATGCACATCACCTCCGGCAGCGGATTCGACTGGGGGAAGCTCCTGCTGGGGCTTTTCCGCATCGCCATGGTAGGGGCGCTGGGCTTCCTCCTGCACCACCTCCTCGAAAAACGGCCCGACACGCCGAAAGGGGTTTTCGTCGGTCTGGCGCTCATTCTGGCCGGAGCCCTGGGCAACATCGTCGACAGCGCATGCTACGGGCTGATCTTCTCCGAATCGACCCCCGCCACGGTCGCGCACTTCGGCGGACACTACGCCGGCTTCATGATGGGAAAGGTCGTGGACATGTTCTATTTTCCGCTCTTCCAATGGAACGACGTGCCCCGGGTGCTGAGCTTCCTGGTCGACAGCCGCAACTATTTCTTCGGTGCGATCTTCAATCTGGCCGACGCCTACATCTCGGTAGCCGTCGTGTATCTGCTTCTGTTCCAATACCGTTTTATCAGCAAGTAAATTTTTTCCCGGAAAACGCTTGTATATTCCGGAAAAAGCGTTACTTTTGCAAACGCAATTCCGAAAGGCCCAGGTGGCGGAATAGGTAGACGCGCACGTTTCAGGTGCGTGTGCCGCAAGGCGTGCAGGTTCGATTCCTGTCCTGGGCACTGGAGACCCCGTTGAACGCAAGTTCAGCGGGGTTTTGCTTTTCCCGCAGCCGCCCGCCGGCGAAATGCGCAGCCGCCCGAGATTCCGTCCGCCGCCGAATCCGCGCACGCCGCGAGCAGCGCACAGCGCACGACATACAACAGCCTCGGCACACGGCCCGCGTGCAATCGGACCGCAAGACCGAAACGTTACGGTCGACCCCCGCCGCACGAACAGGCCTCTCCCCATTCGACAGCCCTGTCATTCCGCGCTCGCCCGCCGTACAACCGCGCCTTCCACCAGGCAAATCGCGCTCTTTTTACCGCCATCCCGCCCCGAATGCGCCGCAGCCGCGATTTCCGCCCCGTATCCGGCCGTTCGACACACGCCGCGACCAAAACGCCGCACCTCCGTCTTCCGCCGCCGATACCGCCGGATTCCGCCTCTCCGGGCAGCATCCGGTTCGCCGACCGGACCGCAAACCGTCCGGAAAAGAGCGCGGACAAAGCAACGGCGCCCGACCGCCCCTCCTACGACAATCGCCCCTGCCGGACCGAATTCCGACAGGGGCGATTCCGTTCGCCGCTCCTCGCGAGCCTCCGGACGCCGAAGTTACATATCCGGGAAAAGATTGTATTTCCGCACGAGACGGGAGATTTCCGGATCGAGATTTCCTCGGAAACGCATCGTCTCCTTCAACTCCACCGCGCGCAGGAAATATTGCACGGCCCGCTCCTCGTCGCCCAAACGCGACGCCAGGATCGCCAGCATGTACTGCACGTCGGACAGCGAGCCGCCGTCGGGCACGCCCTGCAGAATGCGGTAGGCGGCACGATCGTAGCCCAGCGACATATAAGCCAGCGCCGTATTCCGATCCTCGTAAGGACGCAGGATCTCGAGCGCCGCCTCGTAGCGCCGCTTCTTCAGCAGTTCGACGGCGCGCATATAGTTCGAATCGACCTCCGTCGTGTAGACCGTGTCCTGCTTCATGCCGCGACGGTGGAGATTGAACCGGAAATCCACGGCCCGCAACTGAGGATACAGCACTTCGCGCATCCGCTGATAGGCCCGCGGATAGCGAGCCCGGATCCGATGCTCGCGTGTGTCGGGATTCTCCACGCGGTCGATCAGGGCGAAGATCTCCTCCTTTTCGACGATCACCGTATCGGCCGCGATCAGCCGGCGCAGCTGGTCCCAGTCCTCGGCCAGCGACTCCGTACGCAACAGGTTGGGCAGGTCGGGCAGACCGTCGTCGGCCGTCTCGGCGATGACCCGTCCGTCGGCATTGAGCCGGTAGTTGGCCGACACCTTGAGCGAATCGTAGAGCGCCGTGAATTCGGATACCAGCACCTCGCGCAGCGCCTCGGCGCGTTCGCGCGCCATCCGCTCGTTGACCGACCAGCGGCCTTCGGGCGAAGCCGTCGCACGCAGCGTGATGCTGTCGATGATGTAGATCGGATCGGTCATCAGCCCGCGCGTCAGATTCTTCACCGCCGCAAGCTGCCGGCGGTTGTCCTCGCGCCGGCTGTCGAGCTTCGATTTGCTGGCCGGGAAGGTGAAGAAGAAGCGGGCGTTGGCCTCGGCGTCGCGCGTAATGATCCGCTGCATGTAGCGGGTCTGCTCGTCGATGAAGTTGGTCATCGACGCCACCGAATAGGTCAGCGTGTCGGAGCCTTTCAGCCGATACTGCCGCCCGCCCGTATCGGTCACCGTACCCCGCAGGAAGAGATAGAGCTTGGCCGTATTCTCGTCGGCCTGCACCTGCTCCGTGTAGCGGTACTGCACGCTGCCGTCGGGTTCGCGGATCACCGTATCGAGCCGTGCCGCCGACTCGTAGGGGTAGCGCACCATGCGGTCGAACGCCGCGTCCTTGTTCTCGCGGAGGAGTTCATTGCGGCGGATCCTGCGCATGTCGCAGGCCGCCATCCGCAGCGAAGCCGAATCGATCGACCCGAGCGCCGCCAGCGTCGCGGCATATGAATCGCGCCGCAGGTCGTAGTTGTGGTTCACGGAACTGTCGTTCAGTTCGCGCAGCACGTCGCGCGTCCACTTTTTATCGCACCCGACATACTGCCGGCGATCCAGCGACAGCTTCCAGATGCGCTCCAGATCGGCTCCGCGCCATTGCGCGCGCAGCTCCTCAGGACGCTCGGCCGCCGTCCGGAAATAGCGTTCGCGGCGCTTGTCGAACGCCCCGGGATAGGCTCCGTCGACCCGCGTATAGATTTCGCCGCCGGGCAGCGCCGGCTCCTCGACGTCGTAACGATAGCGGGGCGCCAGATAGTCGCTCAGATGGTCGTACCGATCCGTCTCGTCGCGGCGATAGCGCATGTTCGCACCGACATGCCGGTCGGACGAACGCACGTAGCGCCTCAGCTCCGCGCGGCTCGCGCGGAGATCCTTGCGCGAGAACCAGCTGACCTCGGGATCGAAGACCGCTTCGCGGGGCGTGTCGCCGGCCAGCCGTTCCGACTTGCCGCGGTACTTCGCCTTGTTGTCCGCCAGTTCGCGCCGGTAACGGACATAAAGTTTCGGATCGCCGAACGCATCGAAAAAGTCCGCGCTGTCCACGATCCGGTCGCAATAGCGGCCGTAGCGGTCGTAATCGCGCTCCTGCATCTCCCGGAACCGGGGCCCGGAATAGAAAAGCGGATCGAGCTGCAGCGTATCGCCGCCCTTGCGGATCAGCGGGTCGAGCCGCAGCTGCCAGTCGCGCTGCTGGAACGCCTCGGGGACCTTCACGACGAACTCCACGTTGATCCGTCCGTTACGCTCCACGAGGTTGCGCCGGTTCGAGGCCGAGATCACCACCTCGTCGATCATGAGCGAGATCAGCTTCTGATCGGCCGCCGTATCGTACTCCGTGGGGACGAAGAAAAGCTCCGTTCCGTCTTGTTTCTTGAAGGTGATAATCTTGTTGCGGGGCATCGTGTCCGCCGGGGGAGGAACCGCCTCCGCCGATTTGGCCGGCAGATGCAGCCCCACTTTCGGATCGCTCTTCGAGAGTTTCCGGACTCCGCCGCACCCCGAAACGATCAGTGCCGCCAGGGCCGCGCCCGCCGCATATCTCATCGTATGTTTCATCCGATCGTCGTTTTTCTGGTTCCACTTCGGCTATCGACGATCGACGGCCCCGTTCACATCCACCGTGAATACCCGGCGCGAGTTGTCGGCCGACGTCAGGATCTGGCGCAGCACCAGCGTAGCGTCGTCCATCCACGGCTCGTAGGGCACCTCCATCTCATAGATGATGTGCTGGGCCTTTTTCCGATGGACATCGACGATGCGCCACGGCCGGCGCTCCTCCCAATGCCGTCCGCAGAGCCGTTCGCGACGCTCCCTCATCTGACGATGATGGCGTCCGTCGACCAGGATGTGCGGGAATATCTTGACCGAGCGGCGGTCGGCCGTACTGACCTCGGGAATGATCATCCAGCTCTGCGAAGCCGGAATCGCCTTGCGGCCGATGCGTATATCGAGTTTCATGTAGAGTTTGCCGTCGCGTTCGCACAACGCTTCGCGCGTCACCGAGACATCGCCGATGAACTGAGCCTGCGCGGCGAAAGCCGCCAGGACCGTGAAAATACAAGCGAGTAAGAATCGTTTCATAGACCGGAACGCTTAGAGTTTCTTCGAATTGAACAGATAGACGAACGACACCCCGATGTGGGTCGGTCCCACATAGTTGCGCGACACCTTGGTTTCGGGATGGTCCGTACGGTGATACCGCATGCGGGCATACCCCACGGCCAGCGAAGCCTCCAGGTTCCAGTGCGCGCCCAGATACCACGCGTGTCCGTATCCGATGCCGGCGCCGGCCGCCCAGCCTTTGTAATGGTGCTCCCGGAAAGAGGGAAAAACATCGAAAGGCAGTTTGAAGCCGCCCACCGTATACTTGCCGGCGAGCGCCTGGACCATCAGGAATCCGCGCGTGTATTTGCCGCAGAACCAGTAGCGGTACTCGGGCATCGCGAAAAAGTGCTGGATCTTAGCCCTGCTGCCGACCGTCCAGGGGTTCCCGCTGACGGAAAGCCCCAAGGTCGACCGGTCGCTCACGGCCACGTCGACGCCGGCATTCAGGCTGGCCGTAGCCCAATAGAGCATATTGGTCTTCACGGCCACGCGCTGACCGTGGGCCATCGTAGCGGCTCCGATCATCGCAATGCACAGAAACAAGAATTTTTTAACCATAACCAACTATCAGAATATCGACTCGGCGTCCGTCCGCAACAGCATTGCATCCGTCCGCACTACAATTCGCAAAATGTTTCGGAAGCCTAAAAATCTGCGCAAATTTCGGAAAAAAAACCGAGACCGGAAGTATCAAATATGATACGAATCGAAGAGCTGACGAGCGGCGTCCGCAGTGCCGGAACCGTCTGCCGGGCCCCGCGATCCCGAGAGATCGGGCCGTTCCGCCGAGAGGCGGCCGGCGCGCACCTCGCCGCAGCCGGACGATCCGGCGGCCGAAAGCGCTTCGAACGGAGCGGGCGGACGGAAAAGCGGCGACAAAAGCGAAGGGAGCCTCACGGCTCCCTTCCCCCATCAAAAATTAACCCTTAAAAAATCATCCCTTCCGATAGACCTCCGAGAGGTAATGGTGAAGGTAGAACAGATCCGCCTCCCCCTGTATCACCTCCCGCATCAGGAGGTCGTCTTCCGAGATACCGTTCGATACGAGATCGTCTTTGTCAATATCCTCCATAGGCAGTTCTGGTTTTGTTATCCGTATAACGCTCCGCCCGGGAAATTATTGCGCCCCGATCAGCATAAAATCATATTTTTCTCGCGAATCATCCGCCGCAGGTTGATGAGCGCATAGCGCATGCGGCCCAATGCCGTATTGATGCTCACGCCGGTCTGCTCGGCGATCTCCTTGAAACTCGAACCGCCGAAGTAGCGCATCATCACTACTTCGCGCTGCTCCGCGGGCAGCAGTTCGACCAGCGCGCGCACGTCGCTCTCGATCTGCGCCCCGACCATCTCGTCCTCGACGGTCTTCTCCGCGAACCGCAGCGTACCCAGCACGTCGTATCCGGCCTCCGCCTCGGAGACGGCCCGCGTCTGTTTCTGGGCGCGGAAATGGTCGATCACCTGGTTGTGGGCGATCCGCAGGATCCACGAAAGGAACTTGCCGTTATCGGTATAGCGGCCGTCGTCGATCACACGAACGGCTTTGATGAAAGTCTCCTGGAAAATATCGTCCGCGACATCGCGATCCTTGACCATCATGTGGATGTAATCGCGGACACGGCGGCTGTGACGCTCGATCAGTTCGGAAATGGCCTGCTGGTTCCCTGCGAGATATTGCTTCAGCAGCACCTGGTCACTCAATACCTGTACGTTCATACTCTTCTCCTAAAATTAGTTTCAGAGTAGATTTTTACGATAGGCGCTTCGTTTAAGTTAAAAAATCCTTCTCCGACACCGGGTGCGGGAACTCGCTCCGACGGCCCATGCCGAGGTCTTTACGGTTGCAAGATATGTACTTTTCGCCGAAATTCCAAATTTCCGGGCCTCCGATCCGGCAGCCGTACGTTCGAGTACGCATCGCGCAAGCCGTGCAAAGACCATGCCACGAGCGCTCCGCAGCGGTTCGCGCCGCCGCCGGCCGTACCGCGAACCGGCCCGATCCGCCGGTGAAACGCCCGCCCGTCAGCCCTTCGCATCCTCGACATGGATGGCGATCATCGTCTCCGCGCCGAAACGCGCGCGCAGCCGCCGCTCGATGTCGACCGTCAGCGCATGGGCGCGCCGCACGCTCATCTCCCCGTCTACCCGGATATGCACCTCGACGGCGATGGCGGCGCCGATCCGCCGGGTCCTGAGGTTGTGCGGCTGGCGCACGGCCGGATCCGCCGTGACGATCCGCAGAATCTCCTGCTCCATATCGGCGGGCAGCGACCGTTCGAGCAGCTCGTCGAGCCCCGCACGGATCTGGTCGAACGCGATCTTGAAGATGAACACGGCGACCAGCAGCGCCGCAATCGGGTCGGCGATGCGCCATGCGGGCCCCAGGAAATAGGCGCACCCGATGCCCGCCAGCGTTCCCAGCGAAGAGAGCGCGTCGCTGCGGTGATGCCAGGCATTGGCCACCACGCTCGGGCTGCGGAGCGTCCGCCCCGCGCGCACCGTATAGCGGTAGAGCCACTCCTTCACGACGATCGAGACCGCCGCCGCCGCGAGCGCTATGCCGCCCGGCCGGGCCAGTTCGCCGCCGTGGACCACCCGGCGGATCGCCTGCACGCCCTCGGCCAGAATCCCGCCCCCGACCGCCACGAGGGCCAGCCCCACCAGGATGGCCGCCAGCGTCTCGAACTTCCCGTGTCCGTAGTCGTGCCCCTCGTCCTTGGGCTTGGCCGACACGCGGGCGAAGGCCACCACGACCACGTCGGTCGCCAGATCGGAAAACGAATGCACGGCATCGGCCACCATCGCGCCGCTGCGCCCCAGCAGGCCCGCCGCAAGTTTTCCGGCCGCAAGCAGGCAGTTGACCGCGAATCCCGCGAAGGTCACCCGGTAGATCCTGCGCTTGCGCGTCTCCGTATCCATTTCCATCGTCATACCCTGTTGCAATATTCCGGCCGCGATCCGCCGCAGCCGCACGAACGACGAAACGGGCGGACGCCCCGAAGCGTTCCGTCCGTTTCGTTCCGTTTTCCCGTCTTCCGATCAATAGCTGCGGGCGAAGAG
The DNA here is from genome assembly GCA_948442615.1 of uncultured Alistipes sp. GTDB lineage: Bacteria > Bacteroidota > Bacteroidia > Bacteroidales > Rikenellaceae > Alistipes. Next base: position 8,239 of record CAOJSG010000064.1, read on the forward strand.
CACGCGGCGGTGCGACGGCTTGCCCGAGAAGACGCAGACGCCCTCCTCGTCGGGCGCGTCGATCGGGATGCAGCGGATCGTGGCTTTCGTAGCCTCCTTGATCGCCACCTCGGTCTCGACCGTCCCGTCCCAGTGCGCCGCGATGAAGCCGCCCTTCTCGTCCAGCACGCGGCAGAACTCGTCCCACGTGTCGACGCGCGTGATCATCGAATCGCGGTAAGCGAGCGCCTTCCGGAAGATATTCTCCTGAATCTCGGTCATGAGCCCCTCGATCCGGTCGGCCAGCCCCTCGAGTGACACGGTCTCCTTGGTGAGCGTATCGCGGCGCGCCAGCTCGATCGTACCGTTTTCGAGGTCGCGCGGACCCATCGCCAGCCGCACGGGCACACCCTTCAGCTCGTACTCCGAGAACTTGAAGCCCGAACGCACGTTGTCGCGGTCGTCGATCTTCACGCTGATGCCCCGGGCGCGGAGTTCCGCGGCGATCGCCTCGAACCGCCCGACGATGGCCTCCAGCTGCTCGGGACCTTTATATATAGGTACCATCACAACCTGGATCGGCGCCAGCCGCGGCGGCAGCACCAGACCGTTGTTATCCGAGTGAGCCATGATGAGCGCCCCCATCAGCCGGGTCGACACGCCCCAGGACGTGGCCCACACATAGTCGAGTTTTCCCTCGCGGTTGACGTACTTCACGTCGAACGCCTTGGCGAAGTTCTGCCCCAGGAAGTGCGACGTACCGCTCTGCA
>CAOJSG010000065.1 GCA_948442615.1 uncultured Alistipes sp.
TAAGAAGCCCGGTCAGCCCGGAGCACGTCGCAAGTTCCAGTTCAGCAAGCGTTAATACGCACGACCGGAATTTCGGCAACGCACGGAATCGGTTCAAACCGCGAGGATTACCTTATTATATACGGACGCTGCGTCCGTCGAGGGTACTACCGCCCGGTTGCCGTTCCGCGGAAAACTCACCGGGACCGGATCGGTCCGCTGCCCGGAGAGTTGATGAAAAGAGAATTAAAATTATCAAACACAGATTAAAATGTCACGTACAGATTTTAATACATTGTTGGAAGCTGGTGCTCATTTCGGACACATGAAGCGCAAGTGGAACCCCAAAATGGCTCCCTACATCTTTATGGAGAAGAACGGCATCCACATCATCGACCTGCACAAGACCGTGCTGAAGATCGATGAGGCGGCCGCAGCCATCAAGCAGATCGCCAAGAGCGGTCGCCGCGTGCTGTTCGTCGCTACCAAGAAACAAGCCAAAGAGATCGTTGCCGAAAAGGTGGCAGCCGTCGGAATGCCCTATGTAACCGAGCGTTGGGCCGGCGGTATGCTTACGAACTTCCCCACGATACGCAAAGCCGTCAAGAAGATGGCCACCATCGACAAGATGGCCAACGACGGCACTTTCGATAACTTCTCGAAGCGCGAGAAGCTCCAGATCGCACGTCAGCGCGCCAAGCTGGAGAAGAACCTCGGCTCGATCGCCGACCTCACGCGTCTGCCGGCCGCTCTGTTCGTCGTCGACATCCAGAAGGAGGCCAACGCCGTGAAGGAGGCCAAGCGGCTCAGCATCCCCGTATTTGCAATGGTAGATACTTGTTGTGATCCAACCGACATTGATTACGTAATCCCTGCAAATGACGATGCTGCCAAGTCGATCGCCGTGGTGCTCGACGCCATGTGCGCCGCGATCGCCGAAGGTACCGAGGAGCGCAAACTCGAGAAGGAGAAGGAGGCCCAGGAGGCTGCCGCTTCCGCCGAGGCCGCTCCGAAGAAAGAGGGCAAGCCCCGCATCAAGAAGGCTGTGAAAGCCGCTGTCGAGGCCGAGGAGGCCGTCGTGGCAGAGGTCGTAGCGGCTGTCGAGGAGGCTCCCGCCGCCGAGGAGAAGGCGGAGTAACCCTGCGCCGGATTCCGGGGAACGGAACGGGGATCCGCGGCGTTTCGGGCCGGTGCCCTTCCGGGCGCGGCCGCGATCGTCAGGCGGAGTCCGTTCGGTTCCTCGGAACCGTGCATGACGAACGATAACGAAAATAATAAAAACGATAAGACTATGGAAATCAAAGCTGCCGATGTGATGAAGCTCCGCAAGATGACCGGTGCCGGTATGATGGACTGCAAGAAAGCCCTCATCGAGGCCGAAGGCGACTATGCGCGCGCTCAGGACATCATCCGCGAAAAAGGCAAACTGGTCGTTGCGAAGCGTGCCGATCGTACGGCGACCGAAGGTGTGGTCGTGACGAAGATCGTGGGCGAGAAGGCCTATATCCTCTGCCTGGCGTGCGAGACCGACTTCGTGGCGCAGAATGCCGAGTATTCCGCTTCGGCCAATGCGATGCTCGAGGTGGCCGTGAAGAACGACGCTGCCGACCGCGATGCGCTGCTCGCTGCGAAGAACGACGAAGGCCGCACCGTCGAGGAGATGGTGACCGAGAAGTCGGGCCAGACGGGCGAGAAGATCGAACTGGCCTACTATGCCCGCATCGAGGCTCCCTACTGTGCCGCTTACGTGCACTTCAACAAGAAGCTGGGTACGATCCTGGGCTTCAACAAGGAGGTGCCGGCCGAGGTTGCGCATGCCGTCGCCATGCAGGCTACGGCCATGGCTCCCGTATCGATTTCGGAAGCCGACTGCCCGGCTGAGGTGATCGAGCACGAGCGCAAGATCGCCGTGGAGGCCATGAAGCAGGATCCGAAGAACGCAAACAAGCCTGAGGCCATTCTGGAGAAGATCGCAGAGGGCAAGATGCGCAAGTTCTTCGAGGAGAACACGCTGCTGAATCAGTGCGTGGTAGGCGAGAAGGAGACGATCGCCGAGTATATCCGCAAGGCCGACAAAGAGGCTACGGTGATCGCTTACAAGCGTTTCGCGCTGGGCGAGTAGTCGCGCTGCGAATTGATCGAGGGGAGTATCCGGCATGTCCGGATGCTCCCCTTTTTCGTTTGCCGCGGCGGATGGGCGCGGGCGGATTGGGCGCGGGCGGAGGCGTCTTTCGGCGAATGCGCGCCGGGCGGGATGCGCGCGGATGAACGGAGCCGGGCGACATGTGCGTGCCGTGCATCCGGCACCCGAACTTCGGCACCCGAACCCTTCCGGGCGGCTCGTCCGGGGAGTCCGATCCGTCGCCGCCTTCCGCTTTTCCGTGGGGTATTTCGGGATCTGCTCCCGGGCTCCGTCAAAGGATGCGCAGCAGATGCAGCGCCCGCAGCGAGATCCTGCGGAGCGGAGCGGGTATCGAGAGCCACAGGCGGGAGCGTCGTTGCCAGCCGGGCGAGGCGGTGTCGACGATGCACCCCGACGGCCGGACGATCCGCGTGACGACGGCGCAGATCTCCGAACCCGTGCACCGCTCCGTGGTGCGGTAGTTGCCGTCGCCCGCCAGCGTGAACCGGAACGCATATGGCGGTTCGGGCGTATCCGTTTGTTCGCCGGCTCGTCGCGTGCCGTGCTCTGTCCGGGGCGCACCGTCGCTGACAGGTGCCTGCGAGGCCGTCGAGGCAGTCGGTTGCGCGTCCCATCCGGATGTTCCCGAATTTGCCTCGGCGGACGGTTGCGGCGTGTCGCGTTCGATCCGGACGATGCGGTGGAGAATATGCCTTCCCCGGTGGCGGAACAGCACGATGTCGCCCGCACGGAGCGCTTCGAGTCCCGTGCCGTGCTTTTCTCCGGCTTCGGGGCGCCCGGCCGCTGCGGATCCGGGCGCGGCCTGCGCCGCTGCTGCGCCGTATGCGGCGATGGGGGTCAGTACGACCGTGTCGCGGTCGCTGCGGAGCAGCGGCAGCATGCTGTTGCCCCGCATGCGGATGCGGACTTCGCGGCCTTCGGCGAGGATCGCCTCTACCTCATTGAAAAACAGGCTGTTCGGAATCCGGATCATCGCAGTCCGTCGTTGAAGATCGTGTCGCAGGCGAGCCGTGCGGCATCGCCGTCGGGCAGACACTCCAGGTGGTAGCAGGGCGTGTGCGCCAGCAGTCCTGAGACCGTCGCGCATATGTCGTCCATCAGGGATTTGTCGTGGGCGAAGGAGGGGGGGCACGAGGGCAGGAGCGCACCGATGGCCTCCAGCGGCCGCAGGCGGCGGATGCGGTTGTGCGGCGCCTGCGACAGCCGCAGCAGGGCCCGGATGGGGTAGTGCTCGTTGCGGTAGCAGGGGGTCTTGCCGCTCCAGGGCGAGCCGTAGACCTCCGGCGAATCCCCCTCCCTTCCGACCTTGACGATGGGGCTGTCGTCGTTGAGCAGTTCGGTGCCTGGGATGTGTTTGCGCCACAGCCGCGTGTGGGTGCTTTTGCCCGTGCCCGATTCGCCGAGCACGAGGACCGCTCCGCCGCGGTGGAGGACCACCGAAGAGTGGACGGCCAGCGTCGTCCGGCTTAGCCCGATGAAGTTGTAGGCGGTCCAGAGTCCGAAGCGCAGCAGTGCCGGATCGTGGTGCGGGGCGAAGTCGGTCTCGACCGCCGGGTTGCCGCGCCTCATGCGGAACGACGCGGATGCCGTGCCGCTGCGGGGGATCATTTCGAGCAGATACCCCTCCGCGTCGCGGCCGAAACGGCAGTCGGCGTCGGCGTCCGGGAAGTCGAACCGGTCGAGCTCCCGGTATTCGTGCGCCGCGCCGATTGCGTGCGTACGGGTCAGCGCGAGGTCGGCGACGCCGGGCGCCGCGGCGGCGAAGGGGGCCAGGGCGCGGGCGAAGCGGCCGGCGAACAGTTCGTCGGGCAGGTCGATGCGGATGTCGGCTATGAGGAAGTCCATGGTGTCACTCTCCGATGTTCAGTATGCGATCGCAATATTCGAGCGAGCTGTCGCGGTGGGCGATCACCACCAGCGTCAGCTCCCGGTTGCGGGCCGAAAGTTCGGCGATCGAGCGGTTCACCTCCTCCTCCGTGCGGTTGTCGAGCGACGAGGTCGCCTCGTCGAAGAAGAGCACGTCGGCCCGGCGGTAGAGCGCCCGTGCGATGCCTATGCGCTGGCGCTGGCCGCCCGAGAGCCGGCAGCCGCACTCGCCGACCGGCGTGTCGATGCCCCGGGGCAGTCCGCGCACGAAGTCGCCCATCCGGGCGGCGTCGAGCGCCTCCTCCACCCGCCGCCTGTCGATCCGCTGCGGGTCGCACCCCAGCGCCACGTTGGCGGCGAAGGTGCTGTCGGTGAGAAACACGTGCTGCGAGACGTAGCCGACGCTGCGCTGCCAGGCGCGGCGGTTCCGGTCGGTCAGCGGGACGCCGTCGATCTCGATCGAGCCGGACGTGGGCCGGTAGAAGCCGAGCAGCAGGTTGAAGAGGGTGGTCTTCCCGGCGCCCGAAGCGCCTCTGATTCCGACGCGTTCGCCCTTGCGGATTTCGAACGAAAGGCCTTCGAGCACCTCGTGGCGGTCGTCGGCATAGCGGAACGCGAGGTCGCGCACGACGATCCCGCGTCGCAGTCCGAGGCGCTGCGCATCCCCTGTGTCGGGGATTCCGGCCGGTTGCGCGAGGTCGTCGCTGCGGAGGATGTCGAGCGTGTAGCGGTTGAACCGGAGCGTGCTCCATCCGGCGAGGATGTTGCGCACGGAGGGCATCAGCCGCAGGGCCGCTACGGCGAAGATCCCGAACAGCAGCCTGATTTCGCCCTCGCTTTCGCCCGATCCCAAGGCTACGAGGAGCGCCATGCCCGCCGCCACGCCGATCTCGGTGAAGAGCTGGGGCAGCATGCCGACGGTCGCCTCCCGCTTGCGCAGGGCGATCACCTCGTCCATCGTGCGGTCGAACGCATGGAGCATGCGGGGAAAGGCGTCGGCGATCTCGATGTCGGCATAGCCGCGGAACGTGTCGGCCACGATGCGGGCCTTTTCGCGCTGCGCGCGGTTTTCCGCCTCGCCGTAGCGGTTGAGCCGGTTGCGGACCAGGAGGTAGTAGCAGCCCACGGCGGGCACGAAGATGCCCAGCGTCAGCAGCGCCGCCGTGAAGTTGCACCAGAAGAGGCTGCCGAGCAACAGCAGCAGCAGCAGCGATTCGGCCGTGATCGCCGCGACGGGGCGCAGCACGCCGCCCACGAAAGCCATGCAGACGACATTGACGTTGCGGGAGAGCTGGGCCGAGTTGCGGTTCTTGATGAAGTCGAGCCCCCGGTCGTGGTAGCGGATGAAGAGGCGGCGCGACAGGGTGCGGTAGAGGTCGTAGATGAAGTTGCGTTCGATGCGGTAGAGCCCCAGCACGGCCAGGCACTTGACGACGATGACCGCCACCACCCCCGTGCAGACGGTCAGCACGAAGGCCCGGTCCGTCGCGAAGCCGCCCCAGGCGTAGAGCTGCGCCAGCCGCGGGTCGGTGTGGATGCTCTGCGTGTCGAGTATCAGCATCAGGACCGGCAGCAGCAGCGCCACGCCCAGGAAGTTGAGCGCGGCCCGCACGAACAGCGAGAGCGCCACCCGGCGGCTGCGGCCGCGGAATTCGGGCGGGAGGATGTCCGATATGTCGTATTTGCGTGTCATCGGTCTTCGGTGGGGCGCATGCGCTCCGTACTCCGCAAAGGTAGCCATTTGTCCCGGTTTTTCCGCATTTTTCGCTGCGCATCGGCGTGCGTGCGACGTATTCTGCGCGGCGACGGCGTTTCGGAACGGTTCGCGGACGTTTCCCGCGATCGGACGCGTACTGTTGCGGCGCGCCGCTGTCCTGCCGGGGCGTCCGGCGGCTCTCCGGCAGCGAACGGGGTCAGACCCGCTCGATCGTCCCCAGCTTCACGTACCACAGATAGCCCGAGACTTCGGTGTATCCCATGCGGCGGAGCAGTGCGAGGTAGGATGCGACCTGCCTGCGGTGGCGTTCGGTTTCGAGCGCTCCGAATTTGTAATCGACCACCACGGCCTCCGTGCCGCGCGTCATGACCCGGTCCGGACGCCGCACGGAGGCATCGCCCGGCACGATGATCTCGTGTTCGTTGCGGACCTCCGTCCAGCTGCCGTCGAACCAGCCGTGTACGAGCGGATCTTCGAACGTCCTGGCGATCATGCCGCGCAGGATTTCCGCATCGGCGGCTCCGATCACGCCGTCGGCCCGCATGTCGGCTACGGCCCGGTCGATCTCCGCCTCCGTGGCGGCCTTTTCGAATACCCGGTGCATCAGGATGCCGAAATTGCGGGGCGAGAGTTCGACCTGCGTCTCCTCGTCGAAATAGCGCTGCGAGGGGAGGCGGAGCCGGGGATTCGCTTCGGCCGTGGGGTACTCCTCCAGGATCGTGTGCGTCGGTCCGTCGGCTGCCGGCGAACCGTCGTCCGGACCCGCGAATTCGCCGAACTCGAACCGCTCGCCCGCCTCCGACACGGTGTGCCGCCCCCGCATCTCTCCGATCCGGACGCCGTCGCCGTCGGTCTCGAGCGCCGCGACCATGAGGCTTCCGACGGTCGGATTTTTGGTGCCGGTGTCCGGCACGAAGACGTGCAGCGACTCCTTGGCCCGCGTCAGGGCCACGTAGAGCAGGTTGATGTTGTCGACGTGGGCGTAGACCTGCTCGCGGTAGTATTCGTCCGAAAAGGCCGAGTCGGCCATCGTGCGCTTGTATTTCACGGGGAAGCGCCCCAGCCCCTCCAGCTCGTCGTCCGCCGCCTCGGCCCACACGATGTTGTTCACCGCGCCGCTCGACTTGGGGTCGAGCTGCCAGGTGCAGTAGGGGATGAGTACGGCGCGTTTTTCGAGCCCTTTGGCTTTGTGGATCGTGGTGATTTCGATCGTCGTTTCGCTCTCTTCCACGCTCAGCGAACGGTTCCGGCCCGTCTCCTGCCACCATTTGATGAAGAGCGGCAGATCAGCTATGCGGTTGGCGCAGAACGAGATCACCTGCTCGTGCAGCGCCTGGAGATAGGCCGTCTGGTCGCGGTCGTGCTGCAGGTCCGCGTGCAGCACGATCCGCTCGAACGCCTCCTCGGGCGAACGCATCCGCAGCGACTCGAAGAAGTCGCGCGTCCCGTCGTCGAGGGGCCGGTCGAAGTCGTAGCCCCGGTAGCGGTTGTAGACGGCCCGTGCGAGCGACTCGTCGGGGGCGACGGCCAGCTGCATCGCCGCGATCACGAAGTTGCAGACCGGCGCCTTGCCGATGAGCAGCGCCTCCTGCGTCATCACGTCGAACCGGTAGCGGGGATCCTGGTTCGTGCGCTTGAAGTCGAGCAGCGTGGCGGCTGCACGGGCGCCGTCGGTGGCGCTGCGCACCAGAATCAGAATCTCCTTGGGCCTGAATCCCTTGTCCAGCAGCTCTTTGATGCGGTCGACCACGGGCGGCGGCCCCGGACAGGTGTCGATGCGCACGTAGCCCGGGTGTGCGCCCCGTTTGCGGGGCGTCTGGGCGTGGTCGGCATAGGCCTTGCGCAGCATGCCCCGCAGCTCGGCGGCCGCCGCGGGGGCGAGGGCTCCCCGGCCGACGGCCTCGGCCAGCGAGGCGTCCAGCCGTGCGTCGTCGGTCTCGACCAGGCGGCCGATCATGCGGTTGTTGAACTCCACGACCGTCGGCAGACTGCGCCAGTTCTCCTTGAGCGGGACGATCGGCGCCTCCTCCGGACCGCCCAGCGCCTGCTGGGCCCCGCTGTGCAGGATGCGCCAGTCGCCGCCGCGCCAGCGGTAGATCGACTGCTTGATGTCGCCCACGAGCAGCACCGACGGCCGGTCGGACTGCGCCATGGCGTTGCGCAGCAGCGGCAGGAAGTTCTCCCATTCGCGCGCGGAGGTGTCCTGGAACTCGTCGATCATGAACCGTTCGAAACGGTTCCCGACCTTTTCGTAGATGAACGGAGCGTCGTTGTGGCCGATGAACTCCGAGAGGATGTATTTGGTCTCCGAGAGGAGCATCAGGTTCTGCTGGTCGCACATCTGCTGCACGCGGGCGTAGAGGTCGGCCAGCAGGGCGAAGCTGCGGTAGTTCTCGCGGAGCAGTTCGGCCGTGTTCCAGATGCGGACGTTGGCGTCGTAGAGCCCGCACATCTCGCGCAGCAGGGGTTGCAGCCGCGCGACGAGCGGCGCCGCCGGCGAACCGGCCGCACACCAGCCTTCGGTCGTGAGGCTCATCTTGCGCGCCGTGTCGGTGAACGGCCCGACGGCTCCGGCCGCCACGGCCTGGAAACAATGCGCGAAGCTGCGGCTCTTCCCCTTGAAGTCGGCGGGGCCGACCCCGGCTTCGTCCATGATCCTCACGGCCTGCTGCGCCACGGCCTGCATCCGCTCCTTGGAGCTTTTCGCGCGGCCGAGCGTCCGGCCGATCAGCCGCCCCAGCTCCTGTTTCGGACGGGCGCCGGTCAGTGCGGCCTTGTTCTTCTCCTTGAAAAGCTCGCCGCCCAGCGCCAGAATCCCTTCGCGGATGTCCCATTTCCGGCCCTCTTCGATGCGTTCGTCGACGAACTCCGTCAGCCACCGTTGCAGTTCGCTGTCTTCGGTGATCTGTTCGACGAGCAGGTCGGCGCTGCGTGCCAGGATCGATTCGGTTTCGATCTCGACGGTGTAGTCCAGCTCGATGCCCAGCTCCTTGATGAAGGCCCGCAGAATACGTTGGAAAAAGGTGTCGATCGTGAGGATCGTGAAGCGCGAGTAGTCGTGCAGGATCTTCGAGCGCACCGTGCACGCCCGCTGCCGCACGGTGTCGGCGTCGAGGCGCAGCTCCTCGCACAGCCTGCCGAGGTAGGAGTCCGGAGCGCCCGAGGCGAGCTTGTGGATCTCGCTGAGGATGCGCGACTTCATCTCCTCGGTGGCCTTGTTGGTGAAGGTCACCGCCAGGAT
>CAOJSG010000066.1 GCA_948442615.1 uncultured Alistipes sp.
GTAGTGGATCACGTAGCGCACGTCGGGCTTGTCGATGCCCATGCCGAAGGCGATCGTCGCGACGATCACCTCCACGCGCTCCATCAGGAAATCGTCCTGATTGGCCGCGCGCGTCGCGGCGTCCATCCCCGCGTGGTAGGCGCGGGCGCGGATGCCGTTGGCCGCCAGCAGCTCCGTCAGCTCCTCCACCTTCTTGCGGCTCAGGCAGTAGATGATGCCGCTCTTGCCTTCGTTCTGCTTGATGAACCGGATGATGTCGCGGTCCGCGTCGTGTTTGGGCCGCAGCTCGTAATAGAGGTTGGGGCGGTTGAACGACGACTTGAACACCGAAGCCGCGCTCATCCCGAGGTTCTTCTGGATATCCATCTGCACCTTGGGCGTGGCCGTGGCCGTCAGCGCGATCAGCGGCGCGGCGCCGATGTCGTTGATGATCGGCCGGATGCGCCGGTACTCGGGGCGGAAATCGTGGCCCCACTCCGAGATGCAGTGCGCCTCGTCGATGGCGTAGAACGAGATCTTGATCTTGCGCAGAAACGCCACGTTGTCCTCTTTCGTGAGCGACTCGGGGGCGAAATAGAGCAGTTTGGTCTTGCCGGCCAGCACGTCGTCGCGCACCTGCTGCACGGCGGTCTTGTTGAGCGACGAATTGAGGAAATGGGCGATGCCCGGTTCGGCCGAGAAGGCGCGCATGGCGTCGACCTGGTTCTTCATCAGGGCGATCAGCGGCGAGATGACGATGGCCACCCCCTCCATGATGAGCGCAGGCAGCTGGTAGCAGAGCGACTTGCCGCCGCCCGTGGGCATCAGCACGAACGTGTCGTTGCCGGCCAGCACGTTGCGGATGACGGCTTCCTGATTCCCTTTGAAGGACGTAAAGCCGAAGTAGGTCTTCAGTTTCTCGTGCAACAAGGTGGTTTCGTCCTGTTTCATTGCGCCTTTTGTCTTATGAATGGTTCCGATTTTGTCAAATTCAAACGTAAAGATAAAAAATTTTCGGGAAATTTCCGCAAATTTTTTCACGAATTCGAATAGCGTCCTCCCTTCTCCAGCCGGCCCGCCCCGCGGGCGTTCTCCGCGAATGCGTCGGAACCCGCCCCGCGCCGGAAAATCCGGAGCCGATTTCGCCGCCGCCCGACGATTCTCGGGCGATTCCGCACCGCATGTGGGAAAAAATCATTACTTTTGTACGGAAAGACGGGCACCGCCGTCCGTCGGAAAACAAACGGAAACCGTATGAAAAAATTACTTGCCTTCGCATTCGCCGCAGCTCTCTGCACCGGATGCGTGAAGTCGCCCCTGATCGGCGGCGCCTACACCGATGTCCGCGACGGATTCGCCGTCACGGGAAACGCAGGATCGAGCAAAGTCGGCACCGCCGAAGCCAAAGGCTACGTGGGGCTGGTGGCCCTGGGCGATGCGAGCATCCAGGCCGCAGCGCGCGACGCCGGCATCACGCGCATCCACCACGTCGACTACCAGGCCAAATCCTACGTAGGCGTCTACACGATCTACACGGTCATCGTCTACGGTGAGTAGCCGCATGTTGTGGGCGGCCGTGCTGCTGGTGGCAGCATCCGCCGCCCGGGCGCAGAACATCCGGGGACGCTACGTCTCCCGGGCCCAGGAGGACGGGACGGTCTACCACACCTTTCCCGAGACGCTGTTCGAGCACCCCGAGGCCGGCGACCTGACCTTCGACATCACCTACAAGTCCGGGCAGGAGCAGCCCCTGGCGACGATCAACTTCACCTACGAAATGGAGCGGATGACGCCCGCCGATTCGGTGCGGTTCGTCTCGGGCGACGCCGTGCTGGCCGGGCGCACGGAAAAGATCTACGTGGAACCGGGCAAGAAGCGCTGGAAACACCGCTACGGATTCCGCACGGAGGTCGCCCCGCTCTACCGCTTCTTCGACGAACGCCGGACGCCCGAAGTGTGGCTCTATGCCGGCGGCGAGACCTACCGGTTCCGGGTGAAGCGGAGCGCCTGGCATGCCTATGCGCCCGTCGGGTTCCGGATTTTCGAGATGATCCGCGCCAACGAGTGATCTTTCGGCGCGGGTTCGTTCCGTGCGCCGGAAAAGCACGGTTCTTGCAGAAGACGGCCGAAAAGCCGGCTCGCGCGACGTCGGGAAAAAACGCGACGTCGCCACAATAAAAATTGAAACTATGAAACAGATGATCGCAGCCGCAGGGCTGCTGCTGATGCTCGCCGCATGCGGCGGCGAAAAGAATGTCTCGCTGGAGAACACGCAATGGAAACTGCAGAGCGCAGCGGGAATTCCGACCGGAGCAATCGAGGCCGAGGCCGACAACTTCACCCTCAATTTCGAAGCCCGCACCGTGAGCGGACGCACCAACTGCAACCTGTTTTTCGGGGAATATGCGACCGAAGGCTCCAAGATCGAATTCAGCCAGATGGGCATGACCCGCATGGCCTGCCCCGACATGGAGTACGAAGACCGCTTCACGAAACTGCTCGACGAGACCGATCGCTTCGAAGTGCGCGGCGACGAACTGACGCTGTTCGATGACAGCCGCAAACTGGCCGTCTTCAAGAAGAGCGCCGCAGCGGAGCCGCAGCAGGCCGAGACTTCGGACAGCACACCCGCCGCATCCGCCGGCAAATAACAGCCGGCACGCACCGGAGAGATTCGCGGCACCGCAGCGACGCTCCGGAGGTCGCGACGCCCCGGGCGGCATCAGGCGGCTCCGATCCGTTTCGGACCGCACCGGGCAGTTTCGGATCGCCCGGGCGATCTGCGGGCTGTTTCGAACAAAAAAACGACGGAAACGGCCCCATCCGTCGCAGCCGACCGGAACGCAGAAACGACCGGACCGTCCGCGACTGCCGGAAAGAAACGCCCGGCCGCTCTAATCGGAATCGAGTGGCCGGACGTTTTTCGTCTGCCCCGCAGCCCGCACGGGAACCTCCGGCCGACAATTCCGAATCCGCGACTGCCCCGCAGCCGTACCCGCATCGAACCGCGAAGCCCCCGGACCGCACGGGCTTCACCCGCATTTCGTCCGAATTTCACCCGCATTTCATCCGGCGGAAAAACCGGCCCGCCGGAAGCAGAGCCGAAACTCGGACCGGAATTTTCTGCCGCCCGCACACGTCCCGATGAAAAAGGCACCGGGGTTCACCCGGCCGGGCGCCACGCCTGCCGCTCGCCGCACCGACGCTCTCACGCTCTGACGCTCTGACGCTCTGACAATACGACGGTACGGAGCACCCCTCCTCTTTGCCGAACGCCGCTACCCTGCCGGACGCCTCGGCGGACGGCCGCAACGAAGACAGCCCCGGCTTCGGAGACGAATCCGAGCCGGGGCTGCCGTTTGCGATCGCAACCGTTACTCGCTGAGCGGAGTGACGCTTACGTACGATCTGCCTTCACCCTTCTTGCAGAAGGCAACCGTGCCGTCTACGAGTGCGAAGAGCGTGTGATCCTTGCCCATGCCGACATTCTCGCCGGGATTGTGAACCGTACCGCGCTGACGGACGATGATGTTGCCGGCCTTGGCGAACTGGCCGCCGAAGAGTTTCACGCCGAGACGCTTGCTTTCGGACTCGCGGCCGTTCTTCGAACTACCTACACCTTTCTTGTGTGCCATTTCTCTCTTCTTTTTAGGTTATGCAACAATCTCTTCCACGAGGACCTGAGTCAGATACTGGCGATGGCCGTTCTGCTTCTGATAGCCCGTTCTGCGCTTCTTCTTGAACACGAGGACCTTGTCGTCCTTGAGGTGTTTCAGAATCTTGCACTTCACCGAGGCGCCTTCTACCACAGGTGCGCCTACCTTGACCTGACCGTCGTTGTCTGCGAGCAGGACCTTGTCGAAGCTTACGGACGAATTCTCTTCGCCCTGAAGACGGTGGACATACAGCTTCCGACCTTTTTCAGCCTTAAATTGCTGACCTGCAATCTCTACTATTACGTACATTCGTTTAAATTTTATGTGCGAAACATAAATTTAGCGTGCAAATATACGCATTTTTATCGTATAAACAACGCATCCGGCAATTTTTTTCGCCCGGTGCGCCTTTGGCATAGTTTTATCGGCGGGAGGCGATCGCCGGGCGACCGGCCGCAATGCCATGCACAGAGTACTGATAGTTTCGGACGAACGTTTTTTGCAGCGTCTGGTGGGCTTCGCACTGACCGGACTCGACGCCGAGGTGCACTACGCCGAAGGGGCCGACGAGGCCGAGCGCCGCTGCCGGCGGACGCTCTTCGACCTGATTCTCGTGCTCGAGGTCGCGCCGTTTCTCTCGGGACGCAACCTGATCGGGCGCGTGCGTCCGGCGGGGCTGCGCCGGCCGGCCGTCTACGTGCTGACCTGGCAGCAGGCCGAGCAGACGGTGCTGAGTCTGCTGGAATGCGGCGTCGACCAGTACCTCACCTTTCCGGTGAGCCTGGCGCGGCTGCGCAGCAAAGTCGCCGAGGAGCTCGGCCGCACGTGACGATGCCGCGCCGCACGGAGATCCGCCGGACGGGCCTCCGGCGGAAAACCGCGCGCGAGACGAATGCGGCGTCCGGCGGCGGCCCCCGTCGGGCGAAAAAGCGAAAGGGCGGGAACACCCGCTCCGAAAGCAAAGATGGAACGGATTTTTCAGACATATGCGCTATGCGCGACCGCCGTGGCGGCGGTCCTGGCGTGCACGACGCTCCGCCTGCGGCTCGCACGCCGCCGTGCGCCCTGGCACGAGGCCCTGCGGCTCAGATACCTGCGCTGCGTGGTCCACGCGCTGCTGGAGGGGTACGGGCTGCCGCAGCCCGCGGCGAAACGCACGCAGGTGCGGCTGCTGCTGGCCGAGACCATCGCCGGCGTGACCGCGGCGACCTACGGACCGGATACGGGCGTCCTGCGACGGATCGTCGCGGCATACGCGCTCGACGAACTGCTGCTGCGCCGCATCCGCCGCAGCCGCGGCTACCGGCGCGCCTACTACCTCTCGCTGCTGGCCATGCTGCCCGCGGACGGATCGGCCGCGCGACGCGCGGAACACTACGGCCGCGGCAACCGCAGCGTGCGCTTCTACGCGCTGCTGCTCCGGCTGACGAACGATCCTTCGCGGTCGATCCGGCTCATCGCCGACTATCCGACGCCGCTGACGCTCTTCGAGATCGGCGAGATCGTGGCGCTGCTGCGCCGGGGCGCGCTGCCCGTAGCCTACGGGCCGCTCGTCGCCTCGCACAACCGCAACCTGCGGGCCCTGGGGCTGGCGATCGTGCGCCGGTTCGGCATCGAGGAGGCCGAGCAGGCCCTGCTGCGCATCGTCGACCGGGAGCCGGCGGACGAGCTGACCCGCGAGGCGCTCTTCACCCTCTGCACCCTGCGCAGACCGCTGACACGCCGCGCCGTGACGCGCCGCATCGCGGCGATGGACCGCACCGAACGCCGCACGCTGCTGCGCCGCATGGCGTTCGAAGGCTATGCGGCAGGCGCCCTGCGGCGCGTGATCGACGCCGAAGAACGCCCCTACTACGAAGCGCTCGTCGCCTCCTATAAACGCTACCTGCCATGCTCGGTGCGCGACTTCTGATTCTGCTCGGCTGCATCGCGGCGGCGGCGCACTGGGTGGCGGTGTTCGCGCACGCGCGGCGCGATGCGCAGCGCCGGCGGCTGCTGATGCGCGGATGCGGCACGGGACGCTGCGGCACGGCGGACGAAACGGCCGCCGAGACCGGCATCTCGGTACTGTGCAGCGGCTGCGACGGCATCGAACAGGTCGAACGGCTGCTCGACACGGAATACGCCCGCTACGAAACGGTGCTCGCACTCGATGCCGCGGCCTGCCCCGAGCTGTTCGAGACGCTCGTATCCCGCTACCGGATGATCCGGGTGAACCCCGCCTGCTGCGGAACGATCCGCGGCCTGTACCGCTCGCGCCAACGGGGCTACCGCCGGCTGGTGATCGTCGACCGTACGGGCGGCACGTCCTACGACGATTTCGATGCGGCGGCCGCGGTCGCCGCCCACGACTACCTGCTCCCGCTGCCGCACGGATGCCGGCTGCGGCCCGACGCGGCCGAACGCCTGGCGACGGAGCTGGCCGCCGCGCCGGACGGCGCACCGGAGCTGATCGTCTCGCGGCTGGGCGAACCGATACGGCTCGTCGGCCGTGAAGTCGCGGCCCGCGAAGGGGGTTTCGGACCGCACACGGGCCGGAGCGTGCGGCGCGAACGCCGCCGCACGCTCTACGAAGTCCTGGCCTTCCGCCCGGGAGATGCCGGAGGCTTCCGCCGCCGGAGCGTCGCGGCGTGTGCCGTGCTGCTGCTCGGAGCCGCCGGATGCGCGGCCGCGGGGGACGGCTGGGCGGCTGCGGTTCCCGCGACGACGGCGCTCGTCGTCTGGGCCGCCGGCCGCGCCACGGCGGCCCTGGCGTCCGAACCCCCGGCGCACCCCGGCCCGCAGCCGCGCCGCACAGGAAAAGGCGGAGGCGCCGGCTGAAAAAATCCGCGATCGCGTAGCTCCGGGCCGCGGCCGGCGGACGCTCCCGCCGATACGGACGCCCGAGCCGAAGCATATGCGCGCGGAAGAATAGGATATGTCGCCAATTATTATTATCTTTACCAAACGATAAACGCATGAACCGCTTGCAAAAATCAGTGACGATGATGAACGACAAGGTGAGGATGTACCTGCTGCCCAACATATTCAACGCAGCCGTACGTGCCGGGGCCGCGATCATGAAGGTCTACAAGAACCTCGACGACTACTATATCAGCATCAAAAGCGACAAAACGCCGATCACGGTGGCCGACCGGCTGGCGCACCGCACGATCAAGGAGTATCTCGGCCCCACGCGGATTCCGATCCTGAGCGAGGAGGGGCGCGAAATGCGCTACGAAGAGCGGTGCAACTGGGAGCTGTTCTGGCTGGTCGACCCGCTCGACGGCACCGTGGAGTTCATCAAGGGCAACAACGAATTCACGGTCAACATCGCCCTGATGGAGAACAACGTCTGCGTCGGGTCGGTGGTCTACGTCCCCTATCTGGAGAAGATCTACATCGCCGAGCGGGGCAACGGCGCCTATGTCAAGGAGGGCGTGGCGCCGGCCGACGACGCCGATTTCGGCTACGACGAGATCGTGGCGGACTGGCGGCGTCTGCCGCTGGACGAACCGCGGCACGAAAGACTGCGCGTGGCGGTTTCGCGCTCGCACCAGACGCCCGAGACCTTCGCCCACATCGACGCGCTGCGCCGCGAGCACCCCGATCTGGAGATCGTGGAGCAGGGCAGCTCCTACAAGTTCTGCCTGCTGGCCGAGGGGAAGATCGACTACTACGTGCGCACGACCAACACCTACGAATGGGATACGGCGGCCGGCGAACTGATCCTCGCGGAAGCGGGAGGCCGGACCCGCTCGCTCGACGGCGACGGCACGTTCCGCTACAACAAGGAGGACCTGCACAACCCCTGGTTCGTCTGCCGTTCGAAGAACTGCCCGCTCTGAGGCCTCCGCGGCGTCCGGCAGCTACCGAACGCACCACAGCGGCTCCGGCGGCCGGCAGCGACACGATCCGGAAGCGACGACCGGCGGCACAACGGCCCTGCGGCACGGTCTGCAGCGACATATCCGACAGCAGCGGCCGGCGCCGAACGCTCCGGCCGCAGACACCGCAACAGACAATTCGGTCGGTCCGCAGCGCAGGCAGGCCCCGGCGGCTCCGGCAAAGGTCCGGCAAACATCCGGCAGTAAAAAAACAGGACAACGGCGGGAACCGAAGGGTCCGCGCCTCATTCTCCGGGGCGCCGCAGACGGCCGCGCCCCCGCTTCGTCAATGCGCCGCGTGATCGATATCGCACGCCGAGCAGTTGCCCGTACACCCCGGCGCGGCGCAGTCCACCTGCCCCGAATCCTCGCGCGACTCCTGCACGGCACAGCGGATTCCCAACCGCTGCATGTCCTTGTTGGTGGAGATTTCCGAATCGATGTGATGCCCCTTGATCATCAGCGTTAGGGACATCCCCACCACGAAAAGCCCTACCGCCCCGAGGGCGCAGAGAAACAGAATCGACCAGGCTGCCATAAGTTCGCGAATTTTAATCTTCGAAATTTGGGGGATCGGCGACAAATATATACATTTGTATCATAATTTGCAAGTATGTCGCCCGATCGCCGCACCCGGCGCGAAGCGTCCCGGCCCGACGGCATCGTCTTTCCGACACCGGCCCCGGAGCGCGCTTCCGGACCGGAAACGGCGGTGCGGAAAGGCGCGGGAATGCGAACCCGGAACCCGACTGCGGGCTCCGATAACGGTCTCTGGAGAGCATTATGAAAATCGTCATAGCGGGAGCCGGGGAGATGGGCAGCCATCTGGCCCGGATGTTGAGCGGCAACGGCCACGACATCACGATCGTGGACAGCGACCCCAAGCTGCTGTCGGAGGTCGCGAGCCTGGCCGACGTCATCACGGTCGAGGGCGACTCGACCGTCTTCGCCGTGCTGCGCAAGGCGTCGGTGCGCAAGTGCGACCTCTTCATCGCCGTCAACCACGAGGAAAACGACAACATCGTGGCGGCGATGCTCGCCAAGCAGCTGGGCGCCAAAAAGTCGATCGCCCGCATCGACAACAACGAATACCTCGAACCCAACAACAAGGAGA
>CAOJSG010000067.1 GCA_948442615.1 uncultured Alistipes sp.
CCCGAAAAGTCGCATCTGGTTCTGAATTTCGTTACATTTGGTTTTGCCGATTATATAATTGCGTCGCAAGTTACCCCCCCCCATGACTTTTCCAAATTTCGCCGATCGTTTTTATCTATGTCGTCTTCGCGGATGATAGGTCGGGCCTATGTTCCTGCCGATGCGCTCCGCATGGAACCGGCCGCGGCCGGACCGGAAAGTGTTTCGCAAGCGGGCGGGAGCATCCCGGTCCGGCCTCCGCGTCGGGCCCGTTTCGTTCGAAAACGGCTCGCAGGAATCCGGAAGTCCGTTTGCGTCAGCAGTCGCGGTCCTGGAAAAACCGCGTGAGGTTGGCCAGGAATACGTCTTCGCTGCGCAGTCGGTCGCGTTTGGCCAGCAGCTCGGAGAGCGAGACGTCGGCGATCACGTAGTTGCTGTCGTCGCTGTAATACTGTTCGTATATCCGGTCGAACCGGAGGATGTGCGGTACGTCGGTCTCCGAATAACGCGCGTAGATCCGCAGCGTGATTTCCGTGGTATAGTCGGGTTTTTGCAGGAAATTCATCTTTTTATACTCGTAGCGGTAGTCGTGCAGCCGCGCCATGATGTCGCTCAGGATCGACGAGGCCGTCGGCAGGCTGCCGGCCCCCTTGCCGAACATGAACTGGCGGTCGTAGCATTCGCCGCGGATCACCACGCCGTTGTATTCGTCGTCGACGCTGTAGATGTATTTGTCGGGCGTTACGAATTCGGGCATGACGAACATCGTGAAGCATTCGTCGCTGACCTTCACGACCTGCGCTACCAGTTTGATCTTTACGCCTTTCTCGCGGGCGTAGCGGATGTCCGAGTCGTGGATCGTGGAGATGCCGTAGGTGAAGATCCGCTCGGGAGCGACGTAGGCGCCCAGCGCGTGCACCGTGATGATGACCAGCTTGAAGAGCGAGTCGTAGCCTTCGATGTCGAACGACGGATCGCTCTCGGCGAATCCCAGTTCCTGCGCCTGCCGCAGCGCGTCGGCGTAGTCGGCGCCGTGGTCGAAGACCCGCGAGAGGATGTAGTTCGACGAGCCGTTCAGGATGCCCTTGACCTCCAGCAGCAGGTCGTTGTCGTAGTACTCTTCGAGGTTGCGGATCACCGGAATGGAGCCGCACGACGAGGCGTCGTAGAGCAGCGCCACGCCGTTCTCCTTCTGAATCGCGATCAGTTCGGGCAGGTGGCGCGCCAGCATCGTCTTGTTGCCCGAGACGACCGGAATGCCCTTCAGCAGCGCCCGCCGCACGATGTCGTAGGAGGCCGCGGCATCGTCGATGACCTCGACCACGAGATCGACCTCCGGATTGTCGAGTATCGCGTCGGGCGACGCGGTGAAGAGCGACCGGTCGGCCGCTACGGCGCGCGGTTTGTCGGGATTGCGGACGCAGATGCCGATGATTTCGGCGTTGGCGTTCTTCGATCTGCCGAGAACCTGGTGGATACCTTGTCCGACGACGCCGAAGCCGAACAGGCCGATCTTTATTTTACGCATGGGATGGTGGTTTTTCATTCGTTGACGAAAGGAAGGAGAAGTTCGTTCAGGGCTTCGTGTTCGACCAGAAAGCCGTCGTGGCCGAACGGCGAGTCGATTTCGCGGTATTCGCTTCCGGGGATCATCGCCTGCATCGCCCGCACCTCCTGCGGCCGGAAGACGATGTCGCTCGATATGCCGACGACGAGCGTGCGGGCCGTGATGCGGGTGAGCGCCGCCGCTACCCCGCCCCGCCCGCGTCCGACGTCGTGCGTGTCGAAGGCGCCGAGAATCGCATGATAGGAATAGGCGTTGTAGCGCCGGCAGAGCTTCTCGCCCTGGTAGCGCTGGTAGGTCGAGGCCCGGTGTTCGGCCGGCGCCTCCTCGCGGTCCTGCTGCGTGAGGTCGTATCCCTCCGGCCCGCGGTAGGTCAGCAGGCCGATGGCGCGGGCGGCGGCCAGTCCGGCCATGCCGGCATCGGGCCGCTCCTCGCCGAATGTCGTGTCGGATTCGATGGCCATGCGCTGCGTCTCGTCGATGGCGATCGTCCAGGGCGAGGCCTTGGCCGAGGTGGCGATCAGCACCAGCCGTTCGATGCGCTCCGGCTCCTCCGCGGCCCACTCCACGGCCTGGAAGCCGCCGACCGAACTGCCGACGAGCGCCGCGATGCGCCCGATTCCCAGTGCGTCGGCCAGCACGCGGTGCGCCCGCACCATGTCGCGGATCGTGAAGGGCGGGAACCTGCGGTACCAGGGTTTGCCCGTCGCCGGGTCGACGTGCAGCGGCCCCGTGGTGCCGTAGTGCGAACCGAGGATGTTGGCGCAGACGACGAAATGCCGCGCGGGGTCGAGGAAGCGTCCCTGCTCGACCGTGTGCGGCCACCAGTCGGCGACGTCGGAGTTGGCCGTCAGGGCATGGCATACCCAGACGACGTTGTCGTGCGCGGCGTTCAATGCGCCGTAGGTGTGGTAGGCGATCCTCAGCCCGGGGAGCCGCTGCCCCGATTCGAGTGCGAAGGGGCGTTCGTAGTCGTAGTAGCGTATCATCCGACGTGTGCGAAGGCTTGTTCGAAATCGGCGATCAGGTCGTCCGCATGTTCCAGTCCGGGCGAGATGCGCAGCAGCGTGGGCGTGACGCCCGCGGCTGCGAGATCGGCGGCTCCGAGCTGCTTGTGCGTGGTCGAGGCGGGGTGCGTGACGACCGTGATCGAATCGCCGATCATGGTCATGTGGGCTGCGAGCCGCAGCGACTCCACGAAGCGGACGGTGCTTTCGAGCGTCCCCTTCAGTTCGACGGAGAAGACCGCCGAGGAGCCGAACCGGTAGTATTTGCGGGCGTTCGCGCAGCTCGGATGCGTCTCGAATCCCACGAACCCCACGCGTTCGACCTTCGGATGGCTGCGGCAGTACTCGGCCAGTTTCCAGGTCGACTCCACCTCGTGACGCACGCGCAGCGAGAGGGTCTCCAGTCCGAGCAGCATCAGGTACGAATCGAACGGCGAGGGGCAGCAGCCCAGGTCGCGCAGCCCGTCGACGCGGCATTTGACGATGAAGGCCGCAGCTCCGAAGGCGTCGCAGAGGTTCAGTCCGTGGTACCCCTCCGAGGGGCCGTCGATCTGCGGGAACTTGCCGTTGCGCCAGTCGTAGGTGCCGCCGTCGACGATCACGCCGCCCATGGCCGTGCCGTGGCCGTTGATCCACTTCGTCGCGGAGTCCACGACGATGTGCGCGCCCCAGTCGAAGGGGTTGCAGAGGTAGCCTGCGGCTCCGAACGTGTTGTCGACGACCAGCGGCACGTCGCACCGGCGGGCCAGCGCCCCCAGCGCCTCCAGATCGGGAACGGCACAGGTCGGGTTGCCCATGCTTTCGGCGTAGATGGCCCGGGTGCGGCCGTCGACGAGCGCTTCGAGGTCCTCGGCCCGTTCGCTGGGCGCGATGCGGCATTCGATGCCCATGCGGCGCAGCGAGATGCGGAACTGGTTGTAGGTGCCGCCGTAGAGAAAGGGCGATGCCACGATGTTGTCGCCTGCGGCTGCCAGCGAGAGCACTGTGACCAGGATGGCCGACATGCCCGACGAGAGGGCCAGCGCCCCGACGGCGCCGTACAATGCCGCGATGCGCTCCTCGTAGGCCGCGGTCGTAGGGTTTTGCAGGCGCGTGTAGATGTTGCCCGCCTCGCTCAGATCGAAGAGCCGGGCCGCATGTTCGCAGCTGCGGAAACGGTAGGCGGCCGTCGGGCAGATGGCCACGCCGCGGGCGCCGGTCGGGGCGTCGGGATCGAGGCCCACATGGATCTGGCGCGTCTCGAAACGGTATTTCCGGGTGTCTTTCATGGATCGTATGTGTTGTTCGTTCGTGATTCGGGTCATTCGCAGGGATCGCGGTGCGCTCCGCCGGATGCAAGGGTACGGGCGGCGGAGGTGCCGTGCGGGGGATACGAAAAAATCCGGCTTTTGAAAAAGCCGGATCGTATCTTCGCACAACGGAACATCACCCCCGGCACAGTCGGTTGCGCATGCACATCGAGCACATCGTGAAACGGATGTGCGCGCGGCCGGCCGGAATGTGGAATCCTGTGTTCTGCATGTCTGTTCTGTCGTTTTCGATCGGCGGTGCCGCTTCGACGGGGTCCCCTGTATCGGGGTGCCGGTGTCCGGCGCAGTCGATCGTCTTGTGCAAAGATACGATTTTTTTCTTTGAGCGGAACTTTTCGGGTGAAAAAAGAGCCGGTCGGGCGAAAATCGTCCGGGAACCGCAATCGGGCGCATCATCTGCCGCGTCGGGATTCCGCGGACCGCGCCCCTGCGTGCGGCCGACGAAAAATCCCCTCGCCCGAATCAACGGACGAGGGGACGGATTGCATGCCGGACTTGCCGGACGGTTTCGGTTCCGTGCCTTCGGTGCGTTTCCGAAGGACCGCCGACCGACGGCTCAGTGGCTGTCGATCCATTCGATGCCCCGGCGGGTCGCTGCGCCGCGCAGGATCATGCGGCAGAACGAATGCAGCTCTTCGGGATGGGCCTGTTTCATGCGCAGCTCGAAAAGCGTCGTCATGATGCGGTCCGCGAAGACCTCCGCATGGATCTCCTCGAGCAGGAACCCTTCCGCGATGCAGCGGCCGAACTGCGCGGCGAGCTGGCTGTGCCAAAGCGCGCGCGAGGCGTCGTAATGGCGGGCGAAGTGGTCTTTCTGGCGGATGTCCGCCAGGAAACGGCTTCCGACCTTGAAAAGGGCTTCGTTGTAGAGCCGCATCAGGACGAATAGTTTCTGCAGCGCATTGCCCGAACGGCGGCGGTTGCTGGTGAGCAGCCGCCGGTTGTTCTGGCGTTCCATCTCGATCAGACAGGCCTCGACCAGATCGGTTTTGTCGGCGAACATTTCGTAGAGCGTGCGTTTGGAGATCCCGAGCGTCAGGGCGATCTCATCGACCCGGACGGCACGGATGCCGTTCCGGGAGATGAGTTCCTGCGTGGCGCGGATAACCTCCTCCTTGGTCGCTCCTCCCCGTTTCATTACTTGTTCTGCGGTTCGAGTTCGCGGCCTCCGCCCAATGCCTGGTAGAGATTCACGATGCCCTGGATTTCGTCGAAGCGGTCGGCGATCTGCGACAGCTGTGCCGAGAGCAGCGACTGCTGCGCCGTGAGGACTTCGAGATAGGTCGTCGAGCCGTGCTGCATGAGCAGCTCCGTGCTCTCGACGGCGCGCTCCAGCGATTCGATCTGCTGTTTGCGCAGATCGGTCTTTGCGCGGGCCGACTGGGTCTGTGTCAGTGCGTTGTTGACCTCGGCGCCGGCGTTGAGCAGCGCCTGCTGGAACGAGAGCTTCGCCTCCTCCTGCTGGGCTTTCATGATCTTCACGCGTGCGCGGCCCGCACCGGCGTTGAAGATCGGCTGCACGAGCGATGCCGTGGCGTTGAGCAGCAGCTTGCCCGGATTGACGACCATCGAGCCGGCGCTGTTCGTCCAACCGGCCACGCCGCCCAGCGTGATCGAGGGATAGAGGGCCGAGCGGGCCTCGGCGGTCGCGTAATAGGCCTGCATGAGCGAATACTCGGCCGAGCGGATGTCGGGCCGGTTCGAAAGCATCTGCAAAGGAATGCCCACCGTGAGTTCGTCGGGCAGCCGCTGTGCGTCGAGCGAACCGCGGGCGATGGCGTGAGGCGCTTCGCCCAGCAGTGAGCAGAGCGAGTTCTCCATCTGGCGGATCTGATCCGAAAGATCGTGCAGCGAGGCGCTGATCGAGAAGTAGGTGCCTTCGTACTGCGCTACGGCGGCTTCGTTGGCCATGCCGGCCTCCTTCATGGCGCGCATGATCTCGACGCTCTGCCGCCATTTCTCGGCGGTCTGCCGGGTGATGTCGTACTGGCTGTCGAGCATCAGCAACGTGTAGTAGAGGTTGGCCGTATTGGCGATGAGCTGCGTGCGTACGGCCTGTTCGTACTCCTTGCTCTGGGCATTCAGCGCCTTGGCCTTGCGCTTGGCGTTGGTCAGACCGTTGAACAGGTCGATCTGCCAGCTGGCCGAAACGGGAATGTTGTAGGTCTTGGTCGTGTTCTTGTTGTCGAAGCTGCTGATGGCACCCTGCGGTGCGAAGTTGAACGACGGCAGGTAGGCCAGCCGCGCCGATTTCAGCGTCGCCTCGGTCTCCTTCACACGCCAGTGCGCCGACTGCATGTCGGTATTGTCGGTCAGCGCCTTTTCGATGAGCGCCTGCAGCTGCGGATCGGTGAACATCTCCTGCCAGGAGATGTTACCGATGGTCGCCGTATCGCCGCTCTCGGCGTCGCCGTAGAGTCCGTCGGTGCGCACTTCGGGACGCGTGTAGGGCTTGTAGATGCCGCAGCCGGCGAAAGCCGCCACGGCACAGATGATCAGTATCTTTTTCATGTGACTATTCTTCTTTCTCGTTTTTGCAATCTTCCACCTCGGCGCGCACCGACCATTGCGGATCGGGATCGAACTCGACGGGTTTGATCTTCTCCTGCAGGGTCTGGAATACGATGAACAGCGTCGGTACGAGGAACAGCAGCGCCAGCGTTCCGACGATCATACCTCCGACGACGCCCGTACCGAGGGTCGAGTTGCCGTTGGCGCCTACGCCGTGGGCCAGTACCAGCGGGATCATACCGAACACCATCGTCAGCACGGTCATCAGGATCGGGCGCAGACGGACCTTGGCGGCCGAGACGGCGGCCTGCGTGAGGCTCATGCCCGCACGGCGGCGGTCGCCGGCATACTCGGTCAGCAGGATGGCCGTCTTGGCCAGCAGACCGATCAGCATGATCAGACCCGTCTGGAGATAGATGTTGTTCTCGAGGCCCATGATCTTGGCGAAGAGGAACGATCCCATCAGACCGCACGGCACCGAAAGGATGACGGCGAACGGGATGAGGAAGCTCTCGTACAGTGCGGCGAGGATCAGGTAGATCAGCAGGATGCAGATGCCGAAGATGATGGTCGTGTTGCTGCCCGTCTGCGCCTCCTCGCGGGTGATGCCGTCGAACTCGTAGCCGTAGCCCTTGGGAAGCACCTGTGCGGCGACTTCGCGGATGGCCTGGATGGCGTCGCCCGACGAGTAGCCGTCGGCGGCCGTACCGTTCACGGCGATCGAGTTGTAGAGGTTGAAGCGGTTCAGCACTTCGGAGCTGTAGACCTTGGTCAGCGTGACGAACTGGCTCAGCGGAGCCATCTCGCCGTTACCCGAGCGGACGTAGATGTGGTCGAGCGATTCGGTGTCGAGACGGTATTTCGGGTCGGCCTGGATCGTCACGTAGTACATCTTCGAGAAGCGGTTGATGTTCGACGCGTACTGGCCGCCGTAGTAGCCCGAGAGCGTCGAGAGGATCGTGCGGGGCGAAATGCCGGCGCGTTTGGCCTTCGCGGCGTCGATGTCGACCCTGTACTGCGGGAAGTTGATGTTGAAGGTCGAATAGGCCATCGCGATTTCAGGCCGCTGGTTCAGCGCGTAGATGAACTGCTGGTAGATCCGGTAGAAGTCGGTCAGGTCGCCGCCGGCACGGTCCTGCAGGTGCATGGAGAAGCCGGTGGAGGTGCCGTAACCCGAAATCATGGGCGGTGCGACGGCGAAGATCTGCGCGTCCTTGATGTCGGCCGTACGACCGTAGATCTGGCCGATGACGGCATTGACGGCATCCTGCTTCTCGGGACGCTCCTCCCAGTCCTTGAGCTTGATGATACACATACCGTACGACGAGCCCTGGCCGGCGATCATGCCGTAGCCGGCCACCTGCATGTAGTCGCGGATCTGGGGAATGCTCTGGATGCGGGCCGAAACCTCCTCCATGACCTTGTGGGTCTCGCTGAGCGACGAACCCGGAGCGGTGGTGACGTTGACCATGATCGTACCCTGGTCCTCGTCGGGCACCAGACCCGTCTTGGTGTTGTTCATCAGCACTACGAGCGCCACGAGCGCCAGACCGAGCGTCGACCACATCAGCCACTTGTGCTTGATGAAGAGCAGCACGCCGTGCTTGTACTTGTTGATCATCGCGTTGAACGCCGCGTTGAACGCCTTGCGGAACCGGGCGGCGAAGTTGTTGCGCATCTGCCCGTTCTCGTCGAGATAGGGCTTGAGCAGCATGGCGCACAGCGCCGGCGAGAGGGTCAGTGCGTTGACGGCCGAGAGACCGACGGCCACGGCCATCGTGATACCGAACTGCGTGTAGAACACGCCCGACGTACCGCCCATCATGGCGACGGGGATGAACACGGCCATGAAGACCAGCGTCGAGGTGACGATGGCCGACGTGATGCCCGACATGGCGTCGATGGTGGCCATGTAG
>CAOJSG010000068.1 GCA_948442615.1 uncultured Alistipes sp.
AGAGCGTCTGCCTTACAAGCAGAGGGTCGGGGGTTCGAATCCCTCAGCTCCCACCGAAGAATAGAGGTTACGATGATTCGTAACCTCTTTTTTTGTTCGGTCCGGGCCGCCGCTCACCGTGCGGTCGGGTCGCCGGGGACCGGCGCGGCGATGTCCGTTCGGCCTCTCCGCCGCCGGGCCTTGTACAGCACGTAAATAACGCCTATGACGATGCTGGTGGCGAACTCTGCGGCCGGAATGGCGAGCCACAGCCCCGGAACGCCGATCCACCCGGGCAGCAGCAGAAAGCTCGGCACGAGGAACAGCACGCCCCGCAGCAGGGTGTATGCGGTGGAGACCGCGGCTTTTTCGATGCTCTGGTAGTACCCGATGAACGCGATGTTGATCGCGAAGAACACGGCGCAGAGCGCGAAGAGCGGCAGCCCCTCGACCGCCAGTCCGTAGGCCGCCTCCTGCGGGCCGAGGAAGAGCCGCACGATCGTCGGCGCCCCCAGCCACAGGCAGCCGGTCACCGAGATGCCGCACACGACGGCCGTGAGGAGCGAGATGTGCAGCGCCCGGCCGACCCGCTGCGGGAGGCGGGCGCCGTGGTTGAAGCTGATGATCGGCTGTGCCGACTGGGCGATGGCGTTGCTGATCGAAAATACGATCGGGAAAAGATAGCACGCGATGGCGAAGGCCGCGACGCCCTCCTCGTCGAGCAGCGAGATGAACATGTAGTTGCCCGTGAGCATCATCACGCTCATGGCCAGTTCGGTCAGGAAGGTGGCGAATCCGATCCGGATCATGTAGGCCGTGTTGCGCAGGGTCAGCAGCAGCGAGGTCAGCGTGCATTTCAGCCGGTAGAACCGCAGCTTGTTCGGGAACCGGAGGAAGTAGAACAGGACCATCACGCCGCCGACGGCACAGGCGATCGACGTGGCCAGCGCCGCACCCATGACGCCCCAGCCCAGCGGAAACACCATGTACCAGTCGAGCGCGATGTTGACGACGGCCGCCACGATCTGCACCGACATGGCGTATTTCGGCGAGCCGTCCAGGCGGATCAGCATCATGCCCACGCATTCGACGAAGAGGAACGGCAGACCCGGGAGCAGCCAGAGCAGGTAGTCGAGCGCCTTGGCTTCGAGCCGCGGGCTGCACCCCAGGAGGTGAAGGAGCTGGCGGGGGAAGGCGAAGCCGCCGGCGCAGATCAGTCCGATGAGCAGTAGCCCCATGACGAATGCCTGCGTCGCGATGATGCGGGCGGCCTTCGCGTTGTTCTCCGACAGCCGGATGCTCGCCACGACCGAGGAGCCGATGCCGAGCATCAGGCCGATGCCGGTGGCGACCATGAAAATGGGGGCGGTGATGTTCACCGCCGCGATGCCGTCGGCCCCGACGCCCCGGCCCACGAAGATGCCGTCGATGACGGTCAGGGCCGAGTTGAAGATCATCCCGACGAGCGTCGGAAAGAACAGGGCGCGGAAGAGCGGTCCGATTTCGTCTTTCGCGAAATCGATGCGGTCTCTCGTGAGATTTAGCTTTTTCATCTCCGGAACGATTGCGTTGAACGTGCAAAGTTAGCGAATGCGGCTCGAACGTCGGGGTGATTTTTCGGGGTCTGACGGTACTTTTCGATACAAACTGCCGCCGTCGGGGAGATTTTGCCTACCTTTGCCGCATGGCGAATCCGACCTATCCGAACGAGTCGGCCGGCGTAACCGACTGGCGCAAAGGCATCGAGGACGTCGTCAGGACCGATGGATGCGTGTTCGTGCTTTGCGTGAGCGGCCGTGCGGCCGTGTCGACGAACCTGCGAAAAACGATTTTCCGGCGGGGCGACCTGCTGGTGCTCACGACCGACGTCTTTTTTTCGGTCTCGGAGGTGTCGGCCGGTTTCTCGGCCCGCTACCTGTCGTTGTCCGAGGCCATGATCGAGACGGCCTATTACCGGATCCCCGACACGGCGTTGTGGGACTATCTGCACTATGCGCCGATCCTGCGGCTGTCGCCGGCGACGAGCGCGCGGCGGCGCTCAACAACAGCGTCTATAATTTGTTCGTCGCCGTCGGGGTCGAATTGGCCCGGTCCGAAGTGCGGACGGAGCCGGAGCGCAGGGACCGGGCCTGGGCGATCGTGTGCAGGTTCTGGCTGCTGCTGGGCCGGCATTCGGCCTGCGAACGGTCGGTCGGGTTCTATGCGAATGCGCTCCATATCACCTCCGACTATCTGAACAAGGTGTGCCGCCGTACGTGCGGCGCCTCGCCGAAATCGATGATCGACCAGCAGCTGGCCGTCGAGATCAAGAGCCTGCTCGCCGACACGCAGATGACGGTGGCCGAGATCGCCGGCAGGCTGCATTTCGAAGACGCATCCTACATGTGCCGCTATTTCCGGCGGATGACCGGCATGTCGCCGATCGAGTTCCGGAGCGGATCCGTCCGCCGCAGCGGAGGGAGGGCTGACCGCGCTTCGGCCGGATTTTTGCCGCCGGTGTCCGGGACGCGGCTCTCCGGCGAGCGCTGACCTTTTGGGCATGCGGCTCTCCGGCGAGCGTGGTTTTTGAGGGGTGCGGTTTTCCGGCCGGCGGGCTGCGGCGCTGCCGCGTTGCGGAAAGGGAGACGTCTGGCTCCGGAGCCGCCCGGAGGGGCCTTCGGGCACGGCAAACGGGTCGTTGCATGCGCGAAACCGTCGGCCGCTCCGTTTTGGCACGGGAGTTGCAGTCGTATGGGCAACTGCGGCTCGGTAACCGCAGTGAGGTTTCTTCATTTATTTAAGTTTGGGTTAGTAGTTTTTGGAGGGCAACCTCCGGAGGCAGCAGGCAATCGCGACGATTCCCTGCTGTTTTTTTTGTCCGCCCGCGTACGGCGGGGTTTTCGTGCGGATGCGGCGCGGGCCGGGCCTTCGCGGGGTCGGACGGTTCGGCGGGCGGCTCCGATCTGCGTATCCGATGCCTCGCGGGGGGGGTGAAAAAAAGAGGCTGTCTGCGTTTCGTCAGACAGCCTCGCGGAATATGCCCGGCGCGGGTCAGCGGCGGCTGAAGATGCCCGTGTAGGTGGCGGGCGTGAGCGCGCGCAGCTCCTCCTTCACGGAGTCGGACACGGCCAGCGTCTCGATGAACGCGGCGATCGAGGCGCCGGTGACATGGGCGTTGGTGCGGGTCAGGGCCTTCAGCGCCTCGTAGGGCTTCGGATAGCCTTCGCGGCGCAGGATGGTCTGGATGCCCTCGGCCACCACGGCCCAGTTGTTCTCCAGGTCGCGCTCCAGCGCCTCGCGGTTGAGGATCACCTTGCCCAGCCCCTTGAGCAGCGATTTGAGGCCGATGAGCGAATGGGCCATCGGCACGCCGACGTTGCGCAGCACGGTCGAATCCGTCAGGTCGCGCTGCAGGCGCGATACGGGCAGCTTGGCCGAGAGGTGGGCGTAAATCGCGCCGGCGATGCCGAAGTTGCCCTCGGCGTTCTCGAAGTCGATCGGATTGACCTTGTGGGGCATGGCGCTCGAGCCGACCTCGCCCGCTTTGATCTGCTGCTTGAAGTACTCCTCGGAGATGTACATCCACATGTCGCGGCACAGGTCGGTGAGGATGGTGTCGATGCGTTTGAGGTTGTCGAAGATCGCGGCCAGGTTGTCGTAGTGCTCGATCTGGGTGGTGTAGCGCGAGCGGCACAGCCCCAGCGTCTCGTTGACGAAGCGGTCGGCGAAGGCCGCCCAGTCCAGCTGCGGATAGGCCGCGCGGTGGGCGTTGAAGTTGCCCGTGGCGCCGCCGAACTTGGCCGGAATCGCCAGGTCGTGCAGCAGCGCCAGCTGTTTCTCCAGCCGTTCGACGAAGACCATGAACTCCTTGCCCAGCGAGGTGGGCGAGGCGGGCTGTCCGTGGGTGCGGGCCAGCATCGGCACGTCGCGCCACTCGCCGGCGAAGGCCGCCAGCTTGTCGCGCACCTCCTCGACCACGGGGTAGTAGACGTCCGAAAGCGCCTCCTTGATCGAGAGCGGAATGGCCGTGTTGTTGATGTCCTGCGACGTGAGGCCGAAGTGGACGAACTCCTTCCAGGCCTCCAGCCCCAGCGCGTCCATCTTCTCCTTGATGATGTATTCGACGGCCTTGACGTCGTGGTTGGTGACCGATTCGATCTCCTTCACGCGCAGGGCGTCGGCCTCCGAGAAGTCGCGGTAGAGCCCGCGCAGCGCGTCGAATTTCGAACGGTCGACGCCCGCCAGCTGGGGCAGCGGCAGTTCGCACAGGGCGATGAAGTACTCCACCTCGACGCGGATGCGGTAGCGGATCAGGGCCTGTTCCGAAAAATAATCGGCGAGTTTTTCCGTTTTATCACGGTAGCGGCCGTCTACGGGCGAGACGGCGGTGAGTCGGTTTAACATAAGAGGTGCGGAATTTGTTCTTTGCGGCATCAAAATTACGACTTTTAATCGAAAATCCATAATTTTGCCTACCTTTGTAAAACTGTGTAACGATAAATGACAGAACGATGAATCTGCTGACGCTGCTGCTCGACGGGCTGGTCGAATTCGTTCGGCGCAATCCCGTGACGTGCCTGATCATACTTCTTTTTGCGCTGGCCTTTCCCACGCTGTTCAAGGGCTTCGCGATGTTCGTCCTCTATTTCGTGCTGGGCTGCATCCTGCTGGTCGCGGTGCTGGCGCTGGTGATCCGCTGGCGGTTCAACAAGCTCCGCCGGCAGGTGGAGGAGCAGTTCGGCCGGGGTGCGCCGGGCAATCCGTTCGACGGCGGGTTCGACGCGTCGGGCCGGTCGGCGCGCGAGGGCGAGGTGAAGATCTACCGCACCGCCGGCACCCCCGAAAAACGGGTCTCGAAGGACGTGGGCGACTACGTGGAGTTCGAGGAGCAGAAGGACGAATGACAGCCCGGCCGGCGCCCGCAGCGACTCCGGCGCGGGGCGCTGCGGCGCACGGCGCTTACAATTCAGAGCTATGTTGAAGATATTCGAACTCATAGGCCGCTACTTCATCCTGATGGGCAAGGTCTTTTCCCGTCCGGAGAAGGCGGCGATCTACAGGCGGCGCATCGTCTACGAGATGGAGGCGCTCGGAATCGATTCGATCGGACTGACGGCCATCATCTCGGTCTTCATCGGCGCGGTCATCACGCTGCAGATGTGCATCAACCTCGACTCGCCCTTCATCCCCCAGTCGCTGATCGGCTACGCCACGCGCGAGACCATGATCCTCGAGTTCTCGTCGACGGTCGTGGCGCTGATCCTCTCCGGCAAGGTGGGGTCGAGCATCGCCTCGGAGATCGGAACCATGCGCATCACCGAGCAGATCGACGCGCTGGAGATCATGGGGGTCAACTCGGCCTCGTACCTCATTCTGCCGAAGATCGTCGCGGCCGTCTTCTTCTTCCCGCTGCTCACGATCCTGTCGATCGGCATCGGCATCCTGGGCGGCTGGGCCATCGCCTACCTGACCGGAATCATGATCCCCGACGACTACGTTTCGGGGCTGCTGCTCGACTTCAAGCCCTATTCGATCGTCTACTCGCTCATCAAGACGGCCGTCTTCGCCTACATCATCACGTCGGTCTCGGCCTTCTACGGCTACTACGCCAAGGGCAATTCGCTCGAGGTGGGGGCCGCCTCCACGCGCGCCGTGGTGGTCAGCTCGGTGGTCATCATGATCTTCAACCTGATCCTCACGCAGATCCTGCTCATATGATTCGGGCCGAACATATCGAAAAATCGTTCGACGGGCGCAAGGTGCTCGACGACATCACGGTCGAATTCGAGACCGGAAAGACCAACCTCATCATCGGGCGCAGCGGCTCGGGCAAGACCGTGCTGCTCAAGACGCTCGTCGGGCTGCACGAACCCGACGCGGGCAGCGTGTGGTACGACGACACCTGTTTCACGCAGCTGGGATTCCGCGAGCGCAAGGACATCCGCAAGGACATCGGCATGATCTTCCAGGGCGGGGCGCTGCTCGACTCGTCGACCGTCGAGGAGAACGTGCGGCTGCCGCTGGACCTGTTCACGCGCCGGAGCGAGGCCGAAAAGCGCGAACGGGTCGACTTCTGCCTGCAGCGCGTGCGGCTGGCCGACGCCCACCGGCTCTACCCGGCCGAACTGTCGGGCGGCATGATCAAGCGCGTGGCCATCGCCCGCGCCATCGTGCTGAACCCCAAGTATCTCTTCTGCGACGAACCCAACTCGGGGCTCGATCCGCAGACCTCGATCGTCATCGACAACCTCATCCACGAGATCACCGAGGAGTACGGCATCACGACGATCATCAACACGCACGACATGAACTCGGTCATGGAGATCGGCCAGAAGATCGTCTACATCCACGAAGGCCGCAAGTGGTGGGAGGGCACGAAGGAGGAGATCCTGCACGTCGACAACCGCGAGCTGAACGACTTCGTCTTCGCCTCGGCCATGGCCAAGCGGGCGCGGACGAACCGGTAGCGGCAGCGGCGCGCCCGGACGTTTCGCCGCAGGCGCACATCCGATACGAACCCATCGACGAACTATCATGAAAAAGAGACTTCTGAACCTCCTGACGGGACTGGCCGTCTGCGGACTGGCCGTCTGCGGACTGGCAGCCTGCGGCGCGGAGAGAGGCGCGGAGGCGGGCGGAGCGGCTTCGTTCGCCGTGTTCCTGCGCAATTTCACGGCGAATGCCGATTATCAGCTGGCGCACATCCGCTTTCCGCTGGCCGACCGGATTTCGGGAGTGGTGACGGCCGACAACCGCCCCGTGCCGTTCGGCGAGGAGCTTTGGGCGCTGAAGGAGCTGGCCTATTTCGAGGTCGATCCGCAGAGCGAATACGGTGGCTTCACGCAGGAGTCGCCCGAAGAGATCCGGTTCGAACGGGGCGGCAACGAGATCGGTTACTACGCGACCTATACGTTCCGGCTGATCGACGGCGCGTGGTATCTGGTCGCGGGCGACGAGTCGGGCAGCGATCTCGGCAGCTACGAGTATGCGCTGGCGGAGGTGCGGGATGCCAACGGGGTGTTCCGCCGCAAGTACGCCGATCCCGGTTTCGAGCCTTATGCGAGCACGGCCGCCTGCGAGGGCGAGTGGCCCGAAGGGTCGACCCGCGAGCTGACGCCGGCCGATCTGGAGGGGCGCGATGCGGCCGAGCTCCGGCTGATGCGCAACGAGATTTTCGCCCGCCGCGGCTACGTCTTCGAGAGCGCCGATCTGAAACGGCGCTTCCTGAAAGAGAAATGGTATGCGCCGCTGTTCGGCGACGTCTCGGCCGCGCTCTCCGACGTCGAAAAGCGCAACATCGAGCTCCTGTCGGCCGCGGAAAAGGCGCGCCGATAAAAAACGGAATTTTATTTGCATAATCCCGCCAAAGTATGTAATTTTGCGCGGTAAAAAACGTCAAGGTTTTTATTAACAAATAATTCAAAACATTATGGCAACTATCAAAATCGGTATCAACGGCTTCGGCCGCATCGGCCGTATGGTGTTCCGCGCTGCCTGCACGCAGACGGACAAGTACGAGATCGTAGGTATCAACGACCTCTGCCCGGTAGACTACCTGGCTTACATGCTCAAGTACGACACGATGCACGGACAGTTCCAGGGCACGATCGACTACTGCGTCGAGAAGAGCCAGCTGATCGTGAACGGCAAGGCGATCCGCGTAACCGCCGAGAAGAACCCCGCCGACCTGAAGTGGAACGAGGTGGAGGCCGAGTACGTGGTCGAGTCGACCGGTCTGTTCCTCACCGAGGAGAAGGCCCAGGCCCACATCGCCGCCGGTGCCAAGTATGTCGTTATGTCGGCTCCTTCGAAGGACGCTACCCCGATGTTCGTATGCGGTGTCAACACGAACACCTATGCTGGTCAGAAGATCGTTTCGAACGCTTCCTGCACCACGAACTGTCTGGCTCCCATCGCCAAGGTGCTGAACGACAAGTTCGGTATCACCGACGGTCTGATGACCACCGTTCACTCGACCACCGCTACGCAGAAGACC
>CAOJSG010000069.1 GCA_948442615.1 uncultured Alistipes sp.
AGCGGGCCTTGAGCCGCGGCATCACCTCGTCCTGCATCAGATGCTCCATTTCGAACGGCACGCCCGGCAGCGAGACGACCACCTTGCCGTCGCGTTCGAACCACATGCCGGGGGCCGTGCCGTGGGCGTTGAAAAGCACCGTGCAGGCGGTCGGGACGAGGGCCTGGGCGCGGTTCAGCTCGTTGAAGGCGATGCCGCGCGCCTCGAGCATGCGCCGCACGTGGTCCGCCACGCGGGCGTCGCACGCCAGTCCGCAGCCGAACAGGTCGGCCAGCGTCTTTTTGGTGATGTCGTCCTTCGTGGGGCCGAGGCCGCCCGTGAGGATCGTGACCTCGGAGTGCGCCATGGCCTGCCGGACCGCTTCGGCGATCCGGGGTCCGTCGTCGCCGACGGAGATTTTCTCGGCGACGACGATGCCTGCGGCGTTGAGGTGTTTGGCGATCGACACCGAATTGGTGTCGACGATCTGACCGATGAGTATTTCGTCGCCGATGGTGAGAACGGTTGCTTTCATGTGCGGTTTATTTCTGTCCGGATCCGGGGCTGCGCCCCTCTTCCGCCCTGCTGCCGGAGACCGCCCCGGCGGACTCCGGACCGGATGCTTCGGGGGCTTCCGCGTGCTGTCCGGACTCCTCGGCGGCACGCGCGGGGGCCGGCTCTCCGGCCGCCCGTTCGGCGTCGGCGATCAGCGCCCGGCAGATGTCGCGGACCAGGCCCGGACCTTCGTAGATGAATCCGGTGTAGAGCTGTATCAGATCGGCTCCGGCATCGAGCATGGCCCGGGCGTCGGCCGCGGACATGATGCCTCCCACGCCGATGATGGGGTAGGTGCCCCCCGAGCGCTCGTGTATCCGGCGGACCACCTCGACGGCCCGCCGTGCGAGCGGTGCGCCGCTCAGCCGGCCGCTGCCGATCTTGTCCAGGGCGGTGAGGCTCGTGCGGAGCCCTTCGCGGCCGTGCGTGCCGTTGACGGCCACGATGCCGTCGAGCGGCGTCTCGATCAGGATGTCGGTGATCGCGTCGATCGTCTCGTCGGACATGTCGGGCGAGACCTTCAGCATCACGGGGCGGTACTGGTTCTGCCCCCGGCGGAAGTCGAAGAGCGGTTCGAGGATGCGCAGGACCTGTTCGCGCGCGTGGCTGCCTCCTTCGGTGCAGGCGTTGCCGCAGCTGATGTTGACGGTGAAGTAGTCCGCGTATTCGTAGAGGTTGCGGAAGAGCTTGAGGTAGTCCGCCGGCGCCTCTTCGGGCGGGGTGGTCGTATTCTTGCCGATGTTGCAGCCCACGAGCACGCCGTCGTGGGGGCGGCGGAGGAAGGCGACGGCCCTCTCCAGCCCGCGGTTGCACAGCCCGATGCGGTGGACGATGGCGTTGTCCTTGGGCAGCCGGAAGACGCGCGGCCGCGGGTTTCCCTGCTGGGGGCGCGGCGTGACGGTGCCGATCTCGACGAATCCGAAGCCCAGCGCCGACAGTTCGCGGAACGCCTCGCCGCCGGTGTCGAACCCCGCGGCCAGTCCGACCGGGTTGCGGAACCTGCGGCCGAAGACCTCGCGTTCGAGCGCGGGGTGGTCTGCGGCATAGCATTTGCGCAGCAGCCAGCGGCCTCCGGGCAGCAGACCGACGATGCGCAGCAGCAGCAGGACCGTCCGGTGGGCGCGTTCGATGCGGAGCGCGAAGAGCAGCGGTTTGAGGATATGTCGGTAGAACATGGCGTACGTATCTGCGGTCCAAAGGTACGAAAAAGCGGCCAAAGACGAACCTTTTTCGTCAAAAGTATTCGGTGCGGTAACGGTATTCGTCGCGCAGGCGTTCGAAATCGTCGGGCGCGGCCTTCAGCCGCCGGCTCTCGGCTTCGATGTCGAACGCGCCGTCGATCGTGCTGCAAAGCTCCTGCCACGGGATCGGCCGGGGCGCCGAGGCCGGGACGCCGGGCGGATACCAGCCCCCGAGCGGCAGGCCGAAGCGGGCGGCCAGCGCATGCACCGACATCGCCGTGGCGTTGGCCTTGCCCTGGAGCGAGTAGCCCGCGATGTGGGGCGTGGCCAGGGCCGCACGCTCCAGCAGCGCGCGGTCGATCCGCGGCTCGTGCTCCCAGACGTCGAGCGCGAACGTGTGGCCGCTCGCGAGCAGTGCGGCGCCGTCGACCACCTCGCCGCGCGAGGAGTTGAGCACGATGCTGCCGGCGCGCATGCGCGCGAAGAGCGCGGCGTCGCCCGCACGGCGTGTCGTCGGGTCGAGCGGCGTGTGGAACGTCAGGATGTCGGCCTCGTCCGCCAGCGCGCCGAGCGGCAGGAAGCCGCAGTGCTCGCGGCTTTCGCGCGGCGGGTCGCAGCAGAGCACGCGGAATCCCCATGCCTCGGCGTAGTGCTGCACGAGCGAGCCGACGTGGCCCACTCCGACGACGCCCAGCGTGCGCTGCCGCGGGGTCCAGCCCTGCGTGCGGGCCAGGCGGGCCAGCGCCGCGCCGACCCATTGCAGCACGCCGCGGGCGTTGCATCCGGCGGCCGTCGACACGCGGATGCCGTGCGAACGGCAGTAGCCGAGGTCGATGTGGTCGAAGCCGATGGTGGCCGTGGCGATCATCCGTACGGACGAGCCTTCGAGCAGGGCGGCGTCGCACCGGGTGCGGGTGCGGACGACGAGCGCGTCGGCGTCGCGCACGTCGGCGGGCGCGATGCGGCTGCCGGGCAGGTAGACGACCTCGGCGTAGGGCTCGAGTACGCCCCGCAGAAAGGGAATGGCGTTGTCTGCGACGATTTTCATGATTCGAGCGTTTTTCGGCTCCGGAACCGGGCGGAGACGGGTTTCGAACGGTGCCGCCGCCGTGCGGCCATTTCCGAATCTGAACAGAATCGGCGTGTTTCGGAAGCCTAAGTTTCAGCCGACAAAGATAGGGCTTTTTTAATTTTTTCATACCTTTGCACCTCAAAACGCGTGTTATGGATCCGATCGAATTCGACCCCGACGGGGTGGGCGTAAATACCGGTACCTATTTCGGTTTCCCGTTCGAACCCGAGCGGGCGGCGCTGGTGCTGATCTCGGCGCCCTGGGACGTGACGGTCTCCTACGGCGCAGGGACGGTCTATGCCCCCGACGCGCTGATCGAGGCCTCGACGCAGCTCGATTTCTACGACCCGCTCGCTCCGGGCGAGTGGCGGCGCGGCATCGCCACGGCCGACGTGGACTACGGCCTGCTGGAGTGCTCCGAGCGGCTGCGGGCCGACGCCGAGAAGGTGATCGCCCACCTGGAGGGGGGCGGCAGCGCCGGGGACGACTATGCGACGCGACGCATCCGGCGCATCGACGAGGGGTGCGCGGCGATGAACGAGTCGGTCCGCAGCCAGGCCGCGCGGTGGCTCGGGGCCGGCAAGCTCGTGGGGCTGGTCGGCGGCGACCATTCGACCTCCTACGGGATGATCCGGGCCCTCGGCGCGCACTGCCCGGAGTTCGGCGTGCTGCATGTCGACGCCCACTGCGACCTGCGCGAAGCCTACGAAGGGTTCGCCTTCTCGCATGCGTCGGTGATGTTCAACGTCCTGCGCGACGTGCCGCAGGTCGTGAAGCTCGTGCAGGTCGGCGTGCGCGACTTCTCGGAGGCCGAGGCGAACCTCGCGGCGGCGTCCGGGGGGCGGATCGAGCGTTTCGACGACATGGCGCTGGCCGCCGCGGCGTTCGAGGGCGAAACGTGGGGCGCGCAGTGCCGGCGCATCGTCGGGCGGCTGCCGCAGCGGGTCTACGTCAGCTTCGACATCGACGGGCTTTCGGTCGAGAACTGCCCTCACACGGGGACGCCCGTCAACGGAGGGCTGACCTTCAACCAGGCCGTTTACCTGCTGGACCGGCTGGTGGCTTCGGGGCGGACGATCGTGGGGTTCGACCTGGTGGAGACGGTGCCCGCCGCCGACGGGAAGATCGATGCGGTCACCGGCGCCCGGATGCTGTGGAAGCTGTGCGGCCAGACGCTCAAGTCGAATAAATAATGAGGATTATTACGAGTTAGTTAGGATAATGGCAAGATTGTTTTCCATGTACCGTTGGGTACGCAAACGTTACGAGTTCGACGAACGCTGGCGTCGTTTCGTCGAGGCGCCGTGGGCCGGAGGCGTCGTGCTGCTGGTCTGCGTGGCGATCGCCATGCTGCTGGCCAACATGCCTCTTACGGCCGACTATTACGAACATTTTCTGAAGACGGACCTGTCGCTGCGGATCGTTTCGCCCGACGGACTGATCGACTGGACCTTCCCGCGGGAGATGACCGTCGAGAAGTTCGTCAACGACGTGCTCATGGTGGTCTTCTTCTTCACGGTGGGGCTGGAGATCAAGCGGGAGGTCCTTTACGGGCAGCTCTCTTCGGTCCGCAAGGCGATCCTTCCGGTGCTGGCCGCCGCAGGCGGCATGATCGCTCCGGCGGTCATCTTCACGCTCTTCAACCACGGGACTCCCGCGGCCAACGGATGGGGCATTCCGACGGCGACGGACATCGCCTTCGCGGTGGGCATCCTCTCGATGCTGGGCGACCGGGTGCCCGTCTCGCTGAAGATTTTCCTGACGGCACTGGCCGTGGCCGACGACCTGGGCGCCATCCTGGTCATCGCGCTCTTCTACGGCGGACACGTGGAGCTGGCGCTGCTCGGAATCGCGATCGCCATCATGATCGGTCTCTTCTTCCTGCAGCGCAGGGGCGAGACCCGGATGGTGTTCTATCTCGTGCCGGCGATCGTCGTGTGGGGACTGTTCTACTATTCGGGCGTGCACGCCACCATCTCGGGCGTGGCGATGGCGATGGTCATTCCGTCGAAGCCGCGCTACAACAAGGAGTTCTTC
The DNA here is from genome assembly GCA_948442615.1 of uncultured Alistipes sp. Classification (GTDB taxonomy): domain Bacteria; phylum Bacteroidota; class Bacteroidia; order Bacteroidales; family Rikenellaceae; genus Alistipes. The sequence goes on from CAOJSG010000069.1 coordinate 4,825, forward strand.
GAGAGTAAGCTGCAGGACATCAGAAAGCTGATCGCCGATGTCCGGGCGACCGACGAGGAGGAGTTCCCCAACGAGGACCAGCGGTTCTATCTGCGGTGCATGCGCTCGTTCGCGTCCGGATCGGTGGGCATGAGCTACCGGCTGGAGAATGCGCTGTCGCCTTACGTGACGTTCCTTATCATGCCCGTTTTCGCGCTGGCCAATGCCGGCGTGCCGATCGCATCGGTCGAATATTTCGATATTTTCCGGATCTCGCCGCAGATCGGGGCCGTGGGCATGGGCGTCTTCTTCGGACTGCTCGTCGGCAAGCCGCTGGGCATCTTCCTGGCGAGCTGGATCGCCGTGAAGACGAAGCTGGCCGTCATGCCCGAGGGGGCTTCGTGGCGGATGCTGCTGGCGGTCGCCTGCCTGGGCGGCATCGGGTTCACGATGTCGATCTTCGTCGATTCGCTGGCCTTCGGTCAGCCGGAGCTCGTGGACCGCGGCAAGATCGCCATCCTGATGGGCTCGTCGGCCGCCGCCGTGCTGGGGTCGCTGCTTATTTTCCTCTTTTCCAAAAAGAACGAACGATGAATATGCTGAAACATGTGGCGGCGTTCGCCGTCGCGGCGGCGCTGCTGTCCGCCGCCTGCTCGAAACAGAAGAGCAGCGGTGCCAAACTGAAGGACGACCTCGATTCGGCGGCTTATGTCGTCGGACTGAATGTCGGGATGAATCTGCTGGAGATGGATTCGACGCTGCGGATCGACGCCGTATGCGACGGCATCCGCGACGTTTTCGCGCGGGTCGAGAAGATGTCGCCCGCGGAGGCCAAGGCATTCTATCTGCGCTGGATCAACTACGAGCAGCCCGAAAAGATCCGCCGTTACGAGGAGCGTTTCCTGGAGGACATCCGCCAGTCGAACCGGTCGTTCGCGCGCACCCCGTCGGGCGTGACCTACACGGTCGAGGAGATCGGCGACGAGCAGAACGCTCCGTCCAACGACCGCGATACGGTGGAGATCCGCTACGAGATATTCACGGCGGACGGCGTTTCGGTCTACTCCGCCTTCGAACGGGGCGATACGCTGCGTTCGGCGCTGGGCGATCTGCTGAAAGGGGTGCAGGAGAGCGTGAAGCTCGTGGGCCCGGGCGGCAGGATCAATGCCTGGATGCCGGCGGCTGCGGCCTACGGCGCGGCGGGCGACGAACGGCTGGGGATCAAACCCAACGCCACGCTCAACTACCGGATCGAGCTGATCAAGGTGGAAAAATACGCAAATCGGTACCGTCCGCGTAATTAGCGCGTTTTTTTGGCGGAAAATGCGATTATTGTTTTAACTTTGCGGTTCGGATAAGCGAACGAAAGCGAACAACAATCATAAATTTGCGTAAAACAATGAAAAAAGTTCTTTTTGCAGCGGCCGCCGTATGTGCCGCGGCGCTCGTTTCCTGCGGCGACAAGGGAAAGGTGCGGATGGGCAGCCTGTCGGAGTTCGACTCTCTGTCGTATGCGCTGGGTGCGAACATCGGGTTCGGCATGAACTACGAAATGAAGGATATTCCGTTCAACTACAAACAGGTGGACAAGGGTATCAAGGAGGGTGCGATGGACAAGGCCGCGCAGCCCCACGACGAGTCGCTCGACCTGCTGCGCGACTACTTCATGAGCAAGCGCGGCATGCGCGCCCGCAACATCGCGGCCAAGCGTGCCGAGGCCGACAGCATCCGTCTGGCGGGCGGCGACTCGACGAAGGTGGAGTATCCCGTGGCCGACGAGGAGATGTTCGTCAGCGAGGGCGAGCGCGACAGCGTGTCCTATGCGTTCGGTAACGACATCGGTTTCAACATCAAGGAGAGCGACATGCCGGTACACGTGGTGTGGATCGTCGAGGCCATGCAGAACGTTCGCGACGGCCAGCCCAAGATGGAGGAGGATGCCGTGAACCAGTACCTGCAGTACTACTTCATGGTCAAGCGTCCGGCCGAGAACGCCGAGGCTTCGAAGAAGTGGCTGGAGAAGATCGAGAAGAAATCGGGCGTGAAGAAGACCGAATCGGGCCTGCTCTACAAGGTGACGCGCGAGGGCGACGCCGATACGATCGCCCGCGATTCGCGCGACGTAGTGGTGGTCAACTACAAGGGTACGACCCGCGACGGCAAGGTGTTCGACTCGTCGTACGAGCGTGAGGAACCCGCCGAGTTCCCGCTGAACCGCGTCATCCCGGGCTGGACGGAAGGCATGAAACTCGTGGGCAAGGGCGGCGCCATCACGCTGTGGATCCCTGCGGATCTGGCTTACGGTCCCCGCGGCGCGGGTCGCGACATCGGTCCCAACGAGGCGCTGCAGTTCGAGGTGGAGATCGTCGACGTGAAGCCTTATGTAGAGCCGGCTCCGGTCGCAGAGGAATCGGACGAGGCGGAGGTTTCCGTAGAGGAGTAGCCGCCGGATAGGGGCGTGGCGGCCCGTCGATGTGCGGCCCCGCGTCCGAAGAGCGGATCGGACCGATCCGGTTACGAATGATTTCACCCCGGTCGAAGCATTTTCAGCCGGGGTGAAATCGTTTCCGGCGGCCGGCCGGGAGGCGTCCCGAATTTCGCAAACGAAAAAGCCCCGATTCCGAATCGGAGCTTTTTCGTTAAAAAGTGGACCCAGAGGGGCATGATCCCACGACCTTCGGATTATGAGTCCGCTGCTCTAACCGACTGAGCTATGGGTCCTTGTGCTTGCCGAAGTCCGGCGGATGCGGCGAAGTCGTTTCGCCGGCCAACTCCGGATTACAGGGCACAAAGATACGAAAATATTCAGTCCGTGCAACTTTCCGGGACCTCCCGCTGCGAAAAAAAGTGCCGCGCGCTTGTTTGTTGCGAATAAATTCGTACCTTTGCATCGATTAAGTCAACAATAACAAAAACAACAAATGAAAAAAGGTATTCATCCCGAAAATTATCGTTTGGTGGCGTTCAAGGACATGTCCAACGACCACGTGTTTTTG
>CAOJSG010000070.1 GCA_948442615.1 uncultured Alistipes sp.
CCCCGACCAGCTGATTACAAATCAGCTGCTCTGGCCAACTGAGCTACATCGGCAAAACTGTCGTTTTGGATTGCAAAAGTAGGCATAAAAAATTTATCGACCAAATATTTCCGGGATAAATTTTTCATTTTTCAACTCTTCTCAATGAACCGGTGATCGGCCTCCTGCTCGGAGGTGAAATCGGGTGCAAAGATAGAAAAATAATTCGCAATACACAATTCGCGGCCGGATTTTTTACACTTTCCGCAAAATTATTCCCGAAACCCTTTCCGACGTCCCGACCGCCCCGGCGGCGCCGGCGGACTACCGCCCCGTCTGGCCCGAACCGGAGCGGACCTGCATCGCCCCGATCCGCCGCCGGCCGCATGCGGACCACCTATATATAATACGGCGCATCTCCGCGACACGGACGGCCCCGCTTTTCGGACCGGTCCGCCCCTATCTCCCGCCTTCCCAGGGCCGTAAGGCCACCGGCCGCGCGACGCCTGCGCCCATTCCACCGGCCGCAGCCGGGAGCGCCGGCTGCGCCTACCGGTAAGCGACCACCAGAATCCGTGACGACTCCCAGAAGCGTTCCGGATCGAGGATGACCAGCGACGCGACCACCTTGTCCGCACCCGTCACCAGACGGTACGAATCCTCGGGATGACTCGTCACCACCTGCACCCGCTTGTGTCCGATGGGCAGCTCCTCCAGCAGACGCGCGTCGGCGCGGGTGAAGCAATCCAGATTGCCGCCCTTGGCCAGCGTCACCGTCCGCCCGATGAAACCCTGCTTGTCGATGATCTGCGCATTGCGCAGCTCGCGCTCCGAGCCCACGATATAGTAGACCGTGTTCATCCGCCCCTGCAGCTCGCTCGTCTCCGAAGCCAGCTCCTCGATGCGTTCGTTCTGCACCTCGACCCGCTCCTGCAGTTCGGCCACTTCGGCTTCGCGCCGGTCGAGCTGCTCCTTGAGCGCGACGATCTCCTCGCCCTTCTCGCCGAGGCGGGTCTGCAGATCGGCGATCGTCTTCTCGAGCCCCTCGATGCGCAGGTTCGCCTTGCGCAGCTGCGCCGCCGTGCGCTGCAGCGAGACCACCCGGGCCTTGTTCTCCTGCAACAGGCGGTCGATCGTCGCGATGTCGCGCTGAATCTGATCCACCGGACGCGGCGCCCCCTCGCCCGTTCCGTCGAGCGTCAGCACCTTTTCGCGCGTCTTGATCGCCTCCAGGTTCTCGCTGATCGAGTTGATGTCCGCGAAGACCGCCTCGAGCAGCGAATCCTTGTCCACCACGACCCGCTCGAGCGAATCGCGCTGCTCCTCGGCGCGCTCCGCCACCTTCCGGCTGACACAGGCCGTCGCCGCCATCGTCATCGCCGCCAAACCGAGACATACGAACTTTCTCATATCGCTATCGAATTTAACATGACTCTTCTCTCTCCGGCCGGCCCGGACGCTCCGTCGTCCGACCGCCGTACCGGCCTTATCCGTTTACGGTTGCAAAATAAACGAATCCGATGCTATTTTGTTCTGCGGAAGCCGAAAAAAATTCATCCTCCGCCCCTCGCCGGTGCTACCGGCCCCCGGGCCGCGCCGCGACGGAAGCTCCGACGTCCGCCGCCGGTGCGGAACGCAGCGGCGCATCGCAGCTCATCGCGCGAAGAACTCCTTGATCTTGCGCGCCCTGGCAGCGCCCACCAGCCGCGTCAGCTCCTCGTCCGGCGCCGCCTTGATCCGCGCCACGCTCCGGAAATGCGCCAGCAACCGCTCCGCCGTCTTCGCCCCGATGCCCTCGATCTGCTCCAGTTCGCTATGTATGAACCCCTTGCTTCGCTTCTGCCGATGGAACGATATGGCGAAACGGTGCACCTCCTCCTGAATATGGGAAAGCACCTGGAAAACGGGCGACGCGGGACGGATCCCGACCAGCAGCGGCGGATAGCCGCAATAGAGTTCGGAGGTGCGGTGCCGGTCGTCCTTGGCCAGTCCGGCGATGGGAATCTCCAGCCCGAGAGCCTCCAGCACCTCGTGGATCGCCCCCATCTGGCCCTTGCCGCCGTCGGCCACGATCAGATCGGGCAGTTCGGCCCCCTCGGCCAGCAGACGGCTGTAGCGGCGGTAGACCACCTCGCGCATCGAAGCGTAGTCGTCGGGGCCCACGACCGTCTTGACGTTGAAATGGCGGTACTCGCGGCGCGAAGGCTTCCCGTCGCGGAACACGACGCACGACGCCACGGGGTCGGCCCCCTGGAGGTTCGAGTTGTCGAAACACTCGATATGGCGGGGCTGCCTTTCGAGGCGCAACTCCCGGCGCATGGACTCCATCAGCCGTTCGGTATGGCGTTCGGGATTTCTGATTTCCAGGTTCTTGAGCTGCTCGGCCCGATAAATCCGGGCGCTCTTGCGGGAGAACTCCAGCAGCTCGAACTTCTCGCCGCGCTTGGGCACCGTGAAGGTCACGCCGTCGAACAGCAGCGTCGTCGAGGGCAGAAAGGGAACGATCACCTCGCAGGCCAGCTCGCCCCCGGCGATCTTCTCGACGATGTGCTGGATCGCCAGCGTCAGCATGTCGCGCTCGTCGCCGCCGATTCCCGTCGAGAGACGCACCGTCGAGACGCCCACCACCGCTCCGTGGCGGATGCGGACGAAATTGCACCAGGCCACGTCGTCGTCCGGCAGCAGCGAGAAGACGTCCACGTCGACGATCCGCGCGCTGACGATCACCGACCGGCTCGAATAGTTGTCCAGCGCGGCGAGCCGCTGCTTGTAGCGCTGCGCGGCCTCGAACTTCAGCTCGGCCGCCGCCCGCGCCATCTCGCGCTCGAGGTATTCGCGCACGGGGCGCAGATCGCCCCGCAGCACCGCCGTGGCCATGTCGACCAGCCGTCCGTACTCCGCCTCGCTCTGCGCCCCCACGCACGGTCCCTTGCAGTTGCCCAGGTGGTATTGCAGGCAGACCGTATAGCGCCCCCTGGCGATGCGTTCGGGCGCCAGGTCGAGCTTGCACGTGCGCAGCGGCACCACCTCGCGCAGGAACTCCAGCACGCTGTGCTGCATCATGACCGATCCGTAGGGGCCGAAATAGTGCGAGCCGTCGCGCACGAGCCGTCGCGTCGACTGCACGCGCGGGAAGTGTTCGCGCCGCACGACGATCCACGGATAGGTCTTGTCGTCCTTGAGCAGGATGTTGTAGCGGGGCTGCAGGGTCTTGATAAGCGAATTCTCCAGCAGCAGCGCATCGGTCTCGCTGCCGACGACGATATGGCGGATCTCTGCGATCTGCCGCACCAGCACGCGCACCTTGGGGCTGTGCTCCTTGCTCTGCACGAAGTAGGAAGAGACCCGCTTGCGGAGGCTCTTGGCCTTTCCCACGTAGATGATCGTCCCGCTGCGGTCTACGAACTGGTAGACCCCGGGCGAAAGAGGCAGCAGCGCCACCTGCTGCTTGAGCTTGCTGTTTTTTTCGGACTCGGCCATACGGGGGCAAATGTAGCAATTATTCTGGATTCCGCCGCATCGCAGCCCCTTCCGCACAGGGTCCATCCCGGAGCGCACCCGCACGCGGCTGCGCCGGGCACAAACGGCCCGGACGGAATCCGCCCCGACGCCCGCCGGACGCACCCGCCGCAGACGGGCCGTGCATGCACCGTGCGGACCGCCCTGCGCCGGCGCTAAGCCTCCGCCGGCTCCGGTTCGCTCTCGACGCATCCGGCCCGCACCCCGCGGGACGCACGTCCGGCCGCATAGTCGTCCAGCGCGGCGCTGGCGGCCAGGCGGCCGGCCTCGATGATCTCCGCAGCCCGATAGAACTCGAAGATGCCGTAGCTGTCCGCCGGAATCTGGACCAGCACCTCGGGGCGGTACAGATCGTTCATCGTCTGCGCGATCCGCTGCTGCATGATCTGCGACGAGGCGACCAGCAGTTTATAGAAGTTGAACGACTCGCTCCTGCGCAGCGCCGGATTGGCCCGATAGGGCGCGCTCACGTTCACCGCCACCAGCAGATCGTCCTTCGTGCGGCGCACCCGGTTGAGCGGCACCAGATTGACCGTTCCGCCGTCCACCAGCACCATTCCGTCGCGATGCACGGGCCGGAAGACCGACGGAATCGCGATCGAAGCCCGGATCGCCTCGTAGAGCCCGCCGCGCTCGAAGACCACCTCGCTGCCGCTCAGCAGATCGGCCGCCACCGCCGCGAACGGCAGCTCCAGCTCTTCGATGCGCACCTCGGGCACCAGCTCCTTCATGGCCCGAATGACGCGGTCGCCCTTGACCAGCCCCTCGGCGCTGAACGCGAAATCGACCAGTCCGAACACCTTGTAGCGGTCGAGCGCGCACAGCCACCGCTTGAACGGCTCCAGCTTCCCGGCCGCATACATGCCGCCGACCAGCGCCCCCATCGACGTCCCCGCCACGGCCGTGATCTCGAAACCGCGGCGCTCCAGCTCCTCGATCGCCCCGATATGGGCGATTCCGCGCGCGCCGCCTCCGCCGAGCGCGAGCGCCACCTTCCTTCTTTTTCTCCTCATCGATCGTTCCGATTTTCCGCCGCATCCTGCAACGTCGGTGCCACACGACAACCCGCGGCCGGATTGCGTCATGCGAACAGCCGCGCCCCGTATCCGCGGCCCGGTCGCCGCCCTGCGCGAATCAGCCCGCGATCACGCCGTCCATCCGCACGTCGTGCGGTTCGGCGGGCACCTCCTCCGTCAGCTGATGCGCGAAGCAGACCCCGATCTTCACGGCCCGCACGCCGGCCTGCGCCAGGTAACGGTCATAATAGCCGCGCCCGCGCCCCAGTCGCCTCCCGTCCGGCGAAAAGGCCACCCCGGGCACCAGCACGAGATCGATCTCGGCCGGATCGCACGTCTCGGCCTCGGGCCCCGGCTCCTCGATGCCGAACGCCCCCGGCCGCATCGCCGCCGGATCGTAGCGGCAGAAACGCATCGTCTCGCCCTCGACCCGCGGCACGGCCAGCCGTTTCGCGTCACTCCAGCGCCGCAGGACGGCGCCCGTATCGGGTTCGTCGGCGAGCGAGCAGAACAGCGCCACCGTGCGCGCCCGCCCGAACGCCGGCAGCCGCTCGGCCGCCGCCGCGATCCGCTCCGACGCCGCACTCCGTTCCGCGGGCGTCAGCGCCCGGTTCATCCGCCGCATCCGGCTCCTCAATTCATCTTTTTCCATAACCTCCGCAATCGGCCCTCCGCCGGACGGCGGTCCGGACCTGCCGTCCGGCCCGACACGGATCCGCCGACGGCACGGCTTTCATCCTCCGCATCGAATTTCCGGCCGTTTTTGTTGTTATTCCGCAAACAATAACTATATTTGTAGCCGTAAAGTTGCGCTTCGACGGTTCGCTTCCGGTACCATCCGAACCGATCCTTTTCCGGCCGTTCCGTCGCCGCGCACGCGGACAGACACGAAATCATTAACAAATATAAACAAAAATCTATCGCTATGAACTGTTTTCTTTCCCAATCGTCGCTCGGCAAGAAGTTGGTCATGAGCATCACGGGCTGCTTCCTGGTGCTGTTCATCCTCTTCCACATGTCCATGAACCTCACGGCGATCATCTCGCCCGAGGGCTACAACATGATCTGCGAACTGCTGGGCGCCAACTGGTATGCGCTGGCTGGTACGGCCGTGCTGGCGCTGGGCGTCGTGGTGCATTTCTGCTACGCCCTCGTCCTCACGATGAACAACTACAAGGCGCGCGGCAAGGAGCGTTACGCCGTGACAGTGGTCGAGCCGGGCGTGGCGTGGGCCTCGAAGAATATGCTCGCCCTGGGCTGGATCATCCTGGGCGGTCTGCTGCTGCACCTGATCAACTTTTGGTCGAAGATGCAGCTGGTCGAGATCCTGGGCGGCCACGAGTCGATGGTCGGCGGACGGATGATCGCCGCGACCGACGGCGCCGCACTGATCGCCTACACCTTCTCGCAGTGGTACTACGTGGTGCTCTACCTCTTGTGGTTCGCCGCGCTGTGGTTCCACCTGACGCACGGCGTGTGGTCGATGTTCCAGAGCGCCGGCTGGGGCAACGACACGTGGTATCCGCGCCTGAAGTGCGTGGCCAACATCGTGGCTACCCTCATCTTCCTGGGCTTCGCCGCCGTGGTGGTGGTCTACTTCCTCCGGAGCGTCTGCCCCTGCTGCGCAGGCGCCTGCTAATCAATGTCGAACGATAAACACACAAACGATATGGCTTTCAAATTAGATGCTAAAATCCCCGCCGGCGAACTCGCACAGAAGTGGAGCAACCACAAGGCGGCTATCAAGGTCGTAAGCCCCGCCAACAAGCGCAAGCTCGACATCATCATCGTAGGCACCGGCCTGGGCGGCGCCTCCGCAGCCGCTTCGCTCGGCGAACTGGGCTACAACGTCAAGATATTCTGCATCCAGGATTCGCCCCGCCGCGCCCACTCGATCGCCGCGCAGGGCGGTATCAACGCAGCGAAGAACTACCAGAACGACAACGACTCGATCTACCGGCTGTTCTACGACACGATCAAGGGCGGCGACTACCGCGCCCGCGAGGCCAACGTCTACCGTCTGGCCGAGGTCTCGAACCTCATCATCGACCAGTGCGTGGCCCAGGGCGTTCCGTTCGCCCGCGAATACGGCGGCCTGCTGGCCAACCGTTCGTTCGGCGGCGCGCAGGTTTCGCGTACGTTCTACGCCCGCGGCCAGACGGGCCAGCAGCTGCTGCTGGGCGCCTACGCCGCGCTGAACAAGGAGATCGCCGCCGGCTCGGTCAAGAGCTACCCGCGCCACGAGATGCTCGACATCGTCGTGGAGGACGGCGAGGCCAAGGGCATCATCGCCCGCAACCTGGTGACGGGCGAGATCGAGCGCCACGGCGCCCACGCCGTCGTGATCGCCACGGGCGGCTACGGCAACGTCTTCTTCCTGTCGACCAACGCCATGGCATCGAACGGCTCGGCCGCGTTCCAGTGCTACCGCAAGGGCGCCGGCTTCGCCAACCCCTGCTTCACGCAGATCCACCCCACCTGCATCCCCGTGCACGGCACGCAGCAGTCGAAGCTGACGCTCATGTCCGAGTCGCTGCGCAACGACGGCCGCATCTGGGTACCCAAGAAGCTCGAAGACGTGAAAGCCATCCGTTCGGGCGCCAAAAAGCCGTCGGACATCGCCGAGGAGGACCGCGACTACTACCTGGAGCGCCGCTACCCGGCCTTCGGTAACCTCGTGCCGCGCGACGTGGCTTCGCGTGCCGCCAAGGAGCGTTGCGACGCCGGTTACGGCGTGAACGAGACCGGTCTGGCCGTGTTCCTCGACTTCAAGACCGCCATCGAGCGTCTGGGCAAGGATATCATCAAGCAGCGCTACGGCAACCTCTTCGACATGTACGAGGAGATCACCGACG
>CAOJSG010000071.1 GCA_948442615.1 uncultured Alistipes sp.
CCGCGCCAAGACCGACTCGACCGTCATCCGCCGCGGCGTGAAGCTCGACAACCTGATCCAGATCGGCCACAACGTGCAGATCGGCGAGCACACCGTCTCGTCGGCCCAGACCGGCATCGCCGGCACCTCGAAGGTGGGCCGCAACTGCTTCCTGGCCGGACAGGTGGGCATCGCCGACCACGTGACCGTCGGCGACCGCGTGAAGATCGGCTCGAAGAGCGGCATCGACAAGAACGTGCCCGACGGCGAGGTGCGCCTGGGCTATCCCGCGCTGCCGGGCATGCAGTACCACCGCGCGTCGGCCGTGTTCAAGAACCTGCCCGAGCTGGTGCGCCGCGTGGCCGAACTGGAAAAAACGATCGAAAAACTCAAAAAGGAGGAATAGACAGATGAAAAGATTCACGATCCTCGCGGCCGCGGCGGCACTCTGCGCCTGCGGCGGCAAGAACGCCTATACCATCGACGGCCGCATCGACGGCCTCGAAGGCACGGTTTACCTGCTGGACGCAGCGGGCAACACGGTCGACTCGACGAGCGTGGCCGACGGCCGGTTCCGCTTCGAGGGCGAAGTAGCCGAACCGGACATCCGCTACCTGACCGACGCTGCCGGAGGCATCCCCTCGTTCCGGCTCCAGGAGATGCTGATTCTCGAACCGGGGACGATCGAGGTGACCGACGCCTCCGGCGACGGCTCGAAGACGACGGTGACCGGCACGCCCGCCAACGACGCGGCGACGGAATACGACGCCGCGGCTTCGGCGCTGGCGGCCGAATACGGCAATCCCGGAACGACGGACGAACGGCGCGAGGCCATCCGCCGGGAGTACGCCGCACTGGCCCGCACCGCGGTGGAGAACAACCGCACCAACTACTTCGGGGCGATCATACTGGCCCGGCAGCTCGTCCACGAGCTTTCGGGCGGGGAGACGCTGGAGGAGATCGCCCGCTTCCCCGAGGAGCTGCAACGCACCGGGATGCTCGCCGAGCTGAAGGAATACGCCGAACAGATGCGCAAGACCGACATCGGACAGCCCTACACCGACATCGCGCAGACGGATGCCGACGGCCGTACGGTTTCGCTGAAGTCGGCGGTCGAGAATCCGGCGAACAAATACGTGCTGCTCGACTTCTGGGCCTCGTGGTGCGGCCCCTGCATGGGCGAGGTCCCCGTGTTGAAGAAGACCTACGACGCATTCCACGCCAAGGGATTCGAGATCTACGGCGTGTCGTTCGACACCGAGCGCGGGCAGTGGCTCGAAGCAATCGGGACGAACGGCATGAACTGGATCCACGTAAGCGATCTGGGAGCCTTCGACAACCAGGCGGCCAAGGATTACGCCGTGCAGGGCATCCCGACGAACTTCCTGATCGACGCCCAGGGGCTGATCGTCGCCAAGAATCTCCGCGGCGAGGCGCTCTACGAGAAGATCGCCGAACTGCTGGCCGAGTAACGCCGTCCGCATCGCCATCCCCTCCGGACCCGGACCCCGTCCGCGCCGGAGGGGATTTCGCGACCGCCCGTCCCCCGGCCCGGCGGCGGCCCGGCCGCAATCCGGAAACGAATCCGCAACCCCGACCGAACACGATGAACGCACAGGAAAAATACCGCATCATGGGGATCGACCCCGGCACGAACTACATGGGCTACGGCATTCTCGAAGTCGAAAGAGGCACCGTGAGCGCCGTGGTGCTGGGCGACATCGACCTGCACCGCCTCACGGACCCCTATGCCAAGCTGCGCCGCATATTCGAGCGCGTAGGCGCTCTGGCGGACGAGTACCGGCCGCAGGAGGTAGCGCTCGAATCGCCCTTCTTCGGGGAGAACGTCCAGTCGATGCTCAAGCTGGGGCGCGCGCAGGGAGTGGCCATGGCGGCCGCGCTCAGCCGCGGCCTGAGCGTGCACGAGTACGCGCCGATGCGCATCAAACAGAGTATCACGGGCCGCGGCGCGGCGACCAAGGAGCAGGTGGCGGCGATCGTCTGCCGCACGCTCCGCATCGACCGCCCCGCCCGAAGGCTCGACGCCACCGACGGCATGGCCGTGGCCCTGTGCCACTACTACGCCTCGGCCAATCCGCTCGACCGGGCGATGGGCGACGCGCGCGTAAAGGGGTTGGGCGGCGGAAAGAAGGCCGCATCGAAAGGCGGGTCGCAGAGCTGGGAGCAGTTTCTCCGCGCGCATCCCGACCGCGAAATCAAATAACCCCTCCGTCCGACGGCCGGCCTCCCCGGAACCCCGGCTCCGACGCGGAGCGGCGCAACGTTCCGTCCGGCGGCGCGGAACGTCCGCCGTAGACCGATTGCCGACCGACACTTTTGCAACATCCGACTGTACACGACCGATGAAAATCCGCTCCGTTCTCCTGCTTGCCCTGGCGCTATGCGGCTGCCGCGAGGCCCGATACACCGTCGTCGGGACCAACGGCCTGCTGCCGGGCGACTCGGTCTGCCTCTTCGCATGCGACCGCACGATCCTGAACGCAGGCACGGTCGGCCCCGACTCGACCTTCACGCTGCGAGGCCGGCTGTCCGCCCCTGCGATCGTCGAGCTCGGCGACCGCGACCGCCTGTGCCGCCCCGTGCGCTTCCTGCTCGAACCGGGCACGATCCGCATCGAAGCGGACGCCGCGGGATTCGCCGCATCGGGCACACCGCTGAACGACAGCCTGCGAAGCATGACACAACGGCTGCATGCGCTCGCCGGGAGATGCGCCCCGCCGCTGTCCGCCGAAGCGTCCGTCCGGCACCGGACGGCGCGCGACAGCATCGTCCGCCTTACGGTGCGCACCCATCGCGACGACCTGCTCGGCGTGCTGCTCCTCGCCGACCGGCTTTCCGACGACGAGGCGGACGCCGCTGCCTGGCAGGCCGAAACGGAGCTGCTCCCCGACGGGCTGCGCTGCCATCCGCTGCTCGCCGCCCTGCGCGGACGGGCCGCTTCCGCCGAGGAGATCCGCCCCGGAAAACCGGCCCCGCCGCTGACGCTGCCGGACAGCAGCGGCGACCTCCGTCCGCTCTCGGCGCTGACCGAAGCCGGACACTGGGTGCTTCTCGACTTCCGGGCGTCGTGGTGCCGCACCTGCATGCGCGGCCTGCCCGCCCTGCAGCAGACATACGCGCACTATCGCGACTCGGGATTCGACATCTACACCGTTTGGCTCGACAACGACCCTGCAGGCTGGAAAAGCGCGGTGCGGCACCGCGGGCTGCACTGGACGAATGTCGGCGGCACCGCGCCCGACAAACGCAGCGAGGCAGCCGAACGTTACGGCATCGTCGCACTGCCGGCCAATCTCCTGATTTCGCCCGAAGGGCTCATAGAGGCTCAGAATCTGGATGATAAGATGCTGCGCCGGGTTCTGTCGGCACGAATCGGCAAAAAAACCGAATAATTTTCACTGAATTATTTGCGCAATTCGGATTTTCGCCCTATATTTGCACTCGCAATTCGGCACCGTAGCTTAATTGAATAGAGCATCTGACTACGGATCAGAAGGTTACAGGTTTGAGTCCTGTCGGTGTCACTCTTAAAATCAACCACTTACAGCAATGTAGGTGGTTTTTTCGTGGCTTGTTTCGAGCGATTTTTACAGCGAAATCGGGGATTTGTTTAAACCAATGTTTAAACCGAAATTGGTTATGAACACCACCCTCACAACCGTCCTGTACACCTCTAAAACCCTATCTGACGGCACTCACCCCCTCATGTTACAGCTCACGAAAAACCGCCGAACCTCACTGCACATGCAGCCTGTAGATCCTGTCACCCCGCGAACCGACGACGACCCGGTCGCCCACGACGACGGGCGAGGATTCGAAATTGGCCCCGATCTTCCCGGCGAACAGCACCCGGCCGCTGCACCCCTCGATCAGATAGACGTTGCCCCGCACGTCGCCCGTCAGGAGGAACATGCGGTCGTCCTCGTTGTAAAAGGCGACCGGAGAGGACCAGGAGTAGAAGTCCAGCGGCGTGCGGTAAACCACCTCGCCGCTGCGCTTGTCGAAGGCGATCATCACCCCCTCGCACGCATCGGAGGCGCCGCAGAAGTTGGAAAAGAGCAGGTGGGCGCAATCCCCTCCGCCCGCCAGGGGCGAGGCGAACATCCCGCCTTCGCGCACCTTGCCCGCATAGGCGAATTTCCGGCACGGAACCGGACGCTCCCAAAGCAGCCGCCCGGTCAGCGCATCGAGCTTGACCATGTACGAGAAGCCCTCGTCGCCCTGTTTGTCCACCTCGCAGGCGGTATAGAGCACCGGGCGCCCCCGTTCGATCTCGAGCAGCGGCGTGGCGTCCGTATCGTCGTGGTTGTCGTAGACCCACACAGGCCGCAGCGTATTGAGATCGATGCAAATGATATTGCCCGCATTGTCGGCCGCATAGCCGTAGTTGCGGTAGACGGCCATCGACGACTCGATGCCCGGCGCCCGCCCGCGGCCGTCGCGGTAGCGCAGCACCGAATGGAGCCGCACGCCCCGCCCGTCGCAGCCGAGCTTGTAGACCGAACCGTTTTCGCCCGGCCGGAAGAGGAATCCTCCGGCCACGACGGGCGAGGAGTCGTAGGCGTTCCAACCGCGGAGCGCCCGGGGATCGCGCCCGAAAAACGCCGCTTCGCGGTGGTCGAACAGGTCGAACGTCAGCGCGCCGAACCGCTCGGAGCAGGGGATGCCCTGCCCGACGTAGAGCAGACCGTTCAGGCGCGGATCGAGCGACGGAGTGCCCTTGATCGGATTGTCGGCCTCCAGGGGCAGACGCGACGCACGGCCGCTGGCGAAATCGATGAAATAGACCTTGCCGCACAGCGAGCCGACGATGATCTCCTCGCCCGAGAAGTCGTCCGTCAGTGCCGGCGAGAGGGCCCGCATGCGCCCCGCGAGCGAGTCGGGCCAGCGGACGTAGAGCGGCTGGCCGGTCCACCCCGTACCGCCGCCCCAGCTGCCGTAGTCGGACTCGCGGCGGTCGAAATCGGTCGTGAACACCCAGTCGACCGTCACCGTCGTCGGACATCCCGTCACCCGCCCGCCGAACCGGGCGTCGCGCAGGGCCGAACCGCGGAACATGAAGACCCCCGGAGCCGCCGCATAAAGGTCGCGCAGCCCGTCCAGCGTCCCGTCGACGGCCGTATCGCACCGCTCCACCTCGTAAGCGAGGCTCCGAACCGAAGCATAGACCGTATCGGGCAGCGGCAGCACGGGATCGTCCGGCACCGCCCCCGCGCCCGGCCGGGGCACGAACGAAAAGTCGAACCCCGGAATGCGGACCTGGGCACGGCCGGCGGACAGCAACATCGCAAGACAGCCGCCGATAAGCAACGCACGTCGTTTCATCTCTCCGAAAGCGAACTATCGCCCCTCCATGATTTGTCTCCGGACGGCGGCGCAGCGACCGCCGTCACGTCACGTTAAATATAGGCATAAAATCCCGATCCGCCAAATCGTCGACCCGGGCGGCACCGCACCACGCAAGGAGGGTGTCCGACCGACGGTCGGACACCCTCTCCGGAAACGGGGCGTTCCGCGGCACGGCGCAAGCCGCCGCTACTTGCAGTCGCCCGTCTTTTTCGTGTACTGGTTGTGGCCCTCGGGATTGTTGCTGCGCGAACTGCGGGCCGTGGCGGTCGACTTGCCGCTGGCCGTACCGCGGCCGGCCGACACGGTCGAACGCGACGATTTGGAATCCGGCTTGCTCTGCGCAGCCTGCGAGCGGGCGGTCGTTTTGTTGGTAGACGATTTCATAAAAACAGTTTTTAGTTGAACATTTCATCGCCATCCGCACCGCGGACCGACCCTGTGCGGATGCCGGTTTCGTCCGCTCCGCGCGGAATATGCGACATCCGGCATCGTACAAAATATATACCACAATGCCGCCGCCGACCCCGGGCGATAGTCCGATCGGCCGCCCCGCAGCCGCCGCACGGACGCCCGTCCGCCGCCGGGACGAAAAAAACGGCCCCGAAGGGCCGTCGCGAACCGGAACCGGATGCTCCTAATACGAGCCGCCGGGCGTGTTCTGCTTCTTCTGTGCGTCGGTCTTGTCCGTATCGGCCGTACCGGGCCGCTTTCCGGTGCCGCCCGCACCCGGCGTCGTCTGCGTCGTCTGCGAACCGTAGGCCGACGTGCCGGACTGCCGGTCCTTGCGAACGCCGTAGGGATCGTTCGCGGCCTGCCCGTCCGTCTTGCCGCCCGTGTTCTGCTGCGAGGCGCCCTGCTGCTTCCATTCGGAGGCGCCCTGCGGACGCACCTGCTGCGACGGATTGTCGCATCCGTCCTGTTTCCGTACGCCGGACTGCGAACCGGCGTCGTTCTGCATCGGGTTCTTGCGATAATCGGCGGATTCGTTCTGCATCCCCTCCTTCTTACGGTCCTGACCGTACATGGCGTTGTTCTTATCCATAATCGTAAATATTGAAAGGTTGTACGCCCCGCTCCCTGCAAATCGCGTACAAACCGCGTACGAATCCGTCCGTTTTTTTCATCGGATTCGCCGCGCGGGCTCATCTCTACCGCTTTACGACGCACGGAGACCCGCTGCACGGAAATTGCCGTCTCCGCCGGAAAAACGCCCGATCATGGATCTGTATGCCGGCACCCCCTATTGGATGGTCAAGAATCGGCTCTGGGACTATTACCGCCCGCTGCGAAAGGACCTGCGGACGACCGCAGCCGTCATCGGCGCCGGGATCACCGGCGCGCTGGTCGCCCACTATTCACTAAATATATTCAGTGAAATTCCATTTTATAGGTTATCTTTGTATATCAGTAATTTGCAGATGTTTTCATTTAATTTGAATACTCACGAAATTTCACGGTTTTAGAAAATATTGGTACTATTTGATACC
>CAOJSG010000072.1 GCA_948442615.1 uncultured Alistipes sp.
GGTGCAGAACGGGAAGTTGGCCGCCTGCGCCTTGGCGTTGGACAGGCAGTTGAACAGGGTCGATTTGCCCACGTTGGGCAGACCCACGATGCCGCATTGTAAAGCCATGAGTATGTTCGGTATTGTTTTTTCGTTAACTGTTTCCGGCCGAGCATCCGGTCCGATGCGGTGCTCGGAGCAGACAAAGGTAGGAAAATTATGGGTTCGATGGAACAGTCCGGGGCGGATTCTCGCCGTCCGGGCCGAAATTCGGGGGATCTTCCGCCGCGGAAGCGGTCGTGCGGCGGCCTGCCGGGCCGCAGAAAGGTGTTGTTTCTGCGGAAAAGAATGATTATCTTTGCCGAAAGATCGGGGCCGATCGCGCCGGTCGTCTGCGAGAGCGGAGAGTCTCCCTGCGCCCGTTGCGGCGCGGACGGGGCGCCGCACGGCGCGGCGGGCGGACATCGGCGCTTTTTCGGAAAGGCAAAACTATGGATTTGAACGGAATAAGGAGTGAACTGCGTCGGCTGACCGAGCTGACGGCGGAGTGGCAGGCACGCGGCGGGGCGGACGAGCTGGAGCGGGACGTGGCGCTCGGCATGCTGCGCCGGATCTACGAGGCGATCCGTTTTCAGGAGAGCGTACCCGAAGCCGCCCGGCCGACGGAATCCGCGGTCGAGGTGCCGGTGACGCTCGATCTGGACGGAATATTGGATCCTTCGGCGGCGTTTTCCGACGCCGACCCCCTTGCGGAGCCGCAAGTTGCGGCTGCCGGTGCCGCAGCGCCCGGGCGGAGCGGGGCGGAGGAGATGCCGGAGCCGGCACTTCCGGAGCCGCGGGAAGCCGAAGCGCCCGGCAGGGCGGCGGACGGGCCGGAGCAGTCCCGTCCGGCAGCGTCGGAAAAGGGGAGCGTGATCGAACCCGCGCTTTTCGGCCTGGACGAGATCGTGCAGCACAAGCGCAAGCAGCGGGTCATCATGTCGCTCTACGACGACGCCCCGAACCGCAGGAAGAACGCCGCTCCCGAGCGCGGCTCCCGGCCGGAGAAGCCCGTCGGGAGGCCTGCGGCCGAGGTCGTTCCCGTGCCGGAGATATCCATCGACGATTCCGACCTCCGGGCGGACGTCGGCGGGCCGTCCGTCCTGTCCGGTGCGGCGGATGCCGCCCGGCCGGAGGCGGCGGATGCCGGCCTCGGAGCCGCTGCCGAGCCGAGCAGTCAGGTGCCCCGTGCGGCGGTCGATGCGGCCGATCCCGCTCCCGCCGGAGCGGTGCTGGGCGAGGTCATCAACCGCGACGTGCAGACGTTGGCCGAGACGCTCGCTCCGCCGCGCAACGCTGTGGCGGACATCGCCCAGCGGACGCCCGTGGAGGATCTGCGTGCGGCCATCGGCATCAACGACAAGTTCCTGCTGGTCCGCGACCTGTTCGACGGCGATGCGGAGGCGTGCGATCGGGCGATCGACGCGCTCAACGGGTTCGACGACCTCGACGAGTGCATGATCCACATCGCCGAGCATTATGCCTGGAATCCCAATTCCGACGGGGCGAAGCTCCTCATGGAGCTGCTCGAACGCAAACTGGCTTGAGATGGAGGCGAAACTCTATATCGTGCCTACGCCGATCGGCAATCTGGACGACATCACGCTGCGTGCGATCGAGGTCCTGCGCCGGGCCGATTTCATCCTGGCGGAGGATACGCGCACCACGCGTTTCCTGCTGGATCATCTGGGCATCGAGCGGCCGCTGCGCTCGCACCACAAGTTCAACGAACACGCCACGGTCGCCGCGGTGACCGAATCCATCGCTGCGGGACGTACGGTGGCGCTGGTCTCCGACGCCGGCACGCCGGGAATCTCCGATCCGGGATTCCTGCTGGTGCGTACCTGCCTCGAGGCGGGGATCGAGGTCGAGACGCTGCCGGGGGCCACGGCGCTGATCCCGGCGCTGGTGCAGAGCGGATTCCCGTGCGACCGCTTCTGCTTCGAGGGGTTTCTGCCGCAGAAGAAGGGGCGTAACAAGCATTTGCAGGCGCTGGCCGGCGAGGAGCGTACGATGATCTTCTACGAATCGCCCTATCGGGTGGTGCGGTGCCTGGAGCAGCTGGCCGAGGTGTTCGGTGCGGAGCGTCGGGTGTCGGTGTCGCGCGAGCTGACCAAGAAGTTCGAACAGACCGTGCGCGGAACCATAGGCGAGGTGCTGGAACATTTCCGCACGACCGAGCCCAAGGGCGAGTTCGTGCTGGTCGTGGCGGGCAAGCCCAAGGAGAGACGCGGTGCCGCGGCTCAGGAATGCGAATGAAATAACGAAACCGATGGATAACAATGAAACAATGCCCGGCGGACGGGCGTTCCGTACGTGGATCGGCGAGGTCCGTGAATTTCTGAAGGGGCGCTTCAGCCTCGACGAGGACAAGGCGCAGCGCGACGAGGTCGTCAGTGCGATCGGCAAGGGCGTGGAGTTCAAGGGGGTGAACCTCTGGGTGTTGATCTTCGCCACGATGATCGCTTCGCTGGGCCTGAACGTCAACTCCGCAGCCGTGATCATCGGCGCCATGCTCATCTCGCCCATCATGGGCCCGATCATGGGCGTGGGCCTTTCGCTGGGAATCAACGATTTCGAGCTGCTCAAGAAATCGCTGCGCAACTATGCGCTCATGTTCATCGTGGCGATCGTCACCTCCACGATCTATTTCCTGGTCTCGCCGCTCGGCGAGGCGCGCAGCGAACTGCTGGCGCGGACCGTGCCGACGACCTACGACGTGCTGATCGCCCTGTTCGGCGGTCTGGCCGGCATCGTGGCGCAGTCGCGCAAGGACCGCACGTCGACGGTCATTCCCGGCGTGGCGATCGCTACGGCGCTCATCCCGCCGCTCTGTACGGCCGGCTACGGCCTGGCGACCGGACAGTACCGCTTTTTCATCGGGGCGTTCTACCTGTTTTTCATCAATTCGGTCTTCATCGCGCTGGCCACCTACGCCATCGTGCTGTTCCTGCGCTACGAGAAGAAGACCTTCATCGACAAGGCGCGCGAGCGGAACGTGCGGCGGCTGATGATGGTCATCACGCTGGCCACGTTCATCCCGAGCGTTTTCGTGGGGTTCCGCATGGTGCGCGTCTCCTATTTCGAGACACGGGCTGACCGCTACGTCGCCCAGGTCTTCAATTTTCCGCATACGCGCGTGATCGAGTGCAACAAATCCTATGCGAAGGGCGACCGTCCTTCGCGGGTCGAGCTGCTGCTGGTAGGCGAACCGCTCGACGAGGAGGTGATCGAGAACGCCCGTACGCAGCTCGCGGCCTTCGGGCTGGACCAGGCCGAACTGGTCGTGCGCCAGGCCAACAACGGCGACCGGCTCGATTTCGCGTCGCTGCAACAGAGCTACCAGGAGCTGCTCGCCGAGAAAAACCGGCAGATCGCCGAGATGCAGTCGCGGCTGGCGCGCTATCGGGTGACCGACGTGGAGGTCGACGACATTTCGCGCGAAGTGGGCGCGATCATGCCGGGCGTCGAGGCGATTTCGCTGACCAAGGGGATCGATTTCGATGTCTCGGGGCAGCCGCTGGATACGCTGCTGGTGTGCGTGGTGACTCCGAAGGAGGGGGGCGACGCGATCGACCGCCAGACGCTCGCGCAGTGGCTGCGCGTCCGCACGAAGGTCTCCAACGTGAAGTTGTTCGTCGAATCCGAATAGGCGGTCATGCGGTCCGAAAAGCTGAATTTCCTCCAGCGGCTGACGCTCGAAACGCTGTGGATTGCGGCCAAAGCGTTCGCCGTGATGCCCTATTGGTTCAAATACCATGTCGTCGAGAACCTCGTTTTTCTGCTGATCTACCACTGTTTCCGCTATCGCCGCGGCGTGGTCGACACCAACCTGCGCAACGCCTTCCCGCAGAAGGGCGAACGGGAGCGGGCGGTCATCCGCCGCCGGTTCTACCGTACGTTGTCCGAGATTTTCGTCGATACGATCAACATGGCCCACATGAGCGAGCGGAAGGTCCGCAGCGTACTGCGGGTCCGCGACCTCGAGGCGCATCGGCAGGCCGTGGCAGGCCGCGACTGGATCGCCATGTCGTCGCATTTCGGATGCTGGGAGTACAGCTGCTACTGGGCGGCCTACGAGCCGTCGCAGCTGCTGGTGGCGGTCTATCACCCGCTGCGCAGCAAGGTCGTGGAGCAGCTGTACCGCCGGCTGCGCAACTCGGCCTACGCCACCACCGTGGCGATGAAGGAGTCGCTGCGCTTCTATCTGCGCAACCGCGAGCGGGGCATCGACGGCAGGAATCTTGTAATGGGACTGATCTCCGACCAGAATCCGCCCCGCCGGCCGGACAGCCGCTGGTTCCGGTTCCTCGAACAGGATACGATCTTTTTCGACGGAGGCGAGAAACTGGCGCTGCGCTGCCATCTGCCCGTCTATTTCGTGCGGATGGAGCGGGTGAAGCGCGGCTGTTACGAAATGTCCTTCGAGCGGATCTACGACGGGGAGGAGCAGGTCGCCGAGCACGAGATCACGGAGCGCTATGTCAGGCGCCTGGAGGCGATGATCGTCGAGCATCCCGAATTGTGGATGTGGTCGCATCGCCGATGGAAACACAAACGCAGGCAGCATGCCGGTTGCTAAAATCGTCATACTCAACTGGAACGGCGAGCAGCATCTGCGCCGGTTCCTGCCGGGGGTAGTCGCCGCCGCACCCGAAGGGGTCGGCGTGGTGGTGGCCGACAACGGATCGACGGACGGCTCCGTCGCGCTGTTGTCCGCAGAGTTCCCCTCGGTGGAGGTGCTCGCGCTCGGCCGCAACTACGGATTCGCCGAGGGCTACAACCGGGCGTTGGCGCGGATCGAGGCCGATTACTACATTCTGCTCAACTCCGATGTCGAGACGCCGCAGGGGTGGCTCGGTCCGCTGCTGGAGACGTTGGACCGCGATGCGGACGTGGCGGCCGTCGCGCCGAAGCTGCGGGCCCTGACCGATCGCGGCCGGTTCGAGTATGCGGGCGCTGCGGGCGGGTTCATCGACTACCTGGGCTATCCGTTCTGCCGCGGGCGCATCCTGCGCAGCACCGAGGTCGACGAGGGACAATACGACGATGCGCGCGATGTCTTCTGGGTGAGCGGAGCCGCGTTCTGCTGCCGTGCCGCGGTGTTCCGTGCGCTGGGCGGCTTCGATCCCGATTTCTTCGCCCACATGGAGGAGATCGATCTCTGCTGGCGGATGCAGCTCGCCGGGTGGCGGGTGCGCATCGTGCCGCAGAGCCGGGTCTACCACCTCGGCGGCGGTACGCTGGCGACCGACTCGCCCCGCAAGGTCTTTCTCAACCACCGCAACAACCTGGCGATGCTCTTCAAGTGCGCTTCGCCCGTGCAGCGGGCCGTGGCGGCCGTCGTGCGGCCGTGGCTCGACGCCGCCGCCGCCGTCTCCTATCTGTTCCAGGGGCGTGGGGAGAGTTTCCGGGCGGTGTTCCGTGCCTGGCGCGATTTCCTGAAGTGGCATCCCGCCCTGGCGGCGCGCCGGCGGGCGATCCGCGCCTCGAAGGTCTGCGAACCTTCGGACCGGATCTATCGCGGATCCGTGGTCCTGCGCTACCTGCTGGGCGGGCGGCGTTTCGGCCGGATGATGTGACCGATCCGGCCGGCCGCGGAGATGTGCCGGGAGCGGAGCGATCCGAATGTCTTATTTAAAATAGGGTAGATATGAACCGTGTTTTTCGATGTGCCGTGCTTCTGCTGTCGGGGCTGCTTCCGCTGTCGGGCAGGGCTACGGTGCAGATTCCCGAAGTGCTCGTCGTGGGGAGCGATACGCTCGAAATGTTCGCCATGCCGCTCGAATCGGCCCCGGCCGGGGTGCGCCTTCGGCTGGAGGAGTTGTTGGATGCGGCGCAGGTCCGGCCCAATACGGCCTGCCGCCGCGGATACGTGGGGCTGTGGCGGCTCGAGCGGGGAGCTCTGTGGCTCGAGGCTGTCCGGACGTGTGCCGGCCGGCCGGTCGCGACGGGTGCCGAGCTGCTGCCGCTCTATGCTTCGGGGAGCGCGGCGTGGACCCCGTGGGTGGAGGGAACGATCCGCTGCGGTAGCGGCGATCCGGTCTATGCGCCGCCGGGCGGGTTCGAACGTTACCTCGCGCATGAACGGCAGTTGACGCTGCGCGGCGGGTGCGTGGTGCGGAGCAGTAGTTATGAGAACCGGGCTTACACCGGCGGTGTCGAGCCGGACGAGAATGCGCGGCGGATGCGTGCGGCGTTCGATGTTTCGGGAGCGGGGCGGCTGCCTGAAGAGATGACGCTCGATGCGACGTTCGCGGCCGATGCCTCCGGTCGCGTCGTGCGGGTGGAGCACGCTTCGCTGATCTGTCGGGACGGCGAAGAGACCGTCGTGATCGAGGATGCGGACGATCCGCGTTTGCGCGAGGCGCTGCGCGTCTTGCGTGCGGCGACGCGTTGGAACAGCTGCCGCGTCGCCGGCGAATGGATGGCGCAGCACCAGGTTTTGCCGGTTTACCGGCGCGCTGTGCGCTGCGAATAGCCCGTGCGGCCGCGACCGAGTCGGCCGCGGCGCGACGACGAAAGAAGGGCGGCGGTCAGATTAATCAGACCGCCGCCCGTGGTAATGTGCAATTCCGTTAGTCGCGTTTTACCGCGGTCGGAC
>CAOJSG010000073.1 GCA_948442615.1 uncultured Alistipes sp.
TGTAATCGTCGCCATAGCCGTAACCGTAGCCATATCCGTAACCATAACCGTAGCCGTAGCCGTAACCATAGCCGTGACGGCGGCCGTGGCTGGCATTGAGCACGATACTCATGTTATGGAATTTCTTCTCGCGGTAGAGCCGCTCGATGTCGGGCAGCTGGCGCCGGTCGAGGACGCCCTCGCGCACGATATAGATGCACAGGTCGCAAAGCCGGTCGGTAACCACGGCATCGGCCACGGAAAGCGCGGGCGTGCTGTCGAGCAGGATGTAGTCGTAGGTCTCGCGCAGACGGGCGACGAGCTTGTCCAGTTTCTCCGAAAGCAGCATCTCCGAGGGGTTGGGGGGCTGGATGCCGGCGTAGATGACGTCGAGATTCGGCGTGATGCCCGAGGGTGAGATCAGCAGCTGCGAATCGGTGATCTTTCCGGCCAGATAGCTCGTGATGCCCGTACTGCTGTTCCGGTGGCCGAGCTGGTTCGACAGCGCATGGCAGCGCAGGTCGAGGTCGATGAGCACCACCTTCTTGCCGGCCATGGCCATCGTGGCGGCCAGGTTCAGCGAAATGAAGGTCTTGCCCGCATGCGGATTCGACGAGGTCAGCAGGATGGTCTTCAGCTCCCGGTCCGTCACGTTCATGAACGAGACGTTGGAACGCAGGATGCGGAAGGCCTCCGACACGGCGTCGCGGCCCGTCTCGCGAACGATCACCAGATCCGAGGATTTGTCTCCGTGCTTCGGAATCTCGCCCAGGAACGGAGCGCTCAGCCGCTCCTCGAGGTCCCTGCGGCCGCGGATGGAGGTGTCGAGCATGTTCAGCAGATAGATCAGCCCGAACGGAATGGCCAGGCCGGCCAGCAGCGCCGCGAGCAGAATGAACGACTTGCGCGGCGACACGGGCTGCGAGCTGCCGTAGGCCTGATCGATCGTGCGGGCGTTGCTTTCGGCCACGGCGAAATTGAGCTGGTTCTCCTCCTGCTTGTTCAGCAGGTAGAGGAACAGCTCCTCCTTGATCTTCTGCTGACGCGTGATGCCCAGGATCTCCTTCTCCTGCGACGGCACCGTGGCGATGCGCCGGTTGGCCAGCTCCTCCTCCTTGCGCAGCGCGTCGCGGCGGATCTCGAGAGTCGAGACGAACGAATCGAGCGACGAGACGATCGCCCGGCGCAGCGCCGCGAGGCTGTTATCCAATTCGCGGATCACCGGATTGCTTTCCGAACTGTTGGCGCGGAGTTTTTCGCGGCGCAGCACCGCCTCGTTGTAGGCCGCGATCTGCGTGGCGATCTCGGGGCTCTCCACCGAGGCCATGGCGGGTATCAGTTCGCCGGCCGTGGCGGCATCGAGCAAATAAGAGCGAATAAACTCCGCGACATTGATCTGGTTCTCGACCGAGAGCCCTTCGGTCTTGTATTTCGAACTCTCCGAAATGCTCCGCACGGCCTCCGACGAGAGGTCGTACATCCGGTTGTTCTTCTTGAAGTTCTCGATATTCTCGTCGACGGCGCCCAGCTCGCGGCCGATGATCTCCAGGCGCGACTTGATGAAATCGGCCGTGGTGATCGAAACCCGGCGCTTGTCGTCGATAGCGTCCTCGTTGTACTCCGAGATGAGCGTATTGATGACGTCCTCCGCACGTCTGGGAACCGTGTTGCTCATCGAGATGATCACCACCGAAGCCAGCTTGTTGGCCACCTCGCACCGCACCGCACCCCGATAGGCGCTGGTCGTGGCGCTGAGCGGACTCTTCATGACCGCGATGTTGGTCCCATAGTAGGACGGAGACATGTAATAGGTCTTGTTGACCACCAGCCGGCCGATCGGCGTCGAGACCGTATCGCCGTACTGCACCTCGATGGTCCGGTTCGCATCCGCATCCCCGACGATCCCGTCGCGGAACCCCGTGAGCGCCGCCTTTTCGTCGCTGCGCGGCACGACCTGCATCGAAAGCCGCTGGTTGTCGCTGTCGTCGATGAACGTAATGTCGACGGGAGCCTGGCCGTAAAGATCCTTGCGGCGCAGGCCGTCGCGCACGGAGTAGTTGGTCGTGAGACGCAGCTTGCGGACCACTTCGGTCATCAGCCGGCGCGACTGGAGGATATAGACCTCGTTGTCGACGCTGCGGCGGCTCTGGAAACCGGCCAGATCGCTGAAAGCCGTCACGTCGATGTCGCCGCCCTTGCGGGTGTCCTTGACCAGAATCGTCGCCGTGCGAACATAGATTTTCGGGGTTTTGGCGATGTAATAGTAGGCCGCCCCGAGGCATATGGCCATCGAGATCAGAAACCAGTACCAGTTGGTCAGGACCATCTGCACGATGTCGTGCAGCGAAAAGAGGTTATCCTGATTCTCGTCCTGAGCGAGCTTGCCGGTGAGCGTCTGTTCTTCCATGACGGGAGGCTATTTGATGTTGGTGATGGTGATGACGAGCGTCGCCACGGAGATGGCCGTGCCGACGAGCGACAGATAGAAGCTGCGGTTCTGGCTGATTTCGCCCGACTGCGCCTTGTACTTGTTGGGTTTCACGTAGATCACGTCGTTCTGCTGGATGTAGAACGACGGCGACGAGAAGAGCTCCTTCGAGGTGAGGTCGACGTATTCGATGGTGCGGACGCCGTCCTTCTCGCGGGCCACGGCCACCTCGTTGCGCACGCCGTAGACCGTCAGGTCGCCGGCCATGGCCAGCGCGTCGAAGAGCGTCACGCGGTCGTTCGTGATGTCGAAACGGCCGGGACGCGCCACCTCGCCCAGCACCGAAAACTTCATGTCGGCGAACTGCACGTTGACCGTCGGGTCGTTGATATAGCCGCCTTCGACGATCCTGCGGGCGATCTCGCCGGCCAGCTCGCTGCGGGTCTTGTCCCGGCAGTCGACCTTGCCGATCACGGGGATTTCGACCATCCCGTGCTCATCGACCGTACGCACCTGCAGCGTGGTCGCGGCACCGGTGCTGCTCCCGCCCGTGAGCGACGCCAGCGAAGTGGCGGAGTTGAACGGAACGGCCAGCTCGGGATCCTTGCTGTTGACCACGATCGTCAGCCGGTCGAGCGGTTTGATGCGGATCTGGCCGTTCTCGAGGATCTGTTCGGGCGTGAACGGGCGGGCATCCTGCAGGTACCAGACACGCTTCTGGGACGCACACGAGGCGAGCATTACGGCTCCCAGCAGGAGCAATGCGAATCGTTTCATAAGTTCGAAGGCATGATTTAGCGGTGCGAAGATAATGATTTTTCCGTTCAATTCCTATTATTCGGCCTGCGGCGGCAGATTTTTCCGGCCGGCCGGCGCGCCGCACGCGCCGCGGAAGAGCCGCCGTAACCCGCTGCCCGTGAAGGCGGCGGACCAGACCGCCGGATGCGGCCGCCCGACCGGTCCGAACTTATTGTGCCGAATTCGCACCCGAATGCCGGAATCGTTCGGACGTTTGAGAAAAAAGTGATATTTTTGCACGCCGTCGTCGGCAACGGCCCCGGAAATCCGCCGCCCGGCCGCGGCGGAACGGAACGGAACGCCCGTACCGACGACGCATCACCCGAAACAACGAAACGCAATGCGACATCCTGCCTGGAGCTACAACGCCGTACTGTATGAAATGAACGTCCGCCAGCTAACGCCCGAGGGCACGCTGCGCGCCGCAACGGAACGTCTGGCCTTTCTGCGCGAACTGGGGATCGACGCCGTATGGCTGATGCCCGTCTACCCCATCGGCCGGGTCAACCGCAAGGGATCCCTCGGCTCCTACTACTCCATACGCGACTACTGCGCCGTGAATCCCGAGATGGGAACGGCGGCCGATCTGGACGCCTTCGTGGCCGAAGCGCACCGCCTCGGCATGAAGGTGCTGCTCGACTGGGTGGCCAACCACACGGCCCGCGACGCGCGCTGGATCGCCGAGAAGCCGGCCGATTGGTACGAACGCGACGCGCAGGGCGAGCCGGCCGTCCCCTGGGACTGGACCGACACGGCCAAACTCGACTACGCCAACCGCGCCGTATGGCAGGGCCAGATCGACGCCATGCGCTACTGGCTCGAGGAGCACGCCGTCGACGGATTCCGCTGCGACATGGCGATGCTCGTCCCCATCGATTTCTGGCGCGAAGCGGTGCGGCAGCTGCGGCGCACGAAGCCCGACCTGTTCATGCTGGCCGAGGCCGAGGAGCTGAACCTCTTCGAGGGCGGGACGTTCGACGCCTGCTACGCCTGGCAAATGCACCACCTGCTGAACGACGTGGCGCAGCAGAAGGTGCGCGTCACGGCGCTGCGCGACTACCTCCGCGCCGACCGCGGCCGCTATCCCCACAGCGCCATGCGGCTGTCGTTCACGTCGAACCACGACGAGAACTCGTGGAGCGACTCGGAGTTCGCCCGCATGGGCGCCGCGCGCGAAGCGATGGCTGCCTTCGCATTCGTGGCGCCGCGCGGTCTGCCGCTGATCTACACGGGGCAGGAGGTGGGTTACGACCATTCGTTCGCCTTCTTCGACCGCGACCCCATTCCGGCCGAACGCTACGCAGCCAACGCCGCCACGGCGTTCTACCGCCGGCTGATCGCCCTGAAGCACGCCTCGCCGGCTCTGGCCGCGGGCGAACGGGGCGCCGAGATGGTCGAGATCCGCAACAACGCCGAGGACTGTCTGCTGACTTTCGTGCGCGAAACGGCGGGCAACCGGGTCATCGCCGTGATGAACCTTTCGCCCTATGCGATCCACGCGGACTACCGCACGGGCATCTACGCCGGCACCTACACCGATGCCATGACCGGACTGCCGTACGAACTCCGCGACCGCGTCGAGGAGGAGATGGCTCCGTGGAGCTGGCGCATCCTCACCGGCAACGGCTGATTCGGGCGAAAATCGCACAGGCATCTACGCCGGAGCGCAAACCGGGACCGACACGATCGTCTTGTTCCGCGTACGCCCCTGTGCGTAAGCGACAAAGCCGGACGGAAACACGCAGAAAAACAGCGTGGGCGGATTATTTTTCGACCTTTCAGCGTTGCTTTATCGAAACAAAACGCTTTTTTGTTAAATTCGCAAGACGCACAGTATGCGAATGCGATGCGAGCAAAGACCTTTAAATCAAAATCCGAATGAAAGAACCGGGATTCGTATACATCCTCACCAATCCAAGTTTCAAAGAGGACTGGGTAAAGATCGGAAAAAGCATGCGACCGGTCGATGTGCGATCGAAAGAACTGGACAACACGGCCGTGCCGCTTCCTTTCGAGATTTTCGCCACGATGCAGACGGTCAAATACGACAAGGTGGAAAAACTGGTCCATAAGACCATCGACCGGCTTACGGACCTGCGCATACGTCAGAACCGCGAGTTCTTCAATGTAGCTCCGCAGATCGCGCTCGACATCTTCCGCGACATCGCCCAGACGATCGACGACGCGATCGTCACGGAGTACAAAGACAACAAACCTTTCAGGCAGTACGCCATAAATGAGCAGGGGGTGCCCGGCCCGAATGAAGCGAAACCCGACGGCGGCCAGGACAATCCCGGCCCGGCGAAACCGCCCCACAAAGGTCGGTTCAGATTCAGCTTGGTCGGAATCGAGATCGGCGACACGCTCACGTTCATCCCCACCGGAATCGACGTGAGGGTCGCGAGCGACGACTCGATAGAGTACAAAGGACGCATATATAAACTCTCGCCTTTTGTCGGCACTTTCATGCCTGCGGAAAGACGCAACGAGTCCGGAGCTTACCAAGGTGCCCGGTTCTTCACCTACAAGGGCGAACGGCTGACGGACATGCGCTCGCGCATGGAGGCAGAATATACCAAACCAACCGACATCGAATGATTTTCGACAGGCAACCGCCCACAAAAACATCCTCCGCACCGCAGTAAAGCCTGCACAGGAGGTACGCAACCCGACCAGACCCACGGCCAGCCAGCACCCGTACAGAAGCTACTCAACCCAACCAGGCCCCCGGCCACCACCCGCACAAAACCAAAGAGGGGAGCACGGCCGAAACCGTGCTCCCCTCCTGTCGTTACGCAGACCGCGGGGTTATTTCACCTCCTCGAACTCCACGTCCTCGGGCTGGCTGCCCGCCCCGCCCTGCTGCTGGCCGCCGGCATTGGCCTGCGACTGCTGACCGGCATCGGCGCCCGGCTGCGCGCCCTGGGCCTGCTGCTGGGCATAGATGTCCTGCGATGCGGCCTGCCATGCGGCGTTCAGTTCGGCGATCGCCGTGTCGATGGCTGCCACGTCGGCGTTCTTGTGCGCCTCCTTCAGCTTGCCGAGCGCCGTCTCGATGGCACCCTTCTTGTCGGCGGGCAGCTTGTCGCCGTACTCCTTGAGCTGCTTCTCGGTGGCG
>CAOJSG010000074.1 GCA_948442615.1 uncultured Alistipes sp.
GATAAGTTTATGAGCCGCTACGCAAAACGCTACGATAAGAAGAACGCGAAGTAATCCGCTTCCGTTTTCGACAAACAGGCTGTCCGATCGGGCAGCCTGTTTTCGTTTCGTTCGCATCTCTCCGCAAGCACGAAGAAAAGCTGTTCGCGAAATATTCAACGTCTCGGGCGTTGCATCGTAGGCCGGTTCGCACCTCCGAAACGACCGACCCAGCCGCCGAAAATACGCTTAGCCGAGCCGCACCGGCAAAACTTCACCACTGCCGAGACCGTCTATCCTACCGCCGGAACGTCCCTTCCCAGCGCCCCGTATTGCCGCAGGCATCCGTCACGGTAAGCACGACCCGATGTTTCTCATGCCGGGCAGGCGTATCGAAGGTGTGCACCAGCGTGCCGCGCATCGGGAAACGGTCGCACGGCACCCAACGGTCGTCGATGCGCAGCGACCACGCCACGATCCCCGAAAAATTGTCCGAAGCCCGAAACCGCAACGCCTCGTCGCGAGCGAGCTCCTTTTCGGCCGTAAAGAGCGGCCGGATCACGGGCGGCACCGTATCCGCCACAACGAGCAGATCGCCCGTCGTGCGCGTCTCCACCGTCACACCGCCATCGGCATAATGCCCGCCCACGCAGCTCAATGTACCGTCAGCACGCCGCCGGGCCACGACCGAGCGCAGCCGCAACGACTGCGGAATGCGGGCCCGGATCGAAATCTTAGCCGCCTTAGCCAACGGCGTACTCGCATCGAACACCCGATAAACAGGCGACAGTACCACCACCCCGACACCCGAGGCATCCTTTTCCAACCGTGCGGGGCGACAAACGATCGGCTCGAACAACGCTCCGGCCGGAACATAGGCCGTCAGCGAATCGCCGACACTCACCACTCCCGGACGGTCGTGGCGCAGCACGATGCCCGACTCCGCAACCCGTTTGCAGGCCGCCGTCAGAGAAGACCGCTCCCGACCGCTAACGGCAAATTCGATCGAGGAGCTGTTTCCGCTGTCATCCTCCGCCTCGATACGGATCCGGCGTCGCTGGCCCGGAGCCGTACGGACCACGCCCCGATCGGTCATCACCGGATAGAAACAGTCCGGCGCCCCGGCCAGCTGCGCCAGGCGAAAGACCTCGTTGCGCGAGGTGAGCTGCAACGGATAGTAGCTCACGGCATCGCACAACCGCGCCTGGGCATAGGTAAACCCATCCATGCGGTATTCGAAATAGGGCTCGCCGTCGACCGACGCCGTGACGCGCCACAGCCCGAAGGTGTTGTGCACCCCGTTGCGGCGATCCGACGCCTCGAACACGAAATAGCCCTTGGGACCCACCGGCACAGGCTCCTCGCGCGTAAGACGATAACGCCCGTCGGCCCCCCGCACGACGGCATAACTCTCCGGTCGGCCGTGCACCGGAACGCCCCGCACGGTATCGACCTCGACGTAATGCACCCGCATGATGCGGGGCGGCAGATCGTCTTCGGGCCGAATCACCCGTTCCCGCACGAGATTATAACGCAGATCGGTCTGCGTATCGCGCAATTCGAAATGGAGATGCGGCCCCATCGACGAGCCGCTGTTGCCCGAATATCCGACCACTTCACCCCGACGTACGGGCCACTGCGAAGCGTCGAACGAAAGATCGATGTTGTTGCTCCGGCGGCGACAACGTTCCTCGCAGACATGGGTTTCGATATCGTTGCGGAAACGCTGCAAATGGCCGTATACGGCCGTTTTGCCGTTGCGCAGCGTGACGTAGAGCGCCCGCCCGTAGCCGCCGGCCGAAATCGTCACGCGCGAGACGTAACCGTCGGCTACGGCGACCAGCGGTTTCCCCTCCGCACCGTCGGTCTTGATATCGACCCCGGCATGGAAATGTCCGGGACGCATCTCGCCGAAATTGGCCGCACAAAGGCCCGGCACGTCGCGTATGGGATAGGCATACTCCTGCGGATCGAGCCGCTGTCCACGAACGGCCGTCGCGACGAGGAGCGCCGCCAAAATCAGAATTCGTCGCATAAATCGGTCTCTTTCACAAGCGGAGCCACAGCATCGGCCACCGTCTCGTAGTCGTATCCGAGCGAAAGCCCGTAACGCATCAGTTTGGTTTTCAAATCGTATTGAGTAGCGTATTTCACCGTGCGCAGCTTGCGGGCGAGCAAACCCGCCAAACGCTCGCCCGTCTTCGAGCGGTCGATCTGCTCCAGGGC
Source organism: uncultured Alistipes sp. (assembly GCA_948442615.1). Lineage (GTDB taxonomy): Bacteria > Bacteroidota > Bacteroidia > Bacteroidales > Rikenellaceae > Alistipes. The sequence goes on from CAOJSG010000074.1 coordinate 2,206, forward strand.
GGCATCGATCGTCTCCCGCGCAATGCGTTTGCGCTGCAACGCCGTGCGGATCTTGTACTCGCCCCAACCGCTCAAACGCTGCTTCTCGCGCACGAAAGCCTCGGCATAGCGCGCATCGTCGATGAAACGGTCGGCGACGAGCCGCGCCACGATCCGCTCGGCATCCGCCTCGGCAATCCCCCACCCCCGCATCAGGCGCAGGGCATCGCTGCGGGTCTTCTCGGCCCGGGCGCAAAGCCGCATCAGGGCCGCGAGCGCCTGTTCGGGCGTCCGCGTCCGTACGGCAGCCTCTCCGGCCGCCGTGCGGGAACGTTTTACACGAGTCGACTGCATATCATGCGGGGTTTGCCGTAGAGGTCCTCGCGGAGCGTCACGGCGGTGTAACCCTCCTCGCCGAGCATCGTGCGGATCGCCTCGGCGGCAAGGTGGTAAATTTCGAAATAGAGCCGTCCGCCCGGACGAAGCATCCGACGTCCCGCACGCGCGATGGCCCGGTAGAACCGCAGCGGATCGTCGTCGGGGACGAACAGCGCCAGAGCGGGTTCGTAGTCGCGGACATTGGCATGCATCGACTCCCGGTCGGCCTCGGGAACATAGGGCGGATTGGAAACCACGACATCGAACGGCCCGGGAAAGACCTCCGTCAGATCGGTCAGGGCATCGGCACACCGCAGATCGACCCGAACGCCCAGCCGGCGGAAATTCTCCGCCGCGACGGCCAACGCCTGCGGGGAGATATCGGCCGCCGCGACCTCGGCCCCGGGCATCCCGGCGGCCAGCGACGCAGCGATACAGCCGCTTCCCGTACCGACGTCGAGCAGCCGCAGCGGCGCACCGCCCTCGTCGCGCACGATCCAGTCCACCAGTTCCTCGGTCTCGGGACGGGGAATCAGCACCCCCTCGCGCACGATGAAGTCGTGCCCCAGAAACTCCGTACTGCCGACGACATACTGCACGGGGCAGCCCGCCGCCAGGCGTTCGATAGCCAGCTCCAACCCCTCGGCCCGTGCCGGAGCTGCGGGATCGGTCCGGAAAGCCGCCTCGGGAAGCCCCGTGAGGTGTGCGGCCGCGAGCAGCGCGATGCTGCGGGCTTCGCGGGCATCGTAAAGCGGGGCAATCGCCCCCGCGATACGGTCGACGATCTCCTTACGCGTACTCATCTGCTCGAAAGATCGGCCAAAGCGATGGCGACGGCGGCCTCGACGACCACCGCGCCGCGCAGGGCGACGCAGACATCGTGACGGCCGCGGATTGCGAGCGGCTCGATGCGTCCCGTCGCCAGGTTATAGGTCTGTTGTTCGCGTGCGATGCTCGGCGTGGGTTTCAGCGCCGCACGCACGACGAGTTCGTTGCCGTTGGCGATGCCCCCGACGATGCCCCCGGCATGGTTGGTGACGGTGCGGCCTTCGGCGTCGGCAATCGGGTCGTTATGCTCCGAACCCCGCATGCGGGCCGCGGCGAATCCGCTGCCGAACTCCACCCCCTTGACGGCCGGAACAGCGAACAACAGGTGGGCGATCACGCTTTCGACCGAATCGAAGAAGGGTTCGCCCCACCCCATCGGCACGCCCTGCACGCGGCACTCCACCACGCCGCCCACCGAATCCCCGGCAGCGGCCGCACTGCGCAGCACCTCGTCGAAACGCTCCGGCTCCGTACATCCGCCCACCTCCGTGAGGCGTGTCGAGAAGCTCACCCCCTCGGGCAGCATCTTCTTCGCGACGACTCCCGCAGCGACCAGTCCGACGGTCAGACGGGCCGAAAAATGGCCCCCGCCGCGCGGGTCGTTGTAGCCGCGGAACTTCTCGCGAGCCACCCGGTCGGCATGCGACGGACGGCAATGGTCCTTCAAAGAGGCATAGTCGCCCGAACGCGTATCGCCGTTGTCGAACTCGATGGCCAGGGGCGCACCCGTGGTGAACCCGTCGTAGAGGCCCGAGACGATGCGCGGCGCATCCGTCTCGCGACGCGGGGTCGTACCCCGGGCACCGCTGCGGCGCCGTGCGAGGTCCGTCTCGAAATCGGCCTCCTGCAACGCGATACCCGCCGGAACGCCGTCGAGCACGATACCCACGCAGGGTCCGTGCGACTCACCCCAGATCGACAGGCGGAAATTTTCTCCGAATCGGTTCATCGTTGAAAACCGTAATTTATTAACAATTCGATCCTTTTATCTAAAAGTCGCAAGGCGAAGCCTTGCAACTTTTAGGTGAAACGTGAAATGTGATAGGTGAAAAGTCTTTTTAAAAACATAAAATGTCCTTTCCGGATAACCCCGAAACTTTTCACCTTTCACCTTTCACCTTTCCCAGCTCCTCGAAAAAGTCGGGATAGCTCTTCGCCACGCACTCCGCGTCGGCGATCGTCACGGGCCCCTCGCAGCGCAGGGCCGCCACGGCCAGCGACATGGCCATGCGGTGATCGCGATGGCTGTCGACATGCGCCGGGCGGATCGCACCGCCGCGCACAGTCATCACGTCGTCCTGCGAAATATCGACCTCCACGCCCAATTTCGCGTATTCGTCGCGAATGGCAGCCGCACGGTCGCTCTCCTTGTAAGTCAGGCGCGAGGTGCCGTGCAACACGCTGACGCCCTCCGCCACCGCAGCCAGGGCGGCCAGCGCCGGAAAGAGGTCGGGACAGTTCGTAGCGTCGAACTCGAAGGCCCGCAGCGGACGCTGCACGGCCGTGATCCGATCCGCTTCGTCGATCACCGCGGCACCTGCCCGGACCAACGCCGTGCAGATGGCCGTATCGGCCTGCTTCGAGAGCATCGAGAGGTTGCGCACGGTGACCTGTCCCGCCGTGGCACCCGCGACCAACAACATCGCCGCAGCGCTCCAGTCGCCCTCGATATCGAAATGCGTGCCGCAATAGCGCTGTCCGCCGGGGATATAGAACTCCTCGTAGTCGCGCTGGAAAATCTCGACGCCGAACCGCTCGGCGGTATCGATCGTCATATCTAAATAAGGTGTCGAGACGGCATCCGACACATAAAGCGTCGTATCGTTCGCGGCCAGCGGCAGCGAAAGCAGCAGTCCGGTGACGAACTGCGACGAAACCGACCCGTCGACCCGCACCACACCGCCGTGCAACGGGCCGCAGACCTCGATCGGCAGGTAGCCGTCGCGGTCCGTCACCCGGACGCCCAGGTCGCGCAGGGGGCCGGTCATCATCCGCATCGGACGCCCCAGCAGCGTGCCTTCTCCCTCGATGCGGATCGGCGTGCGGCACAACGCCGCCACGGGCGTGAACAGACGCGTCGCCAACCCCGATTCGCCGACATGCAGCGTCGCGGCACGGGGCGCCAGGCCGCCGTGAATCTCCAGCGTATCGTCCGAGAGCCGTTCGACCCGCGCACCGAGAGTCTCGATGCAGCGCAGGGCCGAACGCGTATCGTCGCAGAATTCGATGTGATGCAATTCGGAAACGCCGTCGCAGAGCAACGACGCCGCCAGGGCACGCTGTGCGTAACTTTTCGAACAGGGCGGCGTCAGCGTGCCTTCGACGCGGCCCGGAGGTATGGTGATCTCCATCGTATGCGATAAATCGGTAGTGTCGGTCAGGAATTATTCCGCATGCGTTTCGGCCTCGTCGGGCTTGCGGTTGAGCATCTCCTGCGTAAGTTGGTGGCTCTTCTTGAGTTCGAAATGCTGCCCGAGGTAGACCTTGCGGACCATCGGGTCGGCAGCCAGGTCCTCGGCCGTACCGGTCTTGAGAATCTTGCCCTCGTAGAGCAGGTAGGTGCGGTCGGTGATGGCCAGCGTCTCGTCGACATTGTGGTCGGTGATGATGACGCCGATGTTCTTGTGCTTGAGCGTGGCGACGATC
>CAOJSG010000075.1 GCA_948442615.1 uncultured Alistipes sp.
TTCCGCAGACGCACGAAGATGCCCCTCGGTCCGGCGCGCGGTGCGGACCGCACCGCACCGGAGAGGAACCGCCGACACGGCCGGGCGGACCGCACCGGCGCCGGACGCATCGGAACAATTGCGCCATATTTCATATATTTGCACTTATGATCGCTTATCGCAGAAAAATACTATCGAACGGACTGACCGTACTGGTCAACCGCGACCGGCAGTCGAAACTGGCCGCCGTCAACCTGCTCTACAAGGTGGGGGCGCGCAACGAGGATCCCGGGCGCACGGGATTCGCCCACCTGTTCGAGCACCTCATGTTCCGCGGCACGCGCCGGGTGCCCAACTTCGACCTGCCGGTGCAGATGGCCTCGGGCGAGAACAACGCCTTCACGAACAACGACTACACCGATTTCTACATCACGCTGCCCGCGGACAACCTCGAGACCGCCCTGTGGCTCGAAAGCGACCGCATGACGGGGCTGGACATCTCGCCCGAACACCTCGCCGCCGAAAAGAGCGTGGTGATCGAGGAGTTCAAGCAGCGCTACCTCAACCAGCCCTACGGCGACGCATCGATGATGCTGCGCAAGCTGGCCTACACGCGGCACCCCTATCGCTGGGCCACCATCGGCCGCACGCCCGACCACATCGCCGGCACGACGCTCGACGAGGTGCGCAGCTTCTACCGCACGCACTACCGCCCGTCGGGCGCCATCCTTTCGATCTCGGCCGATCTGGACGAGGAGCGCATGATCGCACTGGCCGAGAAGTGGTTCGGCCCGATCGCCGACCGGCCGCAGACCGTCGGCGCACCGCCCGCCGAGCCGCCGCAGACCGCGCCCCGACGCCGGACGGTCGAACGCGACGTCCCGGCCGCGGCGCTGTGGATCGCCTTCCACATGGGACCGCGCACCTCGCGCGACTTCTACCTGGGCGACTTCGCCTCGGACCTGCTGGCCAGCGGCGATTCGTCGCGCCTCTACACGCGGCTGGTCAAGGAGCGGCGCCTCTTCGCCAGCGTCAACGCCTACATCACGGGCGACGTCGATCCGGGACTGTTCGTCCTCACGGGGCATCTGCTCCCCGGCACTACGCCGCAACAGGCCGAGAAGGCGTTGCTCGGCGAGGTGCGCGACCTCGCGGAGAACCCGCCGGGCGACTACGAATGCGAAAAGGTGAAGAACAAGTTCGAAGCCAACACGCTCTTCGGCGAGATCAACGTGATGAACAAGGCGATGAACCTGGGATTCTACGAGATGCTGGGCGACATCGGACTCGTCAACCGCGAAACGGCGATCTACCGCTCGATCGCGCCGGACGAAATCTCGGACTTCTGCCGCCGCACGTTCCGCCCCGAAAACAGTTCCACCCTTCTCTACGAACCATGCAAATGACACAACCGCCCCTCAGGACCCCCGAGACCGTCGAACTCATGCAGCCCGCGCACCGCTCGCTGGCCAACGGCGTCGATCTCTATACGCTCGCCGCGGACGACTTCGAAGTGGCCCGCATCTCGTTTCTGTTCCGTGCCGGCTCGGCCCGGCAGCGGAAGCCGTTCGTTGCCTCGGCCACGGCCAACCTGCTGGCCGAAGGGAGCCGCGACCTCACGGCCCGCGAGATCGCCGAACGGCTCGACTTCCTCGGCTCCTACTACGACGTCGGGATCGACCGCGACTACGCCTACTTCAGCTTCTGCACGCTCTCGCGCTACTTCGGCCGCACGCTGGAGATCGCCGAGCAGATCCTGCTGCACCCCCGCTTCCCCGAGCACGAACTGGCCACCTACCGCGCCAAACGGCGGCAGGAGCTGGCCGTCGAGCGCACGAAGGTCGATACGCGCGCGCGGGAGGCGTTCGCCGGCGCCCTGTTCGGCGCGACCCACCCCTACGGCGTCATCGCCGACGAGAAGAACTACGACGGTCTCGTGCGCGACGACCTCGCGGACTTCTACGCGCGGCACTACACCGCCGAAAACTGCTTCGTCGTGTGCAGCGGCCGGATCGGCCCGGACGAGCTGGCGGCCGCAGCGGCGCTGGCCGAACGGATTCCGCAGGGCGGAGCGCTCCGGCAGGAGCCTTTCCCGGCACCCGTCGCGACGCCGTTCACCCGCATCGCAATGCCCGGCGCCGTACAGTCGTCGCTGCGCGTCGGCCGGCTGCTTTTCCCGCGCCAGCACCCCGACTTCGTGCCGATGCAGGTGGTCGCGACGCTGCTGGGAGGCTATTTCGGCTCGCGGCTGATGCACAACCTGCGCGAGGTGCACGGCTATACCTACGGCGCCATAGCCGCGATGATCAACGTCGAACAGGCGGGCTACCTGGCCGTCGCCACGCAGGTCGGAAGCGAATTCACCTCGGCGGCGCTCGACGAGATCTACCGCGAAATCGAGCGGCTGCGGACGGAGCCGGTTCCGGAAGAGGAGCTGGCGCTGGTGAAGAACATCATGGCCGGGGAGATGATGCGCATCCTCGACGGGCCGTTCGGCATCGCCGACGTGACGATCGAGAACATCCTCTGCGGATTCGACAACTCGGTGATCGCCGGGAACCTGCGGCGCATCCGGGCCGTCACGCCGGACGAGGTGCTGCGCCTGGCCCGCAAATACCTGGCCCGCGAGACGCTGGTCACGGTCGTGGCAGGCGTGCCCGAAAAGCCGGCATCGCAGGAAGGGTCCGGAAAATAACGACGCGGGCCGTTCCGCGAAACGGCCCGCGCAATCGGGAAAGAGAGCGGAGAATCCGGCCGCAGAGCGGCCCGCCGCCGATTCGGCGTGCGGCTCCGGATACGCGGACGGCCGAAGGAGCGTCCGGTCCGGCGCCCATCCGGCCGGACCGGCACACCCGCAGCGACTCGCACACCGGACCGGCTCACCCGCAACCCTTTCGCGGCCCTTACCGTACAAAAAAATCGGAAACGGGCGCAGCGGGATCGGCCGCCTGCGACTGCAGCAAGGAGCCCCTCGCACGATGCGGCACAGCATAGCACGGATCCGCCGGATTTCCGGGGATCGGACGCTCGGGGATCGGTTTTCGGATTTTCGGGATACCGGGTTCTCGGACAGACGTTCAGCGGATCGCGAGGCGGGTGGCCACCCAGTCGGTCAGCTCCACGAAATCGTCCACGGAGAGCTGCTCGGCACGGCGCGTGAAAAAGGGATGCTCTTCGCCGCCGAAATCGCCGAACGCGGCCCGCAGCGAATTGCGGATCATCTTGCGGCGCTGCCCGAACGAAGCCTTCACCACCCGCACGAAGAGCCGCTCGTCGCACGCCAGCCGCTCCACGCCGTTGCGGCACAGGCGGATCACGGCGCTCTTAACCTTGGGCGGCGGATTGAAGACCGTCTCGTTCACCGTGAAGAGGTACTCGATGTCGTACCACGCCTGCAGCAGCACCGACAGGATGCCGTACTCTTTCGAACCGGGCGGTTCGGCCAGCCGCACGGCCACCTCCTTCTGGATCATGCCCACGCACTCGGGCACGAGGTCGCGGTGTTCGAGCACCTTGAAGAAGATCTGCGACGAAATATTGTAAGGAAAATTCCCGATGATCTTCACTCCGTCGGGGAAAAGTCCGCGAAGGTCCATCTTCAGAAAATCGCCCTCGATCAGCCGGGGCGTGAACTCGGGATAGTGGGCGTGCAGGTAGGTCACGCTCTCCGAATCGATCTCGGCGCCCCACACGGCGACGTCCGGACGCTGCAGCAGAAACCGGGTCAGGATCCCCATGCCGCAGCCCACCTCGAGCACCGGACAGGGGGCAGCGACCGCACCGCCCGACAGCGCGTCGCAGATTTTCTTCGCAATGTTCCGGTCGACCAGGAAATGCTGTCCCAGCGCCTTTTTAGCTCGTACCTCCGTCATACGGCCGCAAAGATAAGGAAAGAAACGTCAGAAACGGCGTGATCGAGCAGGCTTTTCGTTTTTTTCGTCCGTTTCCGGGGCACAGGCCCGACACCACGGCAGTGGGCTGCGACCGGATGCCGCGCGGTCGGAATGCCGCGAACCGTCGCCCGCAAGAGAGCAAAGGCGTGGAGCCACAAGGGACAAGGGCGAAAAGCCAGGGTCAAAGACGCAAAAAGCACAGGAAGGCCTCCGGTGCCGGAGACCGATAATGGCCGGCGACCGGTGACCGGCAATCAGAAGCGGAAAACGGACGACCGGAGCCGCACGATCGTCCGTCCCGGCCCACGCACCGCCTGCGGGAACACCGATGTCGGCCGCATTTACGGTCCGATGCGACGTGCGGCGGTCCCGCCGTTCCGCTCAGGCCTTCGCGCGGCGTCCGCGACGCTTGCCGCGACGCTCCCGGCTCTCCCGTCCCTCCAGGCGCTTGCGCTCCAGAGCGGCCCGCCGCTGAATCGTCCGGAAACTGTAGAACAGCCCCACGAACCCGATCCCCAGCACGGCGACCCAGAACCACACGGCGATGCCGCCTTCCATGAACTCCAGCGCATAGATGATGCCGGCCACCGCCAGAATCATCATGACGAGCCGCACCAGTTGCATAAAATCGAATCTCACACGCATATTTCGAACTGTTTTCGGATGATTTCCGCCTCTCCGCCGGATCGACGCACCTCCCGGCACGACTCCGGCATTGTTTCGGGCATGTTTCGGCAGAGCGCCCCGTCGGATTCACCGGATCTCACGGCAGCCAAGCCGCACCCGCCGGCGATTCCGGACCGAATCCGAATCCGGCCTACGGACCGCACGCCGCACTTCCGGAACGGCCGGAAGCCGACGCAGCGGACGGATTCCAGCGACCGGCACCCCGGGCGGCATTCCGGGCTCTCCGCACCGGATCGACAGGCCGGGACGCCCGCTCCGGACCGATATTCCCGGGCCCGATTTTCCGCTCCGGATCCCGGCTCCGGAGCGTACGAAGCCCCGCGCCGTCAGTTGCCCTGCTCGCAGATGAAACGGATGCGCACCAGACGGATCTCCTCCTCCGTATAGTCGGATCCCAGCTCCTCGATGGCCGCATCCAGCGAGTCGCTCTCGGCATCCTCCTTGAAATAGAGATAGATGTCCTCGGCCTTATCCTCGTCCATGAACTCGCGGATGTAATAGGATATGTCGAGCCGGGTGCCGGAATTGACGATCGCCTCGATCTCGGAGAGCAGCTCGTCGAAATCGAGATCCTTGGCCCGGGCGATGTCCTCGAAGTCCATCTTGCGGTCGATCGACTGGATGATGAAGATCTTGTTGCCCGACTTGTTGCCCACCGACTTGACGATCATGTCCTGCGGACGGATGATCTCCTTCTCCTCGACATAGGCCTTGATGAGCTTGATGAACTCCTCGCCGAACTTGCGGGCCTTGCCGGCACCGACGCCCGTGATGTTCTGCATCTCCTCGATCGTAATCGGATACTGCACGGACATATCCTCGAGCGACGGATCCTGGAAGATGACGAACGGCGGCAGCCCGTGTTTCTTGGCCACCTTCTTCCGCAGGTCCTTCAGCATCGAGAACAGCTCCTCGTCGGCCGCACCGCCCTTGCCCATGGGGGCCACGGATTCGATCTCCTTCTCCTCGGCATCGTAGTCGTGGTCGAGCGTCACCGTCACCGGGAAAGGCATGGCGATGTAGTTCTCGCCCTTCCGGTTGATCGAGATCAGCCCGTAATTCTCGATATTCTTGTCCACCAGCCCCAGGATGAGCGCCTGCCGCAGCACGGCGCCCCAGAATTTCGCGTCGTGGTCCTCGCCCGCCGCGAACCACTTCGACTTGTTGTGGCCGTAGCTCTTGATGAGCGCCGTATTGCGCCCCGTCAGCACGTTGATCAGGTAGTCGGCCTTGAATTTGTCGCCGATGTCGCGCAGCGCCTCGAGCGCCGTCTTGAGCGCGGCTTTGGCGTCGACCGTCGGCTTGGGATTGCGGCAGTTGTCGCAGTTGCCGCAGTTCTCCTCGGTGTACTCCTCGCCG
>CAOJSG010000076.1 GCA_948442615.1 uncultured Alistipes sp.
CACCGTGCCCTCGCGCGACTTCATCTTGCCCTCGGGCAGCTCCACCATGCCGTACGAAAGGTGGGTGATATGGTCGCTCCAGTCGGCATAGCCCAGCTTCTTGAGCACCAGCTTCAGCACCTGGAAGTGGTAGTTTTGCTCGTTGCCCACGACGTAGATCATGTCGTCGAGCCTGTTGTCCTCGAACCGGCGGAACGCCGTACCCAAGTCCTGCGTCATGTATACCGAGGTCCCGTCGCCGCGCAGCAGCAGCTTCTCGTCCAGGCCGTCGCCCGTCAGATCGATCCACACCGAATTGTCGTCGCGCCGGTAGAAGACCCCCTTGCGCAGCCCCTCCTCGACGAGCGACTTGCCCAGCAGATAGGTCTGCGACTCGTAGTATACCTTGTCGAAATCGACGCCCAACGCCTTGTAGGTCACGTCGAAACCTTCATAGACCCAACCGTTCATCGTCTCCCACAGCGCATAGACCTCCGGATCCTTGGCCTCCCAGCGGCGCAGCATCTCCTGGGCCGCCTGCATGACGGGGGCGTTCTTCTTGGCCTCCTCCTCGGTCTGTCCCTGCGCCACGAGCTCCCGGATCTGCGCCTTGTAGTGCTTGTCGAACTCCACGTAGTATTTGCCCACGAGGTGATCGCCCTTCATGCCGGACGAAGCGGGCGTCTCGCCGCCTCCGTAGAGTTTCCACGCCAGCATCGACTTGCAGATGTGGATGCCGCGGTCGTTCACCAGGTTGACCTTGATGACGTCGTGTCCGTTGGCCTTGAGGATCTGCGCCACGGAGTAGCCGAGCAGGTTGTTGCGGATGTGCCCCAGATGCAGCGGCTTGTTGGTGTTGGGCGACGAATACTCGATCATCACCGTACGGCCCGTGGCGGGCGCCTGTCCGAATGCGTCGTCCGCAGCGATCTCGGCGAAACGCGCGGCCCAGAAGGCATCGTCCAGCGAGAGATTCAGGAATCCCTTTATCACATTGAAGGCCTTGATTTCGGGAACATGCGCCGTCAGGTATTCGCCGATCTCCGCAGCGGTCGCCTCGGGCGACTTGCGGCTTCGTCGCAGCAGGGGGAAGGTCACGAGCGTATAATCGCCCTCGAACTCCCTGCGGGTTTTCTGAATCTGCAACTGTTCGCCGTCCTGCTTTCCGTAAAGCGCCTCCACCGCGCCCGCGACGGCCTGCGAAACAAAGTCTTCTGTCTTTATCATCGTCGGGAATCAATTAGTCCGCAAATTTAACGCTTTATTACGGAATTACAACTACCTTTGCCGCAAATAAATCGGGAGCACGGGGCCGAAAGCCCTCGCGCCAGCTCCCGCGACGGACGGGCGCACTGCCGACGCACCCGCCCGTCGCCCCAAAACCGAACAGGATGAAAATCGCAGAGATAGAATTGGGCGACAGGCCGCTTTTCCTGGCCCCCATGGAGGACGTGACCGACCCCTCGTTCCGCTACATGTGCAAGCGGTTCGGCGCCGACGTCGTGTACACGGAGTTCATCTCGTCGGACGGACTGATCCGCGACGCGGCCAAATCGCTGAAAAAACTGGAGATCGACGAAGCGGAACGCCCCGTCGGCATACAGATCTACGGCCATCTGATCGAGCCGATGGTCGAGGCGGCCCGCATGGCCGAGGCGGCGGGACCCGACATCATCGACATCAACTTCGGCTGCCCGGTGAAGAAGATCGCCGGGCGGGGTGCCGGATCGGGCATGATGCGCGACGTGCCGCTGATGGTCGAAATGACGCGCCGGATCGTACAGGCCGTCCGCAAGCCCGTGACGGTCAAGACCCGGCTGGGCTGGGACGACGAATCGAAGAACATCGAGGAGATCGCCCTCCGGCTCCAGGACGTCGGCATCGCGGCCCTCACGATCCACGGACGCACGCGCGCGCAGATGTACCGCGGCGAGGCGGACTGGACGCTCATCGGCCGCGTGAAAAACAATCCGCAGATCCGCATCCCGATCATCGGCAACGGCGATGTCGACTCGGGCGCGAAAGCCGCCGAGATGTTCGACCGCTACGGCGTGGACGGCGTGATGATCGGCCGCGCGACCTACGGCCGGCCGTGGATCTTCCGCGAGGCGAAACACTTCCTCGCGACCGGAGAGACGCTCCCCCAGCCCTCCGTCACCGAGCGGGTCGCCATCGCCAAGGAGCATCTGGCCAAATCGCTCGCGGTGAAAGGCGACCACGTGGGAATCCTCGAGATGCGCCGCCACCTGACCAACTATTTCAAGGGACTGCCCGATTTCAAGGCCACGCGGCTCAAACTGGTCACGTCGCTCGATGTCGACGAACTCTTCGCCACGCTCGACAAGATCGCCGAACGCTGGGGCGGCTTCGACCTGAGCGGCGCCGTGCCCGCCCCGCTGTCGCACGAACTGTAGGTCCGCAGGGACCGGACGCTCCGTCCGGCAGCGGTCCGGAACCCCGAACGGCCGGATACACAGGCATCGGGCGGAAGCGCCGTTGTCGACAAATTGTCGATAACTGCTGGTCCGCGATTGGATTTTCGAAGAAAATTTCCTATCTTTGAACGCAAAAGTCTTTTTTGCAGCCAAAATTACACCTATTTATATACAATGAAGAAAATCGATGTCATCCTGGGTTTGCAATGGGGCGACGAAGGCAAAGGCAAGGTCGTCGACGTACTGACCCCCGCCTACGAAGTCGTGGCACGCTTTCAGGGCGGTCCCAATGCAGGGCATACGCTGGAGTTCAACGGCGAAAAATACGTACTCCGCTCGATCCCTTCGGGTATCTTTCAAGGAGGTAAGACCAATATCATCGGTAACGGGGTGGTGCTCGACGCCATCCTTTTCCGTGAAGAGGCCGAAGCGCTGGCCGCCAGCGGCCACGATCTGACCGCACAGCTGTGCATCTCGAAAAAGGCGCATCTTATTCTGCCCACCCACCGCATCCTCGACGCAGCCTACGAGGCCGCGAAGGGCAGCGCCAAGATCGGCACGACGGGAAAAGGCATCGGCCCGACCTATACGGACAAGGTGAGCCGCAACGGCATGCGCGTGGGCGACCTGCTCAGCCCCGACTTCAAATCGATCTACGCCAAAGCCAAGGCCCGTCACGAGGCGATCCTGGCCGGCCTGAACTACGCATACGACATCGCCGAGCTGGAGAGCCAGTGGTTCGAGGCCGTCGAATATCTCAAACGGTTCCGGATCATCGACAGCGAATACGCCGTGAACAGCCTGCTCGACGACGACAAAAGCGTCCTGGCCGAAGGCGCGCAGGGCACGCTGCTCGACGTGGATTTCGGATCCTACCCCTTCGTCACCTCGTCCAATACGGTCTGTGCGGGCGTCTGCACGGGTCTGGGCGTAGCGCCCAACCGCATCGGCGAGGTGTACGGCATCTGCAAGGCCTACTGCACGCGCGTGGGCAGCGGGCCGTTCCCCACGGAGCTGTTCGACGAAACGGGCGACGCGCTGTGCCGCCTGGGACACGAGTTCGGAGCCGTGACGGGACGCAAGCGGCGCTGCGGCTGGCTCGATCTGGTGGCGCTGAAGTACTCGATCATGATCAACGGCGTGACCCAGCTCATCCTGATGAAGGCCGATGTGATGAACGACTTCGACACGATCCGCGTGGCCACCGCCTACGAAATCGGCGGTCGGCGCACGACGCAGTTCCCCTACGAAACCGCCGCGGAGATCACCCCCGTCTACACGGAATTCGAAGGCTGGAAGTGCGACCTGCGCAACTGCCGCACCTATGAGGAGTTCCCCGCCGCGTTCAAGCGCTACATCGAATTCATCGAACGCGAAACGGGCGTCCCGGTGACGATCGTCTCCGTGGGTCCCGACCGCAGCGAAACCATCGTCAGAAACTGACCGCCGCCCCGATGCGGAAAAAACATACCGATCGAACATACTATCAAATACCTGTATATGAAACAACCGCTTAAAATTGTTGTATTGGCCAAGCAGGTGCCCGACACCCGTAACGTGGGCAAGGACGCGATGACCCCGGAAGGGACGGTCAACCGCGCCGCGCTCCCGGCCATCTTCAATCCTGAAGACCTGAATGCTTTGGAACTGGCCCTCTCGCTCAAGGACCGCGTCGAAGGTGCCACGGTGCACGTGCTCACGATGGGACCGCAACGCGCGGCCGACATCATCCGCGACGCGATGTTCCGCGGCGCCGACGGAGGCTACCTGCTCTCGGGCCGCGAGTTCGCCGGATCGGACACGCTCGCCACGTCGTACGCCCTGTCGTGCGCACTGAAGAAGATCGCTCCCGACGTGATCGTCGCCGGCCGCCAGGCCATCGACGGCGACACGGCGCAGGTAGGCCCCCAGGTGGCTGAGAAACTCGGACTGCCGCAGGTGACCTATGCTGAGGAGATCGTCGAAATCGGCGGGCAGTCGCTCGTCATCAAGCGCCGCCTGGCCAACGGAACCGAAACCGTCGAGTGCCCGATTCCGGCCGTGATCACGGTCAACGCCTCGGCTCCCGAGTGCCGCCCGCGCAACGCCAAGCGTGTGATGACCTACAAATGCGCCCTCTGCAAGTCGGAGATCGCCGCCGATCCCGAGTCGGCAGCCGCGAAACGCGTAGCCGCCAAGCCGGCGCTGCAGATCGTCGAGTGGGCCGCCGCCGAGGTCGATCCCGACCCCGCACAGCTGGGTCTGCAGGGCTCGCCCACGAAGGTGAAACGGATCGAGAACGTCGTTTTCCAGGCCAAGGAGGCCAAGAAACTGACCGCTGCGGACGCAGAGATCAATGAACTGATGGTTGAACTTATCGCGAGCCACACGCTCGGTTAAACCCCGACAGAGATCATGAACAACATATTCGTATACATCGAACTCGAAGGCGGCAAGATCGCCGACGTGAGTCTCGAACTGCTGACCAAAGGCCGCGAACTGGCCACCACCCTCGGCGTGAAACTCGAAGCCGTGGCGATCGGCGAGCACCTCGCCGGGATCGAAACCGAACTGGCGAAATACGGAACCGACACGGTGTGGGTGGCCGACGACGCCATCTTCGCTCCGTTCCGCACGCTGCCCCACACGGCCGTGATGTGCGGTCTGATCGAACAGGAGAAGCCCCAGATCGCGCTGTTCGGCGCCACGTGCATCGGCCGCGACTTCGCACCGCGCGTATCGTCGGCGCTCCACAGCGGCCTGACGGCCGACTGCACGCAGCTGGTGATCGGCGACCACAAGGACGCCAAGACCGGCACCGAGTACAAGGACCTGCTCTACCAGATCCGTCCGGCCTTCGGCGGCAACATCATCGCGACGATCGTCAATCCCGACCACCGTCCGCAGATGGCCACGGTCCGCGAGGGCGTGATGCGCCGCGAATACGCCGCGCAGCCCGGCGCCGGCGAGGTGAAGGCGATCGACTGGAAGCGTTTCGTGAAGGATGCCGACCTGGCGGTGAAGATCATCGACCGCGAGATCGCCGAGAGCAAGATCGACATCAAGGGCGCGGGCGTGATCGTGGCGGGCGGCTACGGTCTGGGCTCGAAGGAGAATTTCAAGCTGGTGCACGACCTGGCCGACGTGCTGGGCGCCGAGGTGGGCGCCAGCCGTGCCGCGGTCGACGCGGGATTCACCGAGCATGCGCGCCAGGTGGGCCAGACCGGCGTCACGGTACGTCCGAAGCTCTACATCGCCTGCGGCATTTCGGGCCAGATCCAGCATACGGCCGGCATGGACCAGTCGTCGATGATCATTTCGATCAAC
>CAOJSG010000077.1 GCA_948442615.1 uncultured Alistipes sp.
CGGGTTTGTCGCCATATGCGCGCGGCTTGCGCTCCGCGCCGGACGGACGGTCTCCGAACATACGCGGCTTGCGGTCGCCGTAGGCGGGTTTGTCGCCATATGCGCGCGGCTTGCGCTCCGCGCCGGACGGACGGTCTCCAAACGTGCGCGGCTTGCGGTCGCCGTAGGCGGGTTTGTCGCCGTAAGCGCGGCGAGGTTCCACCGGACGGTTGTCCGCCGTGAAATGCGGATTGTACGAAGCGCGCTTTCCGGGCTTCCGCTCGTACGGAGTGTGCTCGGCATCGGCAGCATCGCGCTGCGAACGCGGGCGACGATCGACGCGCTCCGCCGTAGCCGTCACGGTGCGGACCCGCTTGTCGCGTCCGAAGCGCGACAGCGCCGCCGTCGAATCGTTTTTGTTCTCTTTCATAATTCTGTGCAAAATTTACGCGGGCAAAGGTAACCCAATTTTTCGGGATAATCGCACGATACGTGCCACATTTTAAGGCGCGATCGTACGAAAATCGAGGCTCCGGCCCCACCGGTCCGAACGCATGCGCCGGAGCCGCGCCCGGCGGCCGGGAAAAACGGGAAACCGTTTGGTCAGCCCGAAGGTTCATCGTATCTTTGTCCCCGAAAAACCGCTCCATACCATGCAGATCCACAAGGCCGAGTTCCGATGCAGTTCGGAAAGAGTCGCACAGGTCCCCAAAGACGAACTGCGCGACATCGCGTTCATCGGGCGCAGCAACGTAGGCAAATCGTCGCTCATCAACATGCTGACCGGGCGCAAGGGGTTGGCCAAGGTGTCCGGCACCCCGGGCAAGACGCGTCTGATCAACCACTTCCGCATCGACGACGCCTGGTATCTGGTCGACCTGCCGGGATACGGCTACGCCCGCACGTCGAAAACCGTGCGCAGCGACTTCTCGAAACTCATCACCGACTACGTGCTGCGCTGCGAACGGCTGCATTTTCTGTTCGTGCTGGTCGACGCCCGCCTCGAACCGCAGAAGATCGACCTGCGGTTCTTCGAACTGCTGGGGGCGAACGGCATTCCCTTCGGGATCATCTTCACCAAGGCGGACAAACTCTCGAAAGCGCAGCTCGAAAAGAACCTGGCCCATTACCACGACATCCTCTCCGAGCAGTGGGAGGAGCTGCCGCCATCGTTCGTTTCGTCGAGCGAGCGGGGGACGGGGCGCGACGAGATCCTCGCCTACATCGCGCACTGCCTGACGCTCTGAGACGCTCTGAGACGCTCCGCCGGGTCCGCCGCATGCGGAACCCGCGCGAACCGGACGAACGGACGCGGCAGGCGGCGAGGCTTCGCCGCACCCGGAAACGGCCGGCGCATGCCGGCCGCAGCGGACCTCTTCCGCCGGCATGCGCCCGGAGCGCGCCTCTGCGTTTCCGCTCGGGCCGCCCGCCGACGCTGCACGCTGCAAAGCAGGCGATTATTGACCGATTGTTGAAAAAAGGCGACCCGCAAAGGATGTTTTTTCGCCGGGTTATTCTATATTTGCACCATCAAAAACCCACGAAACGCTATGGCCATCCACAAAATCAAATTTTTCGCCGGTCGGGGTTCGCGCTACCTCGCCGAAAAAATCGTCGCCAGCTACGGCACGACGCTCGGTCAGGCTGAGGTGCTCCAGTTCAGCGACGGCGAATTCCAACCCTGCTTCAACGAATCGATCCGCGGTTGTACGGTGTTCATCGTCCAGTCGACCTTCCCGCCGACGGACAACCTGATGGAACTGCTCATGATGGTCGACGCCGCACGCCGTGCCTCGGCCTATCAGGTCGTGGCCGTGATGCCCTACTTCGGCTGGGCGCGCCAGGACCGCAAGGACCGCCCCCGCGTGCCGATCGGCGCCAAACTGGTGGCCAACATGCTCAAGGCGGCGGGCGTGGACCGCATCATGACGATGGACCTGCACGCCGACCAGATCCAGGGATTCTTCGACGTGCCGGTAGACGCACTCTACGCCAGCGGCATCTTCGTGCCCTACATCCGCAGCCTGGGGATCGAGGATCTTTCAATCGCAGCACCCGACATGGGCGGCGCGAAACGGGCCAACACCTACGCCAAACACCTCGGCACACCGATCATCATCTCACACAAGGAGCGCGCGAAAGCCAACGTCGTGGGCAAGATGACCGCCATCGGCGAGGTCGAGGGACGCAACATCCTGATCGTCGACGACATGATCGACACGGCCGGAACGATCTGCATGGCCGCTGACATGCTCATGTCGCGCGGCGCCAAGAGCGTCCGGGCCGCGATCACCCACCCCGTGCTCTCGGGCCCGGCCTACGACCGCATCAACGCCAGCGCCCTCGAAGAGGTGATCGTCACCGACACCATTCCGCTCAAGGCCGACGAGGACCTGCACAAGTTCACGGTGCTGTCGGTGGCGGACCTGTTCGCCGACGTGATCGAACGCGTACACAACTACAAAGAGATCTCGTCGATCTTCTTCAAATAGCCGAAGCCCGCGCAAGCGGCATCGGGCCGCGACACGACCGCGAAGGGCCGTCTTTTCGAAAAGACGGCCCTTCATGTTTCGATCCGGAAGCCTCCGCGCACACGCCCCGCGCAGCCCGGTCCGGCCGCAGCGCGGAAACGTTCCGCCGCGGCCCGATCGGCTCGCCCGTCCGACGACGGCTCCGCTCCTCCCCGCCGCAGAGAAATCCGCCGTCACGGAGTTTCCCACGCAGGCTCAGCGCACGCGTGCCATGAATTTCGTCCGATCGACGACGTAACGCACGTGCGTCCCCTCGCCGATCATCCCCTCGGCATCGCGCGCACCCACGTTGAACGTGAGCCTGCGCCCCTCGACCGCCGTCAGCACGGCCGTCGCGACCACTTCGGCGCCGACCGCCGAAGGCTTGATGTGCGCGACGTTCATCTCGGCGCCCACGGTCGTGCATCCTTCAGGCAGCGCCTCCGCGACGGCCGTCATCGCCGCGTTCTCCATCAGCGCGACCATCGCCGGCGTAGCATAGACCGGCAGATCGCCCGATCCCATCGCTGCGGCGGTGAGCGCCTCCGCAACCGTCGTCCGACTTTGTGCGGACATTCCTTTTTCCAACATAATATCCCGGATCTCCCGACGTTTGTACGATATATTGTCTATCTTTGTCCGACCCCGCCGGCACAAACCGAACGATGCGGCCCCGGTCGGAGATCGGACTCGGAACAAAGATAATGCTTTTTACGAAGATGCTGCGCACGATACTTCTCGTCCTGGCCGGATTGCTCGCGACCGGCAGCGCCTCGGCCCAGGGCGGCCGGGGGTTCTGGCATCAGGAGTGGACGGTCGATGCGCACGGCGACTCGATCGCGCTGGTGCACGTGCTGCCCGTCTACGTCTTCAGCCGGCCGGTCGATCTGCGCCGCTACCGCCGTCTGGTGGATGCGGTGAAGAAGGTCTATCCCGTGGCGAAGATCGCCAAGGCTCGCATGGCCGAAATGGAGGAGGAGCTCTGCCGCCTGCCGACCAAAAAGGCGCAGAAAGCCTATATCAGAGAGGTCTATCACCAGATCAAGGAGGAGTACACGCCCGTACTGAAACACATGACCCGCACGCAGGGCCGCGTGCTGCTCAAGCTCATCGACCGCGAAACGGAATACACGGCCTACGAGGTGCTCAAGGAGTTCCGGGGCGGCTTCGTGGCCGGATTCTGGCAGGGCGTTTCGAAGATCTTCGGCCAGGATCTCAAATCGGAGTACGACAAGGAGGGCGAAGACCGGCTCATCGAGCAGATCGTGATCTACTACGAGGCCGGACTGCTGTAAAACGGCGCGCGGCGCTCCGGCCGGACAGCCGGATCACCGGATGTGCAGCCGGGCAATCGTGCGGCACGCCCGCGCACGATCAGAATTCGAATGACACCCCCGCACCGATCCCGACGAACGAACGCCGCGAACGGCGGTTCCAAGCGCGGTTGTAAAAATTGCGCGTCAGAAAATAATGATAGGTGATGTCGCAGTAGACATCGAAGCGCCACACGGGAATGATGAACCGCCCGCCCGCATCGGCCGTGCAGGCGAACCGGCGGTCGACGGAGAAGGAATCGTCCGAATCCTGCGTACGCCCGCCCAGCAGCATCCCCGGCGTCACGCCCGCATGGACCTCGAACGCCGTGGGCAGGACGGACAGCAGCAGATCGGCGAAAAGCGACCCCACGCCGTAGTTTTCATCGCGGTAATACCGGCCGTCGTAATAGTAGCCCCGGTCGCTCGACGCATAGCCTGCAGGCGCGAGCCGCCCCGAACGCCAGGAAAACTGCACGGGGATCGAACCGAACTCCCCGGCCCCGCACCCCTCGACATACCAGTTCAGTCCCGTGCGGAAACCGATGTTCCGCGGGAAATAGTGCGCGTAATCCAGCCCGAGATACTGCATGTCGAGCCGCCCGCCGCCACCGACGCCGACCTGCGCCTCATAGCGCAGTCCGATCTCGTCGGCACGGAACCGAGGCTGCGATTTCGATTCCGATTCCGCCTCCCTCCAGTCGTCGGGCAGCGGATAGTCCTGCGCAGCGGCGCCCCAGCAGGCAGCCGCTCCGCAAAGGGTCAGCAACAGTCTCTTCATTGTGTCGGCATATGGATTCGACGGCAAAAATAGCCATTGCCGCGGACAATCGCAAATCGACAGCACACCCCGCAACCCCGCACCGCCGCCGGTCCGACGCATCCCCCGCACCGATGTCCGTGCCGGACCGGCGAGCGGAACGACAGGTCGCGCCCGGGCAAAAAAACGTTCGGTCCGGCAGGACGCAGCGCCGGAGTTTGTAAATTATTGCGTATCTTTGCCGCCGAATCCATCCGGACGCAGGACCGCAGCCACGCCTCACGGGGCGGACGGACGCCGGTCCGCGACCGCAAAAACAGGAAGCAGCCATGTTCGAAAACTTGACCGACAAACTCGAACGGTCGTTCAAAATCCTCAAGGGAGAGGGGCGTATCACCGAAATCAACGTAGCCGAAACGCTCAAGGAGATCCGGCGCGCGCTGATCGACGCCGACGTGAACTATAAGGTAGCCAAGACCTTCACCGACGAGGTGAAGCAGAAGGCGTTGGGCCAGGACGTGCTCAAGGCCGTGAAGCCGGGCCAGATGATGACCAAGATCGTCCGCGACGAACTGGCGGCCCTCATGGGCGGCACGGCCACGGACATCCGCCTGGAAGGCACTCCGGCCGTGGTGCTGATCGCCGGTCTGCAAGGTTCGGGCAAAACGACCTTCTCGGGCAAACTGGCCGCCTTCCTCAAAAGCAAGAAGGGCCGTCAGGTGCTGCTCGTTGCGGGCGACGTCTACCGTCCGGCGGCGATCGACCAGCTGAAGGTGCTGGGCGGACAGATCGGCGCGGAGGTCTACACCGAAGAGGGCAATACGAACCCGGTGCAGATCGCCGAGAACGCCATCGCATACGCCCGTCAAAAGTCCTATAACGTGGTGATCGTCGACACGGCGGGCCGTCTGGCCGTGGACGAGGCGATGATGCAGGAGATCACGGCGATCAAGGCGGCCGTGAAACCGTCGGAGACCCTGTTCGTGGTCGACGCGATGACGGGTCAGGACGCGGTGAACACGGCGCGCGAATTCAACGACCGGCTCGACTTCGACGGCGTGGTGCTGACCAAGCTCGACGGCGACACGCGCGGCGGT
>CAOJSG010000078.1 GCA_948442615.1 uncultured Alistipes sp.
CGGCGAGTTCCTCAAGAAGTTCCTCAACGAGCAGGGCAAGATTCTGCCCCGCCGCCTCACGGGTACTTCGCAGAAGTTCCAGAAGAAGGTCGCACAGGCCGTGAAGCGTGCCCGTCACCTCGCGATCCTGCCCTTCGTAACCGATTGCATGAAATAATAAAAAGGAGGACGAGAGATGGAAGTGATTCTGATCAAAGATATGGACAACCTGGGTTACGCCAACGACATCGTGAACGTGAAGCCCGGTTATGCGAACAACTACCTGATTCCCCAGGGCTATGCCAAGACGGCTACCGCTGCGGCCAAGAAGGTGCTGGCCGAGAATCTGAAGCAGCGCGCGCACAAGGACGCCAAGATCCTGGCCGATGCGCAGGCACTGGCCGAGAAGATCGCCAACCTGCCGCTGTCGCTGGCCGTGAAGGCCGAGGAGGGCAAGCTTTTCGGTACGATCACCGCCACCGACCTGGCCGAGGCGCTGGCTGCCAAGGGCGTGGAGCTCGACCGCAAGGCCATCGTCGTGGAGGCTGTCAAGACCGTCGGCGAGTACGAGGCTACGGCCAAGCTGCACCGCGAGGTGAAGGCTACGATCAAGTTCTCGGTCGTTGCCGCCGAGTAAACGGTCCGAGGGCGACCGGGGCGATGCGGATCGCCGGCCGGCGCAGTCCCCGAATGGAAAGCGGGT
Organism: uncultured Alistipes sp.; assembly: GCA_948442615.1. Lineage (GTDB taxonomy): Bacteria > Bacteroidota > Bacteroidia > Bacteroidales > Rikenellaceae > Alistipes. The sequence continues at coordinate 683 of CAOJSG010000078.1, forward strand.
GTCCGAAATTTTCGGACACCCGCTTTCGGTTATTGCCGGCGGGCCGGATCGGATGGGCGGAGAGGAGGTGCGCGGTGGGTTCTCGGCGGTGGGGGGGGGCGGCGACGGAGTTCTATTGCCGGTGTTCCGGTGGGATGATCGGGGGGGGGCTCGGCGCGCGGGGTTCCGGCGGCCGGTCTCTGTTGCCGGCTGTGCGGCCGGGGCGAGGGCTATTCCCGCGCGTCGGCCGGGATCACGATTCCGCGCCCCGAACGGCCGTCGATGCAGACCTCGAGCGGCCGCTCGAACCGCACCTGGCGCAGGTAAGCGCCCTCCCAGGCCGCCGGCATGGCGTCGAGCCGCTCCTGGCGGAAGATGCCGTCGCCGCGGAAGGGATCGATCGTCAGGTAGCCCACGCCGAGCGAGGTGACGTTCTGGAAGAAGTGGGTGCCCTGCGACGGCTCTACCTGGAACCGCTCGATGCCGCATTCGACGATCACCTTCGCCTCCGAGATGTGGGTCCATTTGACGGGAACGCCCAGGAAGGGGTCCGACGATCCCCAGCGTCCGGGACCGACCAGGATGTAGGAGCGGCCCTCCTCGCGCATCCGCAGGTTGAGGGCCAGCAACTCCTCGGCGATCCGTTCGGTGACGAGCGGATCGAACGCGTCGGGCTTCACGTAGACGATGTCGGCGATGTCGTTCATCGCGCCCACGCCCAGCGCCCGCTCGCCGTAGATCAGCGCCTCGCCGGTGTCCAGACGGCTCCAGTCGGCCGCGCGGTTTTCGTGGCTGTCGATGATCGGGCGGATCTGCAGCAGGTTGAAGATCCGTTGACGGCCCGCCGATACGTCCATGTTTCCCGCGAACTCCACCTCTACCGGGCAGCGCATCTCCTCGCTGCCGATGGCCAGGATGTCGGTGACGATTTCGGCCAGCGGAAAGGTGTTGTATTTCAGTATGTTGTTGAACGTGATGACCTTGCGGCCCCGGTCGAAAGGACTGTCGGAGATGCGTTCGTTCTCGCGGTCCCAGACCGAGCAGACGTGGCCGGCGTTGCGCATCGGGGCGATGTCGGCGAGCGACAGCCGGCGCAGGTTCACGGCGTCGTCGATCGAGGTGTGGAAGGCCTCGGGCGCCAGGTCGAGCGCCAGCACCTCGTTCTGCGTGTCGCGCAGCGCCAGCTCGGGTGTCGAGGTTTGCAGCACCTTCTGCGGGTAGCGCGGCGAGAAGCGCAGCGTCCGTCCGCCGTCGACCACCAGCTTGCCCAGCCCCATCGCCACGTTGCAGACCCCGTCTTCGGGACGCTCGTCGCCGATAGGGTAGCAGTTGATCGAGCGCGCCACGCCCGAAAAGGTGGGGAAGAGCAGCCCGTTCTCCTCCGTGCCGCACACCTCCTGGACGATGACGGCCATCTTCTCCTCCGAGATGAGGTTCTGCGACGTCTGGATGTAGGCGCGCGACGCGGCGAAGTAGACCGAGGCGTAGACGCTCTTGATCGCCTTGAGCAGCAGGCGCAGCATCTGGTCCTCGTTGTCCGTGTGGGGGATCATGTAGGTCGAGTAGATGCCGGCGAAGGGCTGGTAGTGCGAATCCTCGAGCTTCGACGACGAACGCACGGCCAGCGGCGAACGCACGGTGCGGATGTAGGCCTTCAGCTCCTCCTGCAGGCGTACGGGGACGGTCGAGCTGACGAACTCGGAGAGGATCTCCTCGTCGGATAACTCCTGCGAGACGATGTATTTCAGGCCGTTGATCCGGATGAACTCGTCGAAGTAGGAGGTGGCGATCACCACCGTGCGGGGAATCATCACCCGCACGCCGGCGTAGCGGTCGTAGAGCCGGTATTTGATGAGTATCGAGTTCATGAAGGCCAGGCCGCGGGCTTTGCCGCCCAGCGACCCCTCGCCGATGCGCGCGAAGGCCACCGCATCCGAGTAGGTCTCCGGGTCGAAGTGCGCCACGACCCCCTGCCCCAGCAGCGTGCGGTAGTCGCGGATGAGGTTGACCAGCTCGCGCCGGTGCTCCGCGGTGGTGCGGAAATGGGTGCTGTTGTGGCGGCGGATGGCGGCTGCCAGCGGGAAGAGGCCCCGCGAATAGAGCCATTTCGAGAGGTGGTTCTGCGACGTGTGGTATTCGAAGGCCTCGTCGGGGACGGCGGCGATCATCTGCTGCATCTGCGTGAGGTCGCGCGCCCGGCCGATGACGGCGCCCGTCGCGGGGTCCTTGAAGACGAAGTCGCCGAAGGCGAACTCCTTGGAGATGTAGTCGTGGAGCTGCGAGAGGAGCGTCTTCGAGTTTTTGGCGATGAAGCCGGCGCCCAGCCGGCGCGCCTCCTCCTCGAACGAGGTCTGCGACGATTGCAGCAGCACGGGCATCAGCGGATTGTCCGCCTTGATCAGCCGGCAGAGGTCGATGCCCGCGTCGAGCTTCTCGGTGGCGGGCGAATCGTTTTCGTGCAGCACGAACCCCACGTCGGAGATCACCCCCAGCAGGTTCTGCTTGTAGCGCTCGTAGAGGGTCACCGCCTCGTCGTAGTTCGTGGCCAGCAGGATCTTGGGCCGGGCGCGCTTGCGCAGCACCTGCTGCTGTTCGTTGAAGGCGTCTTTCAGGAATTCGGTGTTCTGCTGGAGGATCATGCGGTACAGCTCGGGCAGGTAGGTCGAGTAGAAGCGGATCGAGTCCTCGACCAGCAGGATCGCCTGCACGCCCCCTTCGAGGATGTCCTCGCGGGCGTTGAGCTTGTCCTCGATGAGCTTGATGATGGCGATGATGAGGTCCGTGTTGCCGTGCCAGCAGAAGATGTGGTCGAGCCCCGAGCGGTCCTGCTCCTCCAGCCGCCGGTAGATGTCCTTCGAGAAGCTGGTGAGCAGCGCCACCGGGATCTGCGGATGGCGCTCCTTGACGATGCGGGCGAAGGCGAAGACGTCGGGGCTTCCCACGTTGTACATCGTCAGGATGAAGTCGAACGAGTCGTCCGCTGCCAGCCGCTCGAGCGCTTCGGCCGTCGAACTGACCCGCGTGAACGACGGCGGGTTGGACATGTTCAGCTCCAGATATTCCTGGTTGATCTGCTGTTCGATGTGGCCGTCCTCCTCGAGGATGTAGCCGTCGTAGCTGCAGCAGACGAGCAGGATCTTGTGGATCCGGTGTTTCATGAAACGATAGGGGGCCTTGCTCTCGTCCGGAGCGAACTGTTCGAGGATCTTGTTCATCGGGGTCGGTTTTGACGTACGGATACAAAAATAGGGAAATATTCGTTTCGTTCGCCTCTTTGTGCGGCGAAAGCGGCCGGCCGGTCCGCCGCGAAAACACAAAGGGCACCCATTGCGGATGCCCTTTGTGTTTAAGATCGCTCTTAAATACTTATTTCTTCCCTTCGAAGAAATCCTTGATCTGGTCGTTCTGAACGATGCTCTCCTTGAACATGTAGGCGCCCGTCTTCTCCGACTTGACCATCTTGATGCACTTCGTAAAGTTCTTACCCGTGCCGGTTTTCAGTGTTGCAACTACTTTCTTTGCCATAACGCGCTAAAACTATTTGATTTCACGGTGAACGGTGACCCGCTTCAGGTAAGGATTGTACTTCTTACGCTCCAGACGATCCGGGGTGTTCTTCTTGTTCTTGGTGGTGATGTAACGGGACATTCCCGGAACACCGCTCTCTTTCTGCTCGGTGCACTCGAGGATCACCTGCACTCTGTTGCCTTTTTTTGCCATTTGTTCCTGTCGTTTTTAGTAAACCGTCTTGGCTGCCGCCGCCTCGCGCAGAGCTGCCGCAAGCCCCTTCTTGTTGATAGTTTTCATGCCGGCGGCGGTCACTTTCAGCGTGATCCAGCGGCCTTCCTCTTCAGACCAGAAACGCTTGGTTTTCAGATTGGGACTGAATTTGCGCTTGGTCTTGTGGTGCGAGTGCGATACGTTGTTGCCCACGATCGCCGTCTTGCCTGTGATTTCGCAAACTTTCATGGTGATTGATTTTACGTTTTTTCCCTAAGGGAGTGCAAATATAGTCAAAATCGGGCAGGAAAAGTGAAAAATGTACGATTATTTTTCCGTATCCCGGTTCAACCCGTTGTTTTCGAGCCGTTTGCGTTTTTCGGTCGCTCCGCCGGATTCTGCGCGGAATCGCCGTAAGAGGCTTTGTTTCGCGGTTTTACGGTGCGCGCCGCATCCGCCGCCTGCGGGTTATTCCGCGTCGAGCGCTTCGCGCAGCAGGCCGATGGCGAAGGCCGAGGCGCGGTCGACGATCTGGCCGCGGTCGGTGCCGCACTGCCTGCATACGGCGGCGGTGCCTCCGGGGGTCGCCACGGCGATCCAGACCGTGCCGACGGGTTTTTCGGCCGAACCGCCCGTCGGGCCGGCGATGCCGGTGGTCGCCACGGCGTAGTCGGCGCCCGCGATGCGGCGCGCCCCTTCGGCCATCTGGCGTGCGACCTCCTCGCTCACGGCGCCGCAACGCCGCAGGGTCTGCGGGTCGACGCCCAGCAGCTGCTCTTTGGCCGAGTCGGCGTAGGCCACCACGCCGCAGCGGAAATAGGCCGAGGCGCCGGGCAGGGCCGTGAAGCGGGCGGCGATCGTGCCTCCCGTGCAGCTTTCGGCCGTGGCCAGGCTCCGTCCGCTCTCGATGAGCCGCCGGTGGACGAGCTCCTGCACCGAGGCGGTCTCGTAGCCCACGACGTATTGCGGAATCAGCCGGCGCAGTTCGTCGAAGCGCCGTTCGATCTCGCGGGCGACGCTTTCGCCCTCCACCTCGTAGGCCGAGAGCCGCAGCCGGACGCTTCCCGGATTGGGCAGGTAGGCCAGGCGGAGGTAGGGCGGCAGCGCTGTTTCCCACGGGGCGATCCGTTCGGCGAGCATCGATTCGGCCAGTCCGGCGGTGACGAGCGTGCGGTGGACGATCTGCCGCAGCGAGAAGCGGGCCTTGAGCCGCGGCATCACCTCGTCCTGCATCAGATGCTCCATTTCGAA
>CAOJSG010000079.1 GCA_948442615.1 uncultured Alistipes sp.
GAATTATCGATCTGCGCACGGCTCTGCACGAGCATCGTCCAACCGTTGATCTCCTCGCGCACGATATCGTCGTGCAACGAAGCCGCACGCCACTCGGTCTGCATCTGCGCCGCCCGGGCCGCAGCGACGGCACGACGCCGCTCGCCCCAATGGAAGATCGGCACCGAGAGTCGCACGAAAACCGAACCGTCGACCGTCGTGGAGCCCGTACGGTTGGGCGTGAAGGTCTGCCAAACGCCCCCGACTCCGACGCTCAACTGCGGATTGTAGGGAGCGCGTGCCGCCGCGACGGCGGCTTCGGCCTGCTCGATCCGCAACCCGGCCGCCATGAAATCGGGTCTTCGCGACAGGGATTCGCACCCCGGGACCCGCACGGGTTCCGGCAACGAATCGCGAATACCGTTGCGCAAGCGGACCTCCTGCGCGGCATCGGCACCGCGCAGCATGTTGAAATTATGCCGGGCGACTTCGAGCTGCCGTTCGGCGGCGAGCAGCGTATAGTCCGCTTCGCTCAGACGCGTATCGATCATCAACACGTCGCCCTTGGCGATCAGCCCCTCGGCGAAACGACGGTCGATCACCTCCTTGAGCGAACGGATCAACGCAACGTACTCCCGCATGGAGGCCGCATAGAACTCCGCAGCCGAAAGGTTCCAGTAGGCATAGTCGGCGGCATAACGCACGTCTATCTGCGAGAACTCCTCCTCGCACAGGGCAATGCCGTAGCCCAGGTCCGTCTGCCGCACCGCCGCACGCACCGCACCGCCGCCGTAGAGGGTCTGCACGACCTCGGGCCGGAGGTTGAAACTCCACGGCTCGATGCCGTCGTAACGGTGGAACGAAGCGGCGAAATCGCCCTCCAGCGCGAGCCGTGGCAGGCGCCCCGTGCGCGTGCGCAGCGCCTCGGCCGCCGCGGCATCGACCTGCGAAGCGGCGATTTTCAGCTGCCAGCTGTATGCGGCGACATCCGCACGATACTCCGCCAGCGAGATCTGCGCCGCCGCGACGTGCGATCCGAGGATCGCGAACACCCAGAGAAGTCGTTTCATGGTTTGCGTATACGGTAAAAAATCGCATAGACCACCGGCAGCACGAAGATCGTGAGCAGCGTGGCGACCAGCAGTCCGCCCATGATCGTCGCAGCCATGGCGCCGAACATCGCATCGAACAGCAGCGGCAGCATGCCGAGGATCGTCGTGCCCGAAGCCATCGCCACGGGGACGATGCGGCTGCGCGTCGCAGCGATCAACGCTTCGTAGGGCGCCGTTCCGGCCGCGCGCAGGGCCCCGATCTGCTCGACGAGCACCACGGCGTTCTTGATATTCATACCCACGAGCCCCAGCAGTCCCAGCAGCGAGAAGAAGTTGAAGACCTTGCCCGTAACGGCCAAGCCGAGGACCACGCCGATGAAGATCAACGGAATCATCAACAGGATGATCGCCGGGTCGCGGTAGTTGCGGAACAGGAGCAGCAGCACGACGAGGATCGCCACGAGCGTCAGCGGCATATAGCGCCCCAGAGCGTCGTTCGACTCCTGCTGGCTCTCCTGCTCGCCGAAGACGCGCATCGCATAGCCGTCGGGAAGGGTCACCTGCTGCGCGATCGTGTCGCGCAACGCCCGGAAAAGCGCGATCGTATTGACTCCGCGCGCGGGGTCGCACTGCGCCTTCATCACGCGGCTGCGGTCGAAGCGCCGGATCACCCCGTCGCGGTAGTCGAAACGGAATCCGTCGGTCGCCTGCTCGATCGGATAGACCTTGCCCGAAGGACTGAATACGGGCAACGTACGCAGATTCGAGAGGTTGTAGTTTCCGATATTCTCGTCTTTGAGCAGGATAGGCATGATGCGGTCGCCCTCGCGGTATTCGCCCAAGCGATAGCCTTCGGTGGCGACAGTGATGCCGTGCGCCATCTGGCTGCGCGAAATGCCGATGCGCTGCCCTTTCATCTGCGAATAGACGGGCATCCAGGTCGGAATCCGGTTGCCCCAGCCGTTGCGGACGTTCGTCGCACCGGGGTGCCGCCGCATGATCGCCTCGGCCCGGGCCGTCAGGTGCCGCAGCGTATCGATATCGTCGCCGATGAACCCGAATTCGATCGCCGCATCGGGCACGGGCGAGAGTTTGAAAAGCGACGAACGCAGCCACACGTCGGGGAAATTCGCCTCGACATAGGCTCCGAAACGCTCCTCGACGGCCGCCGTCTGCCGGCGGTCGTGCACCTCGACGAGGATGTTGGCGAAATTGGGACGCTGCGAGACGCTGCCGCTGGCCAGATAATAGCGCGGCGGCGTGGCGCCCATGGTCACCGATACGGTCTTGACCTCCCGCTGTGCAAGGAGCCACTCCTCCATCCGCACGGCATCGGCCTCCGTAGCCCGGATATCGTACCCCTCGGGCAGCAGCACGTCGGCCCGGAAATAGGGTTTGTCGAGCGACGGGAAAAAATTCTGCGGCATGCGTCCCATGACGACGACCGAGAGCACGAAAAGCCCTGCTACCGCAACGACGACGGCCCAGCGTCCGCGCAGCAGGGCCCCGAGCAGCCGATCGAAAGCGCGGTAGAAACGCGTATCGTAAGGATCGCGCGCCAAAGGCTTCACGCGCAGCAGCACGTTGCCGAACAGCGGTGTTTGCGTCAATGCGAGCACCCAGCTCAAAAGCAGCGAGAGCGCCAGCACGACGAACAGCGGTTTGACGATCTCGGCGACGGACGAAGGGGCGAGGTACAGGGGCAAGAACGAGCAGATAGCGATCAACGTCGCGCCCAGCAGACCCCAGCGCGGGCCGTCGGCACCCCGGATGATCGCGTCGCGACGCGCGACGCCCCGCAGCATCGCCTGCTGGGCATTGTCCGTGACGACGATGGCGTTGTCGACGAGCATACCCATAGCGATGATGAATCCGGCGAGCGACGTGCGATTGAGCCCTTCGCCCAAGAACTGCATCAAGAGCAGCGTACCGCCGATCGAAAAGAGCAGCGAACTGCCGATCAGCACCCCGGCGCGGAAACCCATCACGAGCATGATAACGAGGATGACGATCCCCACCGACTCGGCCAGGTTGAGCACGAATTGCGCGTTGGCCTCGCGGGCGATGCGATTCTCGGGATAGAGCACCGCGAGCTCCATGCCCAGGGGCATGCGTCCCGTGATGCGGGCCAGTTCCCGTTCGATCTGCGCTCCGGTCTTCACCACGTCGACCTGCGCTTCGGTGGAGATACCGATTCCCACGGCGCGTTTTCCGTCGACCCGCATGAGGGTCACGGGCGGTTCGAGGTATTCGCGCTCCACGCGGGCCACGTCGCCCAGGCGATACTGTTTGCCGGCCGACGACATGAGCAACTGGTCGCGCAGGTCGTCCAATCCCTTGTAGGTGCCGTCTTCGAGAATGCGGATCGAAATGCCCCCGGCCTGTTTCTCGCCGCTGTCGACGATCGTATTCTGCGCCCCGATGGTCTGCACGACGGTCTCGGGACGAATCGAGAAGTTGGCCAATGTCGAGAGGCTGATGTAGACGTTCACCACGGGCGTCGGCTCGCCGAAAAGGGTCACCTTCTGCACCCCGTCGACCGTCGCCAGGCGCGTCTTGATCCGCTGCGCCCATTCGCGCAGCTCCGTAGGCGAAAACCCGGCATCGGCCGTCAGGCCGTAATAGATGCCGTAGACGTCGCCGAAGTCGTCGGCCACGGTCACCGCCGAGGCACCCGACGGCAGGCGGGGCTGGATGTCGAGCACCTTGCGGCGCAACTCGTCCCACAGTTGCGGAATCTCGCGGGCCGGGGTCGCAGGATCGAGTTCGACCATGATTTTCGAGAATCCGTAGCGGGACTCCGACGTGATCTTATGCACGCGGCGCATCGACTGCACCTCGCGTTCGATGGGTTCGGTAACGAGCGCTTCGACTTCGAGCGGCGAAGCGCCCGGGAAGTTGCAGACCAAGGCCGCACTCTTGATGACGAAAACCGAATCCTCCTTCTTGCCCAGGGTCGCGAAACCGGCGATACCGCCGGCGAGCAGGATAAGAAGGAAGAAGCCGATGACCTTGGCGTTGCGGAGCGAATATTCGGGCAGATTCATGGTCTTATCACGCTATGATCCGCACCTGTTCCCCCTCGCTGAGGCGATAGACGCCCGCCGTCACGACCCGCTCGCCGGGTTCCACGCCCCGATCGATCAGCACGCGATCGCGGCCGTAAGGTTCGCCCGGCACGACGGCCCGCCGTTCGACACGGTTCTGCGGCGTAACGATCCAGACGTAGGTACCCCCTTCCGTCGGAGCGTAGATCGCCGAGAGGGGCAGCGTCACGGCATCGTGCACGGGGTCGGTGGTCTGCATGGTGATCGTGCACGACATGCCGGGCGAAATGGGATAACGCAGCGTATCGACCTGCTGAAGGGTCAGCGACACGGGAAAACCCGAGGCATCTGACGAGGTTTTGGCATAATCCTTCAGTCGGGCCGGAAACGTCACGCCCCGGTAGTTGTCGAACGCGACTTCGAAACGGGTCGTGGTATCGCCGAGCAGCCGCAACGAATTCTCGGGAATGGTGAACTTCACGGTCCGCGTCTCGGGAGCGACCAGCCGCAAAATAGTCTGCCCGGCCTGCACCTGTTCGAAATTATCGACGTATTTCGCCTCGACGACTCCGGCGAAAGGAGCCCGAAGGCGTGTCTGGCGCAGCAGGTCGAGCGAATTGTCGTAGGCCGACTTGGCCTGGGCGTACCGCGTGCGGGAGGCTTCGGCCTCCTGGCGCGAAACCGCCTCGTGTTCCAGCAACCGCTGCATGCGCTGCATCTGCGAACGAGCCTCCTCGTAGGCCGAACGGTCGGCCGAAACCTTCAACTCCACGTCGCGCGGGTCCAGTTCGGCGAGCAAAGTCCCCGCAGCGACCGATTCGCCTTGCGAGACCGGAATATCCAACACCTGGCCGGAGAGTTTGAAGGCCAGATTGACAGCGTCGTCGGGCGTGGCCATGCCCGCGAAATCCAGGTCGATGACACCGGCCCGGGCGGCCGTGACGACCTTCACGGGGCGCACCGGAGCATCTGCCGCCGTAGTGCTGCGGCGAGTGCAGGCACCGAGCGACGACACGAAGAC
>CAOJSG010000080.1 GCA_948442615.1 uncultured Alistipes sp.
TCGTCGACGATGCAGCTCACGGGGAAGAATTCGCCGCCGTGGGCTACGCGGTGGCCTACGGCCTTCACCTCGTCGAGCGAGGCGATGACGCCGTGCTCGGGGTCGGTCAGCGCCTCCATTACCAGCGAAATACCCGTCGTATGGTCGGGGATGGGCTGGTGGAGTTCGAACGGCGTTTTGCCGACGGGTTTGTGCGTGAGGTCGCCCTCGGGAAGACCGATGCGCTCGACCAGACCTTTGGCGAGCAGGTTGCTCGATGCGCTCTGCATGTCGATCACCTGATATTTGATCGACGAGGAGCCGCAGTTCAGTACTAAGATTACCATATTCGTTTCAATTTTTCAGTAGTGTTCCGATCCATCCTCCCAGAGCCGTGCAGGCGATGCAGCCGACGACGCTGAGCATCGTGTAGAGCGCCGCCGGGAGATAAGAGCCCATGCGCAGCAGTTTCACCGTGTCCGCCGAGAAACTCGAAAAGGTGGTGAAACCTCCGCAGAAGCCCACGACGAGTATCCACGCGGCCGTCCGGTTATCGAGCAGCGCGATCAGCAGCCCGATCAGCAGCGATCCGGCGGTGTTGACGGCGAACGTTCCGGCGGGAAATCCCCACAGCGTGTGCTGTGCCAGGGTGCCGTATGCGAGCGCATAGCGGGCCATGCAGCCCAATGCGCCGCCTGCGCCGACGGCCAACAATTCGCGAATCATAAGTTAAAAGTACGGTTTATTTTACGATTATGCAAATATAGGCAGAAAATGATTACGGATTGCCCGAATTTTTGCCGTTTTTGTGGGATAATTTGTTCGCGCGCCTCACGGATTGCGGGTCTGGCCGTCGCCTTCGACGATGAATTTGTAGGTCGTCAGTTCGGGAAGTCCCATCGGGCCGCGGGCGTGGAGCTTCTGGGTCGAGATGCCGACTTCGGCGCCGAAGCCGAACTGTCCCCCGTCGGTGAAGGCCGTCGAGACGTTGACGTAGACGCAGGCGGCGTCGACGCTGCGGGTGAAACGCCGGGCGGTTTCGGGGTTCTCGGTGACGATCGCTTCGCTGTGGCGCGACGAGTAGCGGGCGATATGCTCCAGCGCTTCGTCGAGCGAGCCGACGGTGCGCACGGCCATTTCGTAGCCGAGGAACTCGGTGCCGAAATGTTCCTCCGAGGCGTGTCCGAGCAGGCGGGCGGGGTAGTGTCCCGCGAGGGCTTCGAAGGCTTCGGCGTCGGCGTGGATGAAGATGTTGCGATCGGCCATCGGTGCGCAGATCGCGGGCAGCTCGCCGAGGCGTGCGCGGTGGATGACGAGGCAGTCCAGGGCGTTGCAGACGCTCACGCGGCGGGTCTTGGCGTTGCAGATCACGGCGCGGCCCTTCGCGAGGTCGCCGTCGATGTCGAAATAGGTGTGGACGATGCCGGCGCCGGTCTCGATCACCGGGATGCGGGCGTTTTCGCGTACGTAGCGGATCAGTCCCGCACCGCCGCGCGGGATCACCACGTCGACCCACCCTGCGGCGTGCAGCAGCGCGGCCGCCGCCTCGCGTTCGGAGGGGAGCAGCGTGAAGGCCGCTTCGGGAAGCCCCTCGCCGCGCAGTGCTTCGTGCAGCAGGCGGGCGATCGCCGCGTTGGAGTGGCGGGCGTCGCTGCCGCCCTTCAGCACGCAGACGTTGCCCGTGCGGAGGGTCAGGGCGAAGATGTCGGCCGTGACGTTGGGGCGCGCTTCGCAGATCATGCCCACGACGCCGAACGGCACGCGGACCTTGCGGATCGTCATGCCGTTGGGGCGCTGCCAGCGGGCGATCTCCTCGCCCTGCGGCGCCGGAAGCCCGGCCACGGACTCTATGTCGGCGGCGATGCCTGCGATGCGCTCGGGGGTGAGCCGCAGACGGTCGCGCAGCGGCGAATCGGCAGCCATGCGCTCCATATCGCGGGCGTTGGCTTCGAGCAGTTCGGCGGTGTGTTGCCGCAGGAGTCCTGCGGCGCGGTGCAAAGCGGCGGCAAGCCGTTCGGGTGCCGCCTGTGCCGTTTCGTCGCACGCCCGGCGGGCGGCGGCGAAAAGTGATTCGTATTCCATCTATTCCAGGTAAAGATAGTCGCAGTGGATAAGCGGGCGCAACCCTTTGCGTCCGATGTTGCGGCGCGCCGTGTCGCTGTCGCAGGCGATGCGGCCCACGGCTAACTGCGCGCCGTCGGGCGCGAGGATGCGTACCAGGTCGTCGCGTTCGAAATCCCCCTCGACGGCCGTGACGCCCACGGCCAGAATGCTCGCGGCCTTGCTCGTGCGCACGGCCTCGGCGGCCCCTTCGTCGATATGCAGGGCCCCCTTGGCGAATCCTTCGCTGCTGGCGATCCACTTCTTGACGCCCGAAGCCGGGCGCGGGGCGGGTTCGAAGCGTGTGCAGACCGTATCGCGACCGTCGAGGACGAGATCCGTGAGGATGCCGTCGCGGCGGCCGTTGGCGATGATGACCTCGATGCCTTCGGCGGCGGCACGTGCGGCGATGCGGTTCTTGGTCGCCATGCCGCCCCGGCCGCGCGACGAGCGGGCCGTGTCGATATAGCGCGTGAGGTCCTGCTCGGGAGCCACGCGGCGGATGACCCGCGAGGCGGGGTCGGCCGGAGGTCCGTCGTAAACGCCGTCGACGTTGCTCAGGATCACGAGCGCCTGGGCGCCCATCATCGCGGCCACGAGGCCCGAGAGTTCGTCGTTGTCGGTGAACATCAGCTCGGTGACCGAGATGGTGTCGTTCTCGTTGACGATCGGCAGCACGCCGTTCGCGAGCATCACCTCCATGCAGTTGCGCTGGTTGAGGTATTGCCGCCGGGTCGAAAGGCTCTCCTTGGTGGTGAGGACCTGGCCGCAGAGGATGCCGTACTCCGAAAAGAGGTCGTAGTAGCGGTCGAGCAGCTTGACCTGTCCCACGGCCGAAAAGAGCTGGCGGGCCGATACGCTGTCGAGGCGCCCGGCGCGGCGTTCGAGCAGGCTGCGGCCCGAAGCGACGGCGCCCGAGGAGACCAGCACGACCTGCACCCCTGCGCGGTGCAGGCGTGCGATCTGATCGACCAGGGCCGAGATGCGGGTGGTGTCGGGGTGCCCGTCTTCGCGGGTGAGGACGTTGCTGCCGATCTTGACGACGATGCGGCGGTATTTTGCGTTCTTTTCGATCATGGTTCGTATTTGTAACCCACGCCTTTGGCCGTGACGATGCGGTGCTCGCCGATCTTCTGGCGCAGTTTGCGGATGTGGACGTCGATCGTGCGGTCGCCCACCACCACGTCGCTGCCCCAGATGCGGGCGTAGATCTCCTCGCGGGGGATCAGCTTGCCGGGCGAGGCGCAGAGCAGTTCGAGCAGGGCGAACTCCTTGCGCGGGAGCGTGATCTCGCGTCCGTCGCAGACCACCGCGTAACGTTCGCGGTCGATGCTCAGACCGGGTGTCGCGGCAGCGGGTTCCTCCGCGGCGGGCGATGACGGTTCGTCGGCATCGATACGCTTCAGAATCGCACGTATGCGGCTCTTGAGCAGCGCCATTTTGATGGGTTTGACCAGGTAGTCGTCGGCCCCGACGCCGAAGCCGGTGAGCTGCTGCTCCTCCTCGCCCAGGGCCGAGAGGAAGACGACCATCGTGTTGCGCAGGTCGGGATTGCTGCGGATCGCGCGGCAGGTTTCGGCGCCGTCCATCACGGGCATCATGCGGTCCAGCAGGATCAGGTGCGGACGCACTTCGGCGGCCAGACGCAGCGCCTCGGCGCCGTTCTCGGCCGTGAAGACTTCGTAACCCTCTTTGACGAGGTTGTATCGGACGAATTCCAGAATGTCTACTTCATCGTCGACCAGCAGAATGCGGTGGTTCATGGGGCGGTTTCGGATTATGCGGAACGGAACCCGTGCGAGCGGGCCGTATCCGGCGGTGATTCTTAGCGCGAAGTTAGTAAATTTCCCGCGAAAACCTTCGGCTGCACAGGAAAAATGCGTATATTTGCAAAATAGTATAAGCAATTTCGCACCTCGTCGGTTTTCAGACCTCGTTCGAGTCCGTATCGGGCGTAGTCGAGAGGTTTTGGATCGAAAGCGGAGCGGGATTGCACGTAATTGTTGGCGAGAATTATTCTCCCGCGAATGCGGGAAACCATAAAACGAGTATTGCGATGGCTACTGAAAAATTGACGCTGCCCGTGACCGGGGAGCAGGTCAGCCCCGCGGCTGAAGATGCGCAGGCGGTTTCCGCCGTGATTTCCGAACCCGAAACGCCCGCCGCAGAGGCGCAGGCGGAGACAACCGAAACGATGGCGTCCCAGGAGACGGTCGAGACCGAAGCGGCGGCCGAGGCGGAGACGCCGGCACGCGCGAAGCGTCCGCGTATCCGCACGGAGGCCGTGGGCGTGGCTTGCGAGGAGGAGCTCGCAGAGCCGACCGCGACGGTCGATTTTTCGGACGAGGAGGCCGCTTTGGCCGCTCGCAGCGCCGGTTTGGAGATCGAGGGCGTCGTAGCCGAAGAACAGGCCGATGAAGATTTGGATGCGACGCAAGCCGCCTCGGAACAGCGTTTCGAGGGCAAGAACAAGGAGGAGTTGGTGGCGCTCTTCGCGCAGATGCTCGCCGAGCAGCCCGTGCAGACGCTACGCCGCGAGGTCGAGGCGCTGAAGATCGCGTTCTACCGCATTCGCCGGGCCGAGGTCGAGGCCGCACGTCGCAAGTTCGTCGAGGAGGGCGGCGCCGAGGAGGAGTTCGCGCCTGCGGTGGATGCTGCGGAGGTGCGTTTCAAGGAGCAGTTCCGCGAATACCGCCGTCTGAGGGACGAGTTCATCGCCGGCCTCGAAGCCGAGAAGGAGGCGAACTACCGGACCAAACTGGCCATCATCGAGGAGTTGAAAGCGTTGGTCGATTCGGATGAGACGCTCAACCATACCTTTACGAAGTTCCGCGAGTTGCAGCAGCGCTGGAAAGAGACCGGCATCGTGCCGCAGCAGCATGTCAAGGACCTGTGGGAGACCTACAATCTGCATGTCGA
>CAOJSG010000081.1 GCA_948442615.1 uncultured Alistipes sp.
GCTTCGGCGCGGATGCCGTACTTGGAGAGTGTGGCGGCGTAATAGCCCGGCGAGGCGGTTTCGTCGGAATAAGCTGTGCCGTAATGCTTGTAATCGACATCGAGCACTCCGGCCGTGGCCATCGTCAGCAGCGCTCCCAGCTCGGGACAGCCGACGCCGCTCAGGACGCCGTGTGCGAAGCCCGTGAAGAACTTGTTATGATATTCGTAGGGCGTAGACCACCAGCAGGCATCCTTGTCGTAGCGGTTCTCTGCCGAGCCCATGACGTTGAACGGCACTACGGACATCATGCCATTCGGACAAACGGCCCCCGGATTGCAGGCTCCGAAGTTTGTCGTTCCGATAAAAGGGTCGACGCTGTCCACCGGAGCCTGCGCACGGCAGACGCCGGCGAGCGACAGCGCGATGATAAGGGCGGCTATTACGTTTCGCATGGTCACACGTGGCTTGTCAGGATTTTCAACCTTTCGTCTGGGGAGAATCGTATGCTGCGCGTCGAGGCGGGCACCAGCAGGGTCTCGCCCTGTCGCAGAGGGATTTCGCAGCCCTCGTCGTCCGTGAGGGTTCCGCTGCCCGCGAGACACATCACCACGAGGAACGAATCGAGCTGCGAGAGCTCTTTTTCGACCGGCGCGTCGAGGTCGTAGAGCGACGTTACGAAATAGGGGCACGCCGCGAGCTGCGTCTCGCGGTTCTTCGCCGCCTCGTAATGCGAACGGTAATCCGGCAGCACCGTGTAGTCGATGGCATCTTTCGCCAGCTCGGTGTGCAGCTCTCGGGGCTTGCCGTCCTTACCCACGCGGCCGTAGTCGTAGATGCGGTAGGTAACGTCCGAGGTCTGCTGGATCTCGGCCACGAACGACCCGGCGCAGATGGCGTGCACGCGCCCCGCAGGCAGGAAGAACACGTCGCCCGGCCGCACGGCGTAGTCGCACAACACGTCGGTCAGGGTGTTCTCCGCCACGCGCCGCTCGTACTCCGCGGGGGTAATCTGCTGTGAGAAGCCTGCCTTGAGGTGGGCTCCCTCGTCGGCATCGACGACATACCACATCTCGGTCTTGCCGTGCTTGCCATGGCGCGCCTGCGCGAGCTCGTCGTTCGGGTGCACCTGGATCGAGAGGTCGTCGCGCGCGTCGATGAACTTCACCAGCAGCGGGAACTCCTCGCCGAAGCGCTCGTACACCGCCTCTCCGACCAGTTCTCCTTTTAGCTCTCCGATAAGCTGCGGGAGCGTGAGGCCCGCATATTCGCCCTCGGCGACGACGGACTCGTCGCCCGCGACGCCCGAGAGCTCCCAGCTCTCGCCGATGTCGGGCACGGAGGTGTCCACGCCCTTGTAGGGCGCTATCTTGCCGCCGCCCCAGATCAGGGATTTGAATATCGGTGTGAATCGAAAAGGTTTCATATGCCGTTGTCTTTTTTGTCCAACATGGATAGTGCGAAGGCGTAGGCGCCGACCGAGATGGCGCGGCTGGCGCCGAGCTTCGAAATCATCACGCCCGTGCGCTTCTGGGGGTCGTAGGCCACGAAGCGGTCGGAACCATAGACTTGAAGGGGCCGCATGTCGCCGCGGGCGAACTGTGCGAACTCGGCCTCGTCGTCGAGGTCGTAAACCCGCATCTGCACGCGGTCGAGGGTGTCGCCGTTGAGCTGCCGCATCTTGGAGCGCAGCTCCGCGAGCAGCGACGGCATGATGTACCTGCGCGCCGCGGTGATGCCGCCCCCGATGACGATAAGGCTGTCCGTAAGAGTCACGGCCGTGGCCATGGCGTCGCCCGCAATTTCGCCCAGCTCGGAGAACGCACCCTTGGCGGCCTCGCGGTCGCCCGCGCGCGTGCCGTCGGCGATCTCGCAGATATCCTTGGGTTCGAGACCGTGGTCGGGGTTGCCCGCGAGCTCGCCGTAGACGCGCTTCACGGCACGCACGGCAACGCCCTCCTCGACGATGACATCGGGCAGCTTCTTGTGGCGCAGGCAGAAGGTCTCCACACACGAGTTGTCGCCGCGGTTGAGCTCGCCGTTCACCACCATGCCCACGCCGAAGCCCGTGCCGAAGGTGTAGCCCAGCAGGTTGCGGTAGCGCTTGGCGCTGCCGGCCTTTTCGAGCCGTGCGTTGACCTCGGGCAGCGCACCCCCGAGGGCCTCGCCGTAGGCGAACAGGTCGCCGTCGTTGTTGATGAAGACGGGGATGCCGAACGTCATCTCGAGGAACGGGCCCAGCGCCACGCCGTCGCGGAACGAGGGGAAGTTGGGAAGGTAGCCCCCGATGATGCCGTTGGGATAGTCCGCAGGGCCGGGGAAGGCGAACGAGATGGCCGCGGGCTGCTCGTCGAGGCGCCCGATGATTTCGCGGAAGCCGCGCACCATAGTTTGCAGGCAGAGGTCGAGGTCGTGCGCCTGCGAGGGCAGGGTGAGCGGCTCGACGATAAACTCGTTGGCGCGCATGGCCCCGAAGACGAAGTTCGTGCCGCCGGCGTCGAGCGTGATGACTATGCGGTTGTCGTGGGAATACATGGCTCAGAGGATGTCGGTTTTCTTGATGAACTCTATGATTTCGGGAATGCGGCCGAAGGCAAGGCCCGTGACGGTATCGGCACAGCCGTAGTAGACGGCCAGACGCCCCGTAGCAGGGTCGTGGAGCGTGGCGCAGGGGAACACGACGTTGGGCACGTCGCCCATGCACTCGTAGAGCTCGCGCGGAGAGAGCAGGTAGGCTCCCGTGCGGGCTATGACCTTCCACGGCCGGTCGAGGTCCAAGAGCGCCGCACCGAACGAGTAGTTGAAGCCGTTGCAGGTCCGGTGCACGCCGTGGTAGATCAGCAGCCACCCCTCCGACGTCTCGATGGGCACGGGGCCCGCGCCGACCTTGGTGCACTGCCAAGCCGAATCCTCGAACTTCGACGGACGCATCACCAGCCGGTGGCGGCCCCAGAACTCCAGGTCGGGCGATTCGGAGTAGTAGATGTCGCCGAACGGCGTATGCCCCCGGTCGCTCGGACGCGAAAGCATGGCGTAGCGGCCGCCTATCTTGCGCGGGAACAGCACACCGTTGCGGTTATAAGGCAGAAAAGCGTTTTCCAACTGGTGGAAGGTCTCGAAATCGGTCGTCCACGCCACGCCGATCGTCGGCTCGCCGCAGTAGCCGTTGCACCACGTGACGTAATAGCAGTCTTCGAGCTTCACCACGCGGGGATCGTAGCCGTAAACCCACGCTCCCACCTCGGGATCGGCCCCTTCGAAGCGTACGTCCTCCTCGGAGATGTCCCACGTAAGGCCGTCGACCGAGAAGCCGACGTGGAGCCGCATGCGGATGTTGGTGTCGTCGCAGCGGAAGACCCCGGCATAGTTGTACTTGCCCTTCTTGAAGGGTACGACGGCCGAGTTGAAGATCGAGTTCGAGGTCGAAAGCTGGTCGCGCTCGATGATCGGATTGGCCGAATAGCGCCACATAATATGTTTATAGCCCGCGGGACGCTCCTCCCACGGCATGTCGGGGAGCGGGGCTCCCATGATTTTAAGGTTGTTCATAGTCTTATTTCGTTTTTGTTCGTTCGTCGAAGGTAAAGGGTACGAGGCGCGTCATCACGAAGGCCGGGACGGTGGCCAGCAGCACGGCGAGGAAGAACGTGCGGTAGCCGAGCAGGTCGCTCAGATAGCCCGAGGCCATGCCCGTCAGCATGACCGAGAGGTTCATGATGCCCGACGCGAAGGCGTAGTGCGCCATCTGGTGGGGTCCGGGTGCCACCTGCTGCATCATAAAGAGCGTGAGGCCCACGAATCCGAATCCGTAGCCGAAGTACTCCATGACGATGCCGCCCCCGACGAGCCACATGCTCGTCGGCCGGAACCACGCCAGCAGCGCGTAAACCGCGAACGGCAAATTGAAGACGCACACCAGCGTAAAGAGCGTGCGGCGCAGGCCGCGGCCGGCGATGTAGTAGCCGGCGAGCAGCGAACCCAGGAGAAAGGCTCCGGCGCCGAAGGTGCCGTAGTAGAGTCCGATCTGTCGGTTGGTGAGGCCGAGGCCGCCGGCGGCCGTGTCGGCTTTGAGGAACAGCGGCACGATCTTCATCACGAACCCCTCGCCCAGACGGTACAAGATGATGAAGGCGATATAGCACCAGATATGGCGCTTCGCGAAGAACGACACGATAACCTCGCGAAGCCCGTGCAAGCCGTCGGACAAGGTGCGTCCGCTCGCAGCGGCACCGCCCGAGGGCAGCGACCGCATGTGCCAAAGGCCCGCGGCGAGCATGATGACGGCGAGGATGATGCATATAACGCTCCATGCCGACCGCGACGCCGCGGCGCTGTCGAGCCCCGGACCGCAGAACCGTTCGAAGAGCCACCCCGCGAGCCACACGAGCCCGCCCGTGGCGACCAGCTTGGCGAGGTTGTAGAACGCACCCTGCCAGCCGATGTACTTGGCCTGGTCGGTGGCCGAGAGTTCGGACATGTAGACGCCGTCGGCCGCGATGTCGTGCGTGGCGCCGCTGAACGCCACCGCGGCGAACAAGGCGACAGTCACGGCGAAGAACGCCGGAAGGTGAAGCGCCAGCGCCGCCAAACCGAACAGCACGCCCGTGGCGAGCTGCGTCGTCACCACGAAGAACTTCTTGCTGCGGAACAGCTCCAGAAACGGACTCCACAGAAATTTGATCGTCCACGGCCACATGACGAGCGACGTCCAGAACGCTATCTGCGCATCCGTGACGCCCAAATCCTTGTACATCACCGCTGCGACCATATTCAGCACCACGAAGGGCAATCCCATCGCGAAGTAGAGCGACGGCACCCAGCGCAAGGGGGATACGGAAGGTTTTTCAATAGGCATAAGATTCCCGACCGCAGGTTATGCGGAATATTTTCGATGGA
>CAOJSG010000082.1 GCA_948442615.1 uncultured Alistipes sp.
GCAGGCGCGCGAAGCCCTGGGCGAGGAGAATACCCAGACGGTGAACCTGAAGGAGAACTACCGCAGTCTCCCCACGGTCGTGGAGTTCAACAACCGAATCATCGAACGCATCGTCGCCGAGGACAACCGGACGCTCAACGTGCTACTGGACGACGCCGCACAGCGGGGCGACATCTCCGCAGCCGGAGCCGAGGCGCTGCACGACACCCTCGCGGACGCCTACCGCGAACATGCGCAGACACCCCGCCGCAAAGGCACCCGCCCGGGCTACGTCTCGGTCGAGACCTTCGACGAGCGACCGCCCGTCGTGGAGCGCATCTGCACGCTGCTCGACCGCGGATTCCGCCCGTCGGACATTCTGATTCTCGTACGCGGCGCCACGGACGGCGGTAAGGTCGCCGCCGAGCTGCTCGACTTCAAACGCCGCAACACCGATCCGCGCTACCGCTTCGACGTCATGACGCAGGAAGCGCTCGTCGTGGGCAACGCCCCCGTGAGCGGCTTCGTCGCCGCGGCGCTGCGCCTGTCCCTCGATCCGGAGGATACGCTCAGCCGCGCCGTCTACGATCACTACCTGGGCCGGGCGTTCGACCGTCCGATCCCCGACGACGAACGGGAATTCCTCCGCTCGATCCGGCTGCTTTCGCCCGAGGAGGCGTTCGAACGGCTGGTCATGCGCTACGACCTCCAGAACGACAAGCTCCAGACGGCCTATCTGCAAGCCGTTCACGAACAGATCATCGCCTTCTGCTCGTCGAAGATCGCCGACATCGGGCTGTGGCTCCGCTGGTGGGACGAGACGGGATGCAAACGTTCGCTGAGCGTCGAAGCGTCGGCGACGGCCGTCGAGATCACGACCGTACACAAAGCCAAAGGGCTGGAGAAGTGCGCCGTCATCATCCCCTACTGCTCCTGGCCGCTGGACCCGCGGTCGAGCGGCATGGTCGAAAACATCGTCTGGGCCGAGGCCGACGGCGAAGGCGCCGAGGCGGGACGCTTTCCGGTGCGCTACCGCAAATCGATGGCCGAATCGGGCTTCTCGGCAGAATTCTACCGCGAAGCGGTCTTCTCCCACGTGGACAACATCAACCTGCTCTACGTAGCCCTCACGCGCGCCGCGGAGTCGCTGCACGTCTTCGTGCCGAAAAAAGGGGCCCGCACGGTAGGAGGCCTGCTGCTGCGCAGCATCGCCGCCGACGGCGATCGGGCCCTGCTGGGCGACCTCGCAGGACATTATACCGCCGACGAACGAACCGAGCGTTTCGAGTTCGGCGAATTCGCAGCCCCCGAACCCTCGCGGCACGGGAGTAGCGGCGTCGAACACGTCGCCCTGGAGCACTACCGCACTTCGCAGGCCGACCTGCGGCTGCACCTCCCCTCGCAGCGCTATTTCGAGGAGGACGACCGGGCCGAGCTCTCGCCCCGCAACTTCGGCATTCTGATGCACCGCGCCTTCGAACAGGCCGACGAGGAGGAGGATATCCGCCGCGCCGTCCGACGCATGAAGGCCGACGGCACGCTCTCGGCGACGGACGCCGCCACGCTCGACGGCATGATCGACCAGGCGCTGCGCAACCCCGTCGTACGACAATGGTTCGACGGCAGCTGGCAGCGCGTGCGCAACGAACAGGAGATCGTCATTCCGGGCAGCTCCGCAGTGCGGCGCCCCGACCGCGTAATGACCGCCGGAGAGCGCGCCGTCGTGGTCGACTACAAGTTCGGCACCCGCCAGGCGGAGCGCAACCGGCGGCAGATCCGCGAATACTGCGACCTGCTGCGACGGATGGGTTACACCGAGACGAAAGGCTACCTCTGGTACGTGAAACTGGGAACGGTCGAGGAGGTCGAACCAGCATAAAAACACCGAACATGCAAGGCATTATCGACATCATACCCCGCGCATTCCGCCGCCGCGGCCTTTGGGTCGCCGCGACGCTGCTCCTGCGCGCGGGACTCAACCTCGTGGGGCTGGCCGCCCTGCTCCCCGCACTGATGCTGGTACTCGACCCGACGAGCATGACGGGATCGGGCTTCGCAGCACGGATATTCGCCCGCTCGGGCATTGCGACCGAAGGCGCTTTCGCCCTGACGGTCTGCATCGGCGTCGTGGCGGTCATCGCCGTGAAGTGCGCCGCCAACCTGGCGCTGGCCCGGGCCGAACGCCGCTATATCTACGAACTGTATCGCACCCTCTCGCGACGGCTTTTCGTCGCCTACCACGATCGCGGACTTCCGTTCGTCAAACGCTCGAACTCCGCCGTGCTGACGCGCAACGTCAATGTCGTCTGCCTGCAATTCGCCGCCGGAGTGCTCAAACCCGCCGCCGCGATCGCGGCCGAAGCACTGCTTTTCGGGCTGCTCTTCACGGCACTGACCCTCTATGCACCGGCCGCCGCCCTTTTGACCGTCGGCGTCTTCCTGCCCGCCCTGTGGGTCTACTACGCCCTGATACGCAACCGCATCAACCGCTACGGCGAGGAGGAGAACCGCGCCCAGCGCGAGAAGGCACGCTTGGTGGCCGAGACTTTCCGCGGCTATGCCGACATCGAGATCAACGCCGCCTTCCCGCAGATGCTCCGGAGGTTCGACCGCACGATGGAGGAGGTCGTGCGCATGCGGCTGCGCGAATCGGCGATCGGGATGCTCCCTCCGGCGTTGACCGAAGTCGGGCTGGCCGCAGGCATGGCCCTGCTCGTGGCCTTCGGACTCCGCAGCGGCGGCGCCGATATCCGGCTGCTGTTCGGAGTCTTCGCCATCGCGGCCCTGCGCCTGATGCCCTCCGTGCGCAACATCATGAGTGCCTGGACGACGATTCGTTACAACCGCTATGCGATCGATATTCTGCGCGAGGCCCTGACCGCAGCCGACTCCCCTGCCGATAACGAAGCTCGGGAGACGACGGCGAAACTTCCGTTCGAGCGCAGTATCGACGTCGAAGGGCTCTCGTTCCGCTTCGAGGACGACCAGCGGGACCTTTTCACGGGGCTGACGCTCTCGATCCGCAAGGGCGAGCGCATCGGCATCCGCGGCGTTTCGGGAGCCGGAAAAACCACGCTGTTCAACCTCCTGTTAGGGCTCTACACCCCGACCGCGGGCCGCATCGCGATCGACGGCCAACCGCTCACGGCAGCCAACCGCCGGGCCTGGCAGAACCGTATCGGATACGTTTCCCAGAATCTTTTTCTCGTCGACGGCACCTTCGCCGAAAACGTCGCCCTGGGCATCCGGCCCGAGGAGATCGACCGCACGCGGGTCGCCGAAGCGCTCGAAGCGGCGCAGATGGGTGAGTTCATCGCCGCACTGCCCGCAGGGATGGATACCCGTATCGGGGAGTGCGGATGCCGCCTGTCGGGCGGACAGCGCCAGCGCATCGGCATCGCCCGGGCACTCTACCGCCGTTCGGACGTATTGTTCTTCGACGAAGCGACCTCGGCGCTGGACAACCGCACCGAGCAGGAGATCAACCGCTCGATAGCCGCCCTGGCCGACCATCAGCAGCAACTTACGATCGTCGCCATCGCCCACCGCGAATCCTCGTTAGCCTATTGCAACCGAATCATAACACTCGAAAAACGATGATATACCGAATCGCCGACATACCGGTCGAACTGCCCGAACCGCTGCTCGCCCGACCTTTCGCCCGGGCCCTCGCCCCCTTCGCCGCACCGGACTCCTGCGAGGTGCCGCGGCTAACGCTCCGCACGGACGGCGCCGACCTTCAGCCCCAGCCCGACTACCGCGAACTCGACCGGTTCGACTTCGCCGATGCCGACGCCGACTGCCGCTTCGGAAGCGACGCCGACGGATATCTGCTGGAGATAACGCCGCGCGACGGCTCCGCCCCGGCACGCTTCCGTAAGCGCTTCGACCGAGCAGAAGCGACGACCGACTACACGACGGCCCACGATCCGGCCCTGCTGCGCTTCGGGCTGTGGACCCTCTACAACCTGACGGCCGTACGCGAGCGGTCGACGGCCTTCCACGCGTCGGTGATCGCCTGCCGCGGCAAAGCCGTACTGTTCCTGGGCGAATCGGGAACGGGAAAGAGCACCCACACGCGGTTGTGGCGCGAACATATCGCCGGAGCCCGGCTCCTGAACGACGACAGTCCGATCGTCTCGGTCCTCAGCGGCGAAGCCCGGGTCTACGGCTCGCCCTGGAGCGGCAAGACCCCCTGCTACCACAACGTTTGCCTGCCCATCGCCGCCGTCGTGCGGCTCTCGCAGGCCCCCGAAAACCGCATCCGGCGACTGCGCACGCTCGAAGCACTCGGGGCGCTGCTGCCGTCGGTCCCCCCGGCCTTCGCCCGCGACGAACGTTTGCAGGACGCCTTGTACGACATCGTTTCGGAGACGATCGCCCGCGTTCCGGTCTACCATCTGGCCTGCCTGCCCGACGCCGCGGCAGCCCGACTAGCCCACGACACCGTATTCGGCATTTCCGAAGCCGACACAAAACGCAATTGAGATGCTGCTGCCCAACCGACTGTTTTTCGAACAGGTCGAACAGGTTTTGACCGAAGGCGAAGACGTGCGTATCCGCATGAAGGGGCACAGCATGCGCCCGCTGCTGCGCCAGGAGCGGGATACGGTCGTGCTGCGGCGATGCGACGTCCGCCGGCTCCGCCCGGGCGACGTAGTGCTGTTCCGCTACCGGGGACAACATATCCTCCACCGGATACTCCGACGCGACGGAGCGCATTTTCTCCTGGCCGGCGACGGCAACTACCGCCTGCGCGAACAGTGCACGTCGGACGATATCGTGGCCCGCATGGTTTGCGTCGTGCGGCCTTCGGGGCGGATCGTCGACTGCGCCTCGCGCCGCTGGCGGATTCAGTCGCGGCTGTGGCTCGCCGTTCCGGA
>CAOJSG010000083.1 GCA_948442615.1 uncultured Alistipes sp.
TCTACATGTCGGTCAACCCCAACGGCGAGGCCGAGGTGCTGAAGGTCTATTTCAAGCCCCGCCCGCGGCTGAAGCGGGTGATCGTCGACCTGGACTTTTCGACGCTCGCCATCAAGGGGCGCCAGAGCCAGGGCAATCTCTTCTCGCGCTACGGCATCCACAAGATCGTGCTCAAGGAGCGCGGCACCTCCACGCTCGGCGGCCAGCAGATCTGGTTCGACGAGGACGTGCGGCGTCTGAACGCCGACGGGCGCGGCCGCCTGCTGGGCGAGTTCAAGGGCGACGACCGGCTGCTGGTCTGGACCTCGAAGAACCAGTACTACATCACCGGCTACGACCTGGGGCAGCACTTCCCCGACGAGACCGTGCGCGTGGAGAAATACGTCGCGGAGCGGGTCTATTCGCTCTGCTACTTCGACCGCGAGCAGCGCTATTACTACCTGAAGCGCTTCCCGATCGAGGCGAGCGACCGGATGCAGTTCTTCCTCGACGAGCAGGGACAGGCCGATTTCGTCGCCATGACCGACCGCACCGGCGCCCTGCTGCGGATCGAATACGGCGGTGCGAACGCTTCGCGGCCGGCCGACGAGATCGATGTCGACGAGTTCGTGGGCGTGAAGAGCCACCGGGCCAAGGGCAAGCGCCTGACGACCTACGAGGTGGCGTCGCTCGCGTTCATCGAGCCGGAGCTGCCCGAGGAGCCGGAGCCGGAGGCCGACAGCCCGCAGGAGGGAATCCCGGACGGGGCCGAGAGCGGCGGTGCCGGGCCGGCGGAGGAAGCCGGCGGGGCCGCATTCGAGATCGAACGCGCCCGGGGCGATGTCGACGAGGTGATTGATCCCGAACAGCTGAATCTTTTCTGACGGCCGGACCGGCGCGCCGATGCGTGCGGCCGGTCGGACGGCGAGGTTTTTTATGACGATGAAACGACTTTTTCTGGTCGGATACATGGGGTGCGGCAAGAGCACGCTGGGCCGCAAGCTGGGGCGCCGGCTGGGTGTCCGCTTTGCGGATACCGACGCTTGCGTCGAGGCGAGCGAAGGGGCCTCGGTGGTCGATCTGTTCCGCTACGAGGGCGAGGAGCGCTTCCGCGCGGCCGAGCGCCGGGCGCTCGATGCGCTGATCGACGGGGCCGAGGCCGCGGTGATCTCCACGGGGGGCGGTCTGCCCGTCTGGCGCGACAACATGGAGCGGATGAACGAGGCCGGGCTGACGGTCTACCTGAAGCGGTCGCCCGGGTGCATTGCCGCGCGTCTGAGTCCCTACGGACGGCAGAAGCGGCCTCGGCTGCGCGGGCTCGACGACGACGAACTGCTCGCGTTCATGACGCGCGACATGGCCGAGCGCGAACCGTTCTATGCCCGGGCGCGGCTGATCGTGGCGTGCGACGGCCTGTCGGACGATGAGATCGCGGCGCGCATCCTGGCGGCATGGGACCGGATGGGACGAGGAGGCGAATAGGGTGCGGTATGGTTGCGGATGACAGACCCATAGGCGTTTACGATTCGGGTATGGGAGGCCTGACCGTGTGGCGCGAGCTGCGGAGGCTCCTGCCGCACGAGTCGCTCGTATTCCTGGGCGACGGGAAAAACTGCCCCTACGGAGCGCGTCCGCGCGAAGAGATCGCCGCGCTGGCGGAGCAGGCCGTCCGCAGGCTCCTACAGGCGGACTGCAAGCTGGTCGTCGTGGCCTGCAATACGGCGACGGCCGCCGCGATCGACCGGCTGCGCGCGCTGTTTCCCGAGATCCCGATCGTGGGCATGGAGCCGGCCGTGAAGCCCGCCTGCCTGCATACGAAGAGCGGGGTGGTGGGGGTGCTGGCCACCGAGCGCAGCCTCGACGGCGATCTGTTCCGCCGCACGGCCGCGCGATACGGCAGCCGTATCGAGGTGCTCGCCGTGCCGGGCGAGGGGTTCGTGGAGCTGGTCGAATCCGACCGTGAGCAGACGCCCGAGGCGGAGGCGTGCGTGCGCCGGGCCGTCGAGGGGATGCTCGCGCGGGGGGCCGACCAGATCGTGCTGGGCTGTACGCACTATCCTTTTCTGCTGCCCGTCCTGCAACGGGTCGTGGCCGGCCGTCGTGTCGAGATCGTCGATCCGTCGCCTGCCGTGGCGCGTCGCACGGGCGAGCTGCTCGACCGGTTCGGCCTGCGGGCTTCGGCGGACCACCGGCCCGTCTACGATTTCCTCACCTTCGCCGACGAGACCTATCGCCGGCGGCTGGAGGCCAAAGCGTTCGGATCGCTTTGAACGGCCGGAGACGGCCGGTGCCGCTTTCGATCCGGACACCGCATCCGGCCCCGCTTTTCAATCCGCTTTCCATCTTCCGGTATCTGTTCCCGAATTATTCCCGGGGAGCGTTTCAGCGGCCATTTCTGAGATGTAGGGGTATTCTTCTGGGTGTTTTCGGAACCATTTCTGAGTCTTCCCAGGGCTGTTCCCGGGCCGTTTCCGGTCGCTTCCCGGGCTGTCGGCGAATCGTTTGCGGGCTGTTCGTGAGCCGTTCCGGCTGCACGGGCGGCCGGACGCGGTGGCGGCTACCGGTCCGCAGGGGCGTTCGGGCCGGGCAGAAGGGGATGTCACTCCGCCACCTCTTTTTTCGAATGTTTGCGGCCGTTGATCGTCAGATAGCGCTGCAGGGTCTGCTGCAGGCGGACCGGGTCCACGTCGTGACGCAGATGCCCCGACTGGGCGATCGAGATCTCGCCCGTCTCCTCCGACACCACCACGATGATCGCGTCCGATATTTCGCTCATGCCGATGGCGGCCCGGTGGCGTGTGCCGTACGATTTGGGCACGTCGCTCTGCGTGACGGGCAGGATGCACTTGGCCGCTACGATGCGGTCGCCCTCGATCACGACGGCTCCGTCGTGCAGCGGCGCGTTCTTGAAGAAGATGTTGCGCAGCATGGGGGTCGACACTTTGGCGTCGAGCGCGATGCCTCCCTCGGCGATCAGCCTCAGGTCGCTCTGCTGGCCGATTACGATCAGGGCGCCCGTCTTGGTCTCGGCCATTTCGCGGCACGCCGCGACGATGGGCGCCACGTTGGTCAGCACGTTGTCCTCGCCCGTCGAGAAGATGCGGGTGATGAAGTTGAAATTCTTCTGCCGCATGCCGATCACCTGGAGGAAGCGCCGCAGCTCGGGCTGGAAGACGATGATCAGGGCGATGGCGCCCACCGAGATCAACTGTCCGAGAATGGTCGAGAGCAGCTCCATGTTGAGCGTCTTGACCACGACCCACAGCAGGTAGACCGCGATGATGCCCGAGAGGATGTAGGGGGCGTTGGTGCCCTTGGTCATCCTGTAGATCCAGTACATGATGGCGGCCACGAGGATGATGTCGATGAAATCGACGATGGTGAACGGTACGAAACCCATGATGACGGTAGCTTGCGGTTAAACGGCTGCAGACCTTCCGGCCGGCGGCGGGTACGGCTGCGCCGTGCGGTCGGCGGGCGTCCTGCGGCGGACCGGAATAATCCGGGCAAATGTATAAAAAATAAACGATATTCCCTCTTTTGCGGGCGATATTGTCGTTCGGGGCCCGGTGTGTCCGCCGTTCGCCGAGTGTGTCCGCCGTTCGCTCGGGGATGTAGGTACGCGGGGCTGCGGCGGCGGTGCAGGTGCGGGGTGGTCCGCCGTGCGGCGCGGCGGACCGCTCCGCATTGTTCGCAATGCGTCCGCATCGCCCGCACCCGTCCGGGGCGGCACGAAAAAACAGGCCCGCTTCCGCGAGCCTGCGCACCGGCCGTGCGGCCGGCCAATCCTATTTTTCGTTCAGAATGCGCATTGCCGCATCCAGGATCGCCGTATCGTCCAACGTCACGACGCCGCCGTCCGGACCCTGCTCGAAATGTACGCCCGTACCGGTCTTCGTTTCGTGCTGTCCGCCGAAATAGTTGCGGACGGCCTCTACCTCGATGCCCAATTCGTCTGCGATCCGCTGCGAGCTTCCGCTCGGAAGTCTGTCCTTGATGCGACGCAATTCATTAAAGGTGATAATCATATCCGATGAATTTTAAGTTGTAAGTTCACACAACTAAAATAATACTTTTTTACGGAACCGCAAAATTTTTGCCTGAAAAAATGCAGCGCGGCCGCAATGTGCCGGCACGGCGTCCGGATGCAGCATCGGCGTGCGACGATCCGGTGCGGGCGGCGGCGCTCCCGCTCGCGCATCGGTCGGACGGAGCGTCTGCCGGATGCGGGGCGCCTATCTAATAAAGGTGCCCCGGAGGCGCCGCCGCGGGGGCTGTTCCTGCCAAAATGCCGCCGCCGGGCCGGGCCTGTGGGGCCGTTTCTGCCAATATGCTGACAAATTGGCAGGAATGGACGTTTGGTATAACGTTTGTTCGAGGATGGTCGCGGAACGCGGAAAGCGCTCCGGGAAAACGGATTGACGAACAATTAAACCTATACGAATTATGGCAAAGATTATCGGTATCGACTTAGGAACGACCAATTCCTGCGTTTCGGTCATGGAGGGCAACGAGCCCGTGGTGATTCCCAACTCCGAGGGACATCGTACGACCCCGTCGGTCGTGGCGTTCACCGAGAACGGCGAGCGCAAGGTGGGCGACCCCGCCAAGCGACAGGCCATCACCAACCCCAAGCGCACGGTCTTCTCGATCAAGCGTTTCATGGGCGAGAGCTACGACAAGGTGACGGCCGACATCGCACGCGCCCCCTACGCGATCGTGCGGGGCGACAACAACACGCCGCGCGTGGACATCGACGGCCGCCAGTACACGCCGCAGGAGATTTCGGCCATCATCCTCCAGAAGATGAAGAAGACGGCCGAGGAT
>CAOJSG010000084.1 GCA_948442615.1 uncultured Alistipes sp.
TGTGGAAAGATTTGACTGATTGCAAACCACAATAAAAAATCGCTAAAACAGCTCATTTTTTATTTCCCCAAACAGCCAATTTTTCCCATTTTATACGTTTAACCGTTAAAAATGTATAACATGGGTTTCTTATTCACCTCGGAATCGGTGTCGGAAGGACACCCCGACAAGGTCTCGGATCAGATCTCCGACGCCATTCTCGACGAATTCCTGCGCCACGACCCCAACTCGAAGGTCGCCTGCGAAACGCTCTGCACCACCGGTCTGGTGGTCGTCGCGGGCGAAGTGCGGTCGGAGGCCTACGTCGACGTGCAGGGCGTGGCGCGCCGCGTCATCGACCGCATCGGCTATAACCGGAGCGACTACCAGTTCGATGCCAACTCGTGCGGCATCCTGTCGGCCATCCACGAACAGTCGGCCGACATCAACCAGGGCGTCGTGCGCGCCACCGAAGAAGAACAGGGCGCGGGCGACCAGGGGATCATGTTCGGCTATGCCTGCAACGAGACGCGCGAAATGATGCCCGCGACGCTGATTCTTTCGCATGTGATCCTGAAGGAGCTGGCCGTCATCCGCCGCGAAGGGAAGCTGATGCCCTATCTGCGCCCCGACGCCAAGAGCCAGGTGACGGTCGAATACGACGACGAGCGCCGCCCGCAGCGCGTGCACACGATCGTGGTCTCGACGCAGCACGACGAATTCATCCTCCCGGGCGAGGGGCTGACCGAAAAGGAGGCCGAACGCCGCATGCAGGAGCGCATCCGCGCGGACGTGCGCGACATCCTGATCCCGCGCGTCAAGGCGCGGCTCGAACGCGCCGGCGACAAGCTGGCCGAACTGATCGGCGACGACTACATCCTGCACGTCAACCCCACGGGCAAGTTCGTCATCGGCGGCCCCCACGGCGACACGGGCCTCACGGGCCGCAAGATCATCGTCGACACCTACGGCGGCCGCGGCGCCCACGGCGGCGGCGCCTTCTCGGGCAAGGACTCGTCGAAAGTCGACCGCTCGGCGGCCTATGCGGCGCGCCACATCGCCAAGAACATGGTGGCGGCCGGCGTAGCGGACGAGGTGCTCGTGCAGCTCTCCTACGCCATCGGCATCGCCCGGCCGCTCTCGATCTGCGTGGACACCTACGGCACGAACCGCCTCGCGATCGGCGAGGGCGAGATCGCCGATCGGATCGGGCGGCTGTTCGACCTGCGGCCCGCAGCCATCGTGAAGCGCTTCGGCCTGAAGAACCCGATCTTCGAGGCGACGGCCTCCTACGGCCACTTCGGCAACCGTCCCTACACCGCCGTGGAGAAGGTCTGGGACAAGGGACGCGAGACGGAGCGCGAGATCGAATATTTCGGCTGGGAGAAACTCGACGCCGTAGAAGAGATCAAAAAGGAGTTCGGGTTGTAATCGGCAAACGACGGCACGAACCGGAATCGCGTCCGACATGCGGCCCGATTCCCGCGATTCCACCCCCGCCGGAGATAAATCCGGCGGGGGTGACTGCATCTCCCCGACCCCCTCGGACAGCCATGGCAGGCTTCTGTGCTCCGGATACGCCCCGCCGAGCCGGACAGGCAGGCGGGAGCATTCAGGACCGTCCATCCCGCGAAGACCGCACGACCGGCCACTCCCGCGACACACGGAAATCGGATCCGGACAGCCGCCCCGCACCGGCTTCGGGAACACCCCCGCCATGACGGCACGAAAAAGGGCGTCCGGCATGTGTCGGACGCCCCTTATCGTGTCGCTCGGACAAACCCTTATTTGCCCAGCAGCTTCTTCACCTCCTCGGCGACGGTCCGGCCGTTGTAGCCGAACTTCTCGTCGAGCACCTTGTACGGCGCCGAGTAGCCGAAATGGTCCAGTCCGTGAATGAATCCGCTCTCGCCCACCAGGCCGAGCAGATTCACCGGCAGGCCCGACGTCATGCCGTAGCGCACCGTACCCGCCGGCAGCACCGACTCCCGGTAGCTCCGCGGCTGATCGCGGAACAGGCCCTCGCTCGGCACGCTCACCACGCGCACCGCGATGCCCTCTTCGGCCAGCAGACCGGCCCCCTCGACCAGCGTGGCGACCTCCGAACCCGTAGCCACCAGCACCGCGGCCGGACGGGCGGCATCGACCACCGCATATCCGCCCTTCGCGGCCTGCGCGGCCTCCTCGCGGCGCGTGCGGCCCAGCGTCGGCAGCGACTTGATGTTCTGGCGCGACAGCACCAGCGCCACGGGACGGTGCTCCTCGAGCGCCACCTTCCACGCCACGAGCGTCTCCTCGGCATCCGCCGGACGCAGCACGACCATCGACCGTTCGCCCGCATGGTTCCTCAGATGCTCCATCAGGCGGATCTGCGCCTCGTGCTCGATCGGCTGGTGCGTGGGACCGTCCTCGCCCACGCGGAACGAGTCGTGCGTCCAGACATAGATCACGTGCAGCCGCATCAGCGCCGACAGTCGCACGGCGGGTTTCATGTAGTCCGAGAAGACGAAGAAGGTGCCGCACACCGGAATCACGCCGCCGTGCAGCGCCATGCCGTTCATCACGCAGGCCATCGTCAGCTCGGCCACGCCGGCCTGGAAGAAGTTGCCCGTGAAGTCGCCCTTGGCGAAGGCCTTCGTCTTCTTGAGGAAGCCGTCGGTCTTGTCCGAATTCGACAGGTCCGCCGAAGCCACGATCATGTTCTCGACCTTCTCGGCATAGACGCCCAGCATCGTGGCCGAAGCCGCACGCGTCGCCACGTCGGACTTCATCTCGATCGTCTTGTAGTCGATCTCGGGAAGCTGCCCCGCGAGGAATCCGTCCAGCTTGCGCGCCAGCTCCTTATGCTCGCTCCGCCAGCTCTTCTCGACCTCGGCGCGCTCGGCGGCCCAGGCCGTCAGCTCCCCGCGGCGCTCCGCGAAGACCTTGCGGCTCTCCTCGAAGATCGCGAACGGAGCCTCGGGATCGCCGCCCAGGTTGCGCACCGTGGCGGCGAAATCCGCACCTGCGGCCGACAGCGGCTGGCCGTGCGTCGAGACCTTGTCCTCGAAGCTCGAACCGTCCGCAGCCACCGCACCGCGGCCCATGACCGTGCGGCCGATGATGAGCGTCGGCCGCTCGCCCTCTTCGTTCGCCGCGCGCAGCGCCCCGCGCAGGGCATCCAGGTCGTGCCCGTCCACCGTCAGGACGTTCCAGCCCCAGGCACGATATTTCATGGCGACATCCTCGGTGTCCACCTCGTCCACCTTCGTCGAGAGCTGCACGTTGTTGGCGTCGTAGTACATGATGAAATTCGAAAGGCCCAGATGGCCGGCGATGCGTCCCACGCCCTGCGAGATCTCCTCCTCGACGCCTCCGTCCGAGATGTAGGCGTAGGTCTTGTGCGCCATCCACTCGCCGAAGCGTGCCGCGAGGAAGCGCTCGGCGATGGCGGCGCCCAGCGCCATGGCATGCCCCTGGCCCAGCGGTCCCGACGTATTTTCGACGCCCCGCAGCACATCCACCTCGGGATGGCCCGGCGTCACGCTGCCCCACTGACGCAGCGACTGCAGGTCCTCGGGGCTATAGTACCCGGCCAGCGCCAGCGTCGCATACAGCAGCGGCGACATGTGGCCCGGATCGAGGAAGAAGCGGTCGCGGTAGGGATAGTCCATGCGCGACGGATCGTAGCGCAGGAACTCGCCGTAGAGCACCGCCATGAAATCCGCGCCGCCCATCGCACCGCCCGGATGGCCCGATTTCGCCTTCTCCACCATACTTGCGGACAGCACCCGCAGGTTGTCCGCCACACGTCTCAAGTCTGAATTAGTTGCCATATTTTCGTTTTAAGGTTTTTTCTCTTTCGTCTCCGCCGCGGGGAGCACCCGCCCGCCGGTCTGCCGATCCGCCGCCGGAACCGAAACGGCGCACCGGGACGGCTCCGGCGAACCGCAGCCGGATCGCGGTACAAAAATAGCGAAATAACGGTTATCCCACTTTCTTAAGCTCCGGAAAATTTGTCTTTTCTATCTTATTCTTTACATATTGCAAAGAAACCGTGAACTTCGAGCTTCCCGACGACGGGATTTCGAACATCGTATCCATCATCACCGACTCGCAGATCGACCGCAGTCCCCGGGCGCCCAGCTTGAACTCGACGGCCTTGTCCACGATGTAGTCGAGCACCTCGGGCTCGAAGACCAGCTCCACGCCGTCGATCTCGAACAGCCGCTTGTACTGCTTGACGATGGCGTTCTTCGGTTCGGTCAGAATCGAGCGCAGCGCCTCCTTCGAGAGCGGCTGCATGTAGGTCAGCACCGGGAGGCGACCCACCAGCTCGGGAATCAGCCCGAACGACTTGAGGTCCTGCGGCGTGACGTACTGCATGAGGTTGCCGCGGTCGACGCGGCCGGTCTTCAGCTGTCCGTAGCCCACCGTGCGGGTGTTCAGCCGCTGCGAGATCTTCTTCTCGATGCCGTCGAACGCACCCCCGCAGATGAAGAGGATGTTGCGCGTGTCGACCTGGATGAACTTCTGGTCGGGATGCTTGCGGCCGCCCTGGGGCGGAACGTTGACCACCGTCCCCTCCAGGATCTTCAGCAGCGCCTGCTGCACGCCCTCGCCCGAAACGTCGCGCGTGATGGAGGGGTTG
>CAOJSG010000085.1 GCA_948442615.1 uncultured Alistipes sp.
CTGAACAAGGACTTGAACCTAGGACCCCATGATTAACAGTCATGTGCTCTAACCGACTGAGCTATTCAGGCATTACACTCGGTGTGATATCCGATTGCGGGTGCAAATATAGGGCAAAAATCCATTCCTGCAAAATTTTTGCAAGATTTTTTACAAAAAAACCTATCTTTGTCTCTCGCACAACCGATCGAAACGACATGACAAAACGACTCATATCATTCATAATCGCGACGTTAAGCATTACGACATGCTTTGCACAAGCTGGCCTCGATTTTTCGCCTTCGACATGGGATTTCGGCGACATCCGCGAAGAAAACGGCCGCGTCAGCCACACGTTCACGGGCGTGAACCGCACGGAAAAGCCGCTGGTGATCCTCGACGTAGTCGCCACATGCGGCTGCACGGTGCCGGAATTTTCGCGCAAACCCATCCCTCCGGGCGGCCGAACGCAAATCGTCGTTACGTTCGATCCCGACAACCGTCCGGGGCTCTTCACCAAAAAACTCGGCGTCTACTCCTCCGAGCGGCGCAAAATCGCCGAACTGACCATCCGGGGCAATGTCGAGCCGCGCCCGCGGAGCATCGAGGAGCTTTACCCCATCGCGACGACCGGAGGCCTGCGGCTCAATTCGACGCTCTGCGCCTTTACCTATTTATACCCCGGGCGCGAGGTCCACTCCTCGGTGGGCTATGTCAACACGAGCGACCGGCCGCTGCGGCTGGAACTGCGCCCCCGCACGCAAAGCGGGCTGCTCCGAGTAAACGCACCGCAGACGATCGCCCCCGGCGAGCGGGGCGAAATCGATCTGGGCTACCTCATTCCGGCGCAGGAACCCCGCTACGGCACGATCCGCGACGCCCTGGAGATTTTCGTCGACGGAAAAACCGACCGCACGATCCTCGCGGCCCACGGAATCGGCATCGATCCGCCTTCCGGAGCGAAAGATCGTGCTCCCAAGGCCGTTATCTCGGAAAATATGCTTAAATTTGGAGCGGTGAAACACGACGGACCGATCCGGCGCCTTCCGTTCACGCTCCGCAACACGGGCCACAGCGATTTGATCGTCCGCGCCGTAGAGTGCGGCGAAGGCCTCGGCACGACGCTCCGTGCGGGTATGCGCATCCGCCCCGGAGAATCGTTCGACGCCGAAGCGACGCTCGACCCCTCGAAGCGGGACTACGGATTGACGACGGACTACATCGTGCTGATCGCCAACGACCCCGAACGGCCCATGCGGCGGCTGCGAATCACGGCGCTCGTCGAGCAGTAGACTCTGGTTCCGCAGCACACGGACCCTTCGGGAAAAAATGAAGAGACAACCATGTACCCCATCCTTGAAAAACGGCGGCTCGCCGAGGGCATCTACCTGATGAAGATCCTCGCGCCGCGCGTCGCCCGGTCGGCACGACCGGGACAGTTCGTCATTGTCCGCACGGACGAACGCGGCGAACGCATTCCCCTGACCGTGGCCGACTACGACCCCGCACAGGGCAGCGTCACCATCGTGACGCAGACCATCGGCGTATCGACACGCCGCATCTGCTCGCTCGACGCGGGCCAATCGCTCGCCGACTTCGCAGGACCGCTGGGCCGCCCGTCGGAGTTCATCGCTCTGTCCGACGAGGAGTTACGCGGCAAACGCTTCGTCTTCATCGCCGGCGGCGTCGGCACGGCTCCGGTCTATCCGCAAGTCAAATGGCTCCACGAGCACGGCGCGCAGGTCGACGTCATCATCGGCGCCAAGACGCGCGACATGCTGATCTTCACGGACGCGATGCGCGCCGTAGCGACGAATCTCTACATCGCCACGGACGACGGTTCGGAGGGTTTCCACGGACTGGTGACCCAGCTGCTCGAAAAACTCATCGCCGAAGGAAAGCGTTACGACGAATGCGTGGCCATCGGCCCGATGATTATGATGAAATTCGTCGCCCTCACGACGAAGAAATACGCCCTGCGAACCACCGTGTCGCTCAACGCCCTGATGGTCGACGGTACGGGCATGTGCGGCGCCTGCCGCGTGACGGTGGGCGGCAAAACGCGCTTCACCTGCGTCGAAGGACCCGAATTCGATGCCCACGAGGTGGATTTCGACGAGGCGATGCGCCGCCAGGGCATGTACCGCAGCGAGGAGCAGCGCCGCGCAGCCATCGAGGCCGAACGCGCCGCGGGCCACAAGTGCCGCATCGGACTGGATCAATAAACGAAAGACGAACGATCATGGCAAACAAAATACCCCGCGTCGCGATGCGCGAACAAGACCCCGCGATCCGTGCGACCAACTTCGAGGAGGTCTGCTACGGATACAACCA
Source organism: uncultured Alistipes sp. (assembly GCA_948442615.1). Taxonomy (GTDB): domain Bacteria; phylum Bacteroidota; class Bacteroidia; order Bacteroidales; family Rikenellaceae; genus Alistipes. The sequence continues at coordinate 2,314 of CAOJSG010000085.1, forward strand.
GGAAGAAGCTATGCTGGAGGCCACGCGCTGCCTGCAATGCAAGAATCCCCGCTGCGTAGCGGCGTGCCCGGTGAACATCTCGATCCCGGAGTTCATCGCCGCACTGCGCGACGGCGATCTGCAACGGGCTGCCGACACGATCGCCCGCGACAGTTCGCTGCCCTCGGTCTGCGGCCGCGTCTGCCCGCAGGAGACGCAGTGCGAAGGCTCCTGCATCCTGGGCATCAAGGGCGAACCGGTGGCTATCGGCAAGTTGGAACGCTTCGTCGGCGACTGGAAACTCGAACACGGCGCGTCGGTACAACCTGCCGCTGAGCGCCGCGCGGGCCGCGTCGCCGTCGTGGGCAGCGGTCCCGCAGGGCTGGCCTGCGCCAGCGACCTGGCCAAGAAGGGCTACGAAGTAAAGATCTTCGAGGCGCTGCACAAGGTCGGCGGCGTGCTGGTCTACGGCATTCCCGAATTCCGTCTGCCCAAGCAGCGGATCGTCGCACGCGAGATCGCCCAGGTCGAACAGCTCGGCGTGGAGATCGAAACCGACGTCATCGTGGGCCGCACGCTCACGGTCGATTCGCTGCTCGACGAGGAGGGCTACGACGCCGTATTCATCGGCTCGGGCGCCGGACTGCCCCGCTTCATGGGCATTCCGGGCGAAAACCTCAACGGTGTGGTCTCGGCCAACGAATTCCTCACCCGCGCGAACCTCATGCACGCCTACGACGCCGATTACGACACGCCGATCTACGTCGGACGACGCGTTGCAGTCGTCGGCGGCGGCAACGTGGCGATGGACTCCATCCGCACGGCCCGCCGTCTGGGCGCCGAGGCGACGATCGTCTACCGCCGCTCCGAGAAGGAACTCCCGGCACGCGCCGAGGAGGTGCACCACGCCCGCGAGGAGGGCATCGAATTCCGGATGCTGACCAACCCCGTGGAGGTGTTGGGCGACGAGCGGGGCTGGGTCCGCGCCCTGCGCTGCGTGGAGATGGAGCTGGGCGAGCCCGATGAAAGCGGACGGCGCTCGCCGGTGGCGAAACCCGGTTCGGAGTTCGAAATCCCGTGCGACGTGGTCATCATGGCCCTCGGCACCTCGCCCAACCCGCTCATCGCCTCGACGACCGCCGGGCTGGAGACCTCGCGCCGCGGCTGCATCACGGCCGACGCCGACGGAGCCACGACCCGCGAAGGAGTCTTCGCCGGAGGCGACGCCGTGACGGGTGCCGCTACGGTGATCCTCGCCATGGGGGCCGGACGCACCGCCGCCCGAGCGATCGAGGCCTACCTCGAATCCCGCAACGGAAAAACCCCTCTAAAATAAAAATACCATGAACAAAACCTTCCTGAGCGCCTGCGCGCTCCTCTGTACCCTCACCGTTGCGGCACAGACGCCGCAAGACTCGATCGCCTTCGCCTCGGCCACCTGGGAGACCACCGACCTGGGCGACGGCGCCGAATGCCGTTATGCGCAGATCGACCTTTTCGGTTCGCACCAAAGCATCTCGGTAGCCAGCTACCCCCGTCGCAAATTCTCGACGCAGCTCGTGCACCTCGACCGTACGGCCCGGACTACGAGCGATCTGGGCAAGGAGGCCGATGCCGAAATCGCCCTGAACGGCAGCTATTTCAACGTCAAGACCTTCGAGCCCGTCACCTACGTGCTGCTCGACAAAGAGGTCGTCGGCAGCACCACCCCCAGCGAATATGCGCTCCGCACGAACGGTGTAATCGCCTTCAAGGACAAGCGCGGCCGTAAGATCGACATTTTCCGCTGCGACACGGCCGACTACGCGCGCGTCGCACGCCGCTATCGCACCGCATTGGCTGCCGGTCCCGTGCTGGTCGAACGGGGCCGCACGGTGGAGTACGATTCGCAGCGCAGCTTCCACACGGGACGCCATCCCCGCACGCTGATCGGCCTGCGGGCCGACGGCACGGTCGTGATGGCCGTCATCGACGGGCGTTTCCCCACGGGCGAAGGCACGACGATCCCCGAAACGGCCTTCATCGCCAAGCAGTTGGGACTGGTCGAGGCGTTGAATCTCGACGGCGGCGGCTCCTCGACGATCTGGACCGCGCGCAAAGGCGTGCTGAACCACCCCTACGACAACAAGCGTTTCGACCACGAGGGCGAGCGCAAGGTTCCCAACGTCCTGGTGGTGAAGAAGTAGGCGGGAAATTGCAAGGCTGCGCCTTGCCATCTTCGGCGGCTCGCGCGTTCAGCGCGACCGGTCCAGCCGCCGCAGATGATCTCCGGACGCCCGCGGTGGCGCGTCGTGC
>CAOJSG010000086.1 GCA_948442615.1 uncultured Alistipes sp.
CGACTCTACGCGTCCGGTCTTCGCCCCGGAGAAAAGACGCCGCCAACCGCGGACGATGTTGCGGGCGAACGCCCTCCCGCCGGAAACCTCGGGCATCTCGACGATCCGGTCGACCAGCCCCGCATCGAGCGCCTCCTCGGGCGACAACCAGCGTCCGTTGCCGTTGTTCTCGGCCATCAGACGCTCGAATTCCGCTACGGGGCGCTGCGACCGCTCGGCATAAATCGCCGCGATGCGGGCATCGGTCTGGCGCAGCAGCTCCGTCTTCGCCGCCAGCTCCGCGGCATTCCCCTCCGTGGCGCATACGGCCGTGTGAATCAGATAGAGCGCATTGGCCGAAATCTCGCGACACCCCTCCGATGCCGCCTGGGCGATGATCGTCGCCGCCGAAGCCGTATAGCCGTAGCAGCGGGTCGTGATCCGGGCACCCGTCTGCCGCAGCGCATCGTGGATCAGCAGCGCGTCGTTCACGTCGCCGCCCGTCGAACGGATGTCGACCGTCACTTCGCGAGCCTCGATCTCGCCGATCCGGCGCACCGCGTCGCGGAACTTCTCGTAGGTGGCCACACGCTCCGCCGGATCGTCGAACTGCCACTCCTCGGGGACTCCGATCGTCCCCTCGATCTCGATACGGCACGCCTCGGCCGTATTCGTAATTTGAATTTCGGATTTCATGTTTTACATTGTTTAAGTTAATCTTCGACTAACCGTTCGAAGGTGCACCGCACCACCCCGGCCTCGGGATCGTAGTCGTCCACGCCCCGCAGCAGCGCCCGCACCACGCCGGTACCCGTATCGATCCGGAACACCGAACGCAGCTCCGCGGTCCCGCACCCCGGTGCGAAGAGCGCCGCATATTCGTCGGGGGCGATGCGCAGCGCGAGCCGAATGCGTTCGCGCAGCGTTTCGCGGGCCAGCTGGCGGTCGTAAAAGCGATGCAGTCCCTCGATGCCGTCGCAATCCCCGAAACCGAGCGTGAAACCTTCCGTCGCGGCATCCCCCTCGAAGTGGAACGCGGCAAGCGGATAGGTATTCCCCCCGGGATAGCCCCAGCGCTCGCCGTCGGGCAGGGGCCGCATCCCCGCATAGCGGACTATGCGCGGCGTGAACGACGTCGGGTCCTGCTCCGCGGCGTCGCGATCGCCGATTTGCAGCATCCGGGCCGACGGTGCTCCCGCATAGTGTCCCACGGAATCGAGCGTCGCGGCGAACAGGGGACTGGTCCGCACCTGCTCGCCCTGCAAGGCAGCCCGGGAATCCGTATCGTAGCTCCACGCCCCGAACGTCGTGCCCGTCTCGGTTTCGAACCGCGCCACGGCGCCCTCGGCCGGAAGGTAGCGCCACGTACGCCGCTCGTGCACCTCGGGGGCGATCCGCGTGCGGACGACCTCCTGCGAAAAGTCCGTACGGTCGCTCCAATCGACCTCGGGCCCCGCTCCGAAAAAATCGTCCGCGGGCTCGATCCACACCGTGCGGGTTCCGCGCTCGGTATAGAACCGCAGGTTGAAAAGGTGGGCCAGCGCCTCGATCAGTTCGATCTGCCGCATCCGGTGCCGGGCGACATCGGCGAAGGTCATCCACGCCCCGAATCCCGGGCCCGTCCGGAAGCAGGGGCGCAACGAACACTCCTTATGCAGCGTGAGCGTCATTCCCTCGTCGGCTCCCGAGAAGAAGATGCGGTCGAACCGCTTGGGCGATGCGGGAGCCACCCGCTCGGCCTCGGTGCACACCCGCACCTCGACCGTCGTGCGGCCCGTCTCCCCGACATAGCCGTCGTAGAGCGCCCAATCCCCGGCGTAAGGTTCCCAGACGCCGCCCCGCAGCACGAGCAACGCCGGATCGGAGAGGCTCCCCGCCGCGGGTGTCGTCACCAGGGCCGAGCGGGCTGCGAACGAGCCCCACACCGTTCCCGTCACGGCGTCATGCGTGCAGGTCAGCCGGTAGGAATCGCCCTCGGCATGGTCGAAGACGACGATCCGGTAACGGAATCCCGGCTCGATCGCCGCCCGGCGGTCTTCGTAACGGTTGGCCAGCGCGAAGGCCATCGGTGTCCCGGGCGTCAGCCACAGGGTATCGAAACCCCGCAGCCGCGTGCGGCTCTCGATCCGGTGGTCGGTCGTATAGCGGAGATAGTATTCGAATCCCGCGGTCACCTCCGTCGTCGGCACGAAGCGGATTTTGCCCTCCTCCGTCACGAAGCACCCGCCGTTGTCGAAGGTCTCCTCCACCTTTTCGCCGTCGGCATCCGCCACCCCGGCCGCCGCCGTTTCGACGATGTTGCCCACCGTGCTGTAAATCGCATTCGGATCGGCATATACCCGTCCCAGATGATCCGCCGTCGCACTCGCCTCCGAGAGTCTTCGCGCACAGAAACCCATGCGTGCCGCCAGCACGGTCGTATCGCGCGAGGCATACGCTCCGCTCAGGTAGAGCGACCGGAAAAACTCCGATCCGAAGAAGCGGCTCCGCACCCGATATCCGGTCTGTTCGAAAATCCGCTCCGCGAGGGTCGCCACATGCAGAAACGGGAGATAATCATCCGTCGAGAGCAGCCGTTCCCCGGGCAACAGGTCCTCGGAGCTGTTCCGCTGCGGGTATTCGTCGCGGTGCACGGGGAAGAAGCGCACGGGGGTGTCGCCGGTCCAACTCTCGCTGACGGTCTCCGAGGTCAGCTGCGCGTCGTAGTCGATCTCCAGCGCCGAAAACATCCGCCGTGCCGCCGTCTCGGCCCACTGCGCCCCGCCGTCGCGGATTTCGATCCGATAACCCGCATCGGTCGTGGCGAGCAGCCGCACGCTCCCGGCGAAAAGTTCCGCACCGCCGTAGCTCAACACCGCCCGGTGCTCCGCGGCATCGAAACGTCCGGCCGACAGCGCCTCGCGGGCGAACTCCATCACGGCGTCGTTGCGCGGCGTCGCGGGCAGTTCGAGACGCAGAGTCCGCCCCGTGCGGCACGCCTGCACATCGGCGAGCGTCGCGGCATCGTATGCCGGAATCGCGAGCTTTCCTTCGCCCAGATCGCACGCTTTCGAATCGATTCTCAGTTCCATGTCGTCGAATTTTTACGAATCTCGATCTCCAGGCTGCGCAACTCCCCTTCGTCGCGCACGTCGAGCTCCTCGGTGAGCACCTCCACGGGGATATATTCGTCGCCCCGGGCGATCCGTACGTCGGGCGAAGCGACGATCCCGGCCAGCGCCCGCGCCACCTCCTCGCACTCGTAGGCCGAGACGAGCCGCCTGCGCACCTCGGCGCTCCCCGACAGCACGACCGCCTGTCCCTCGGCATCCGTAGCCCGCCGTTTCGAGGACTTCATGCGCTCGGTCGCAACGATCGGGAAGGTGTAGTGTTCGAACGATCCCGCCTCCGACCGCCACGCCAGGCGCACCGCCCCCTGCGGCGCCGCGACGAGCGAATAGACCACCGTGCCGCACTCGCCCGTGTCGACCGTCAGGGTCTCGGCTCCGGGGAAATCGCGCGTGTCGAGCCGAAAGAGAAACAGCCCGGGCGAAGGGATGCGGTAGCTTTCGGCCGTATAGTCGCGTCCCCGCTGCGCCGTCACGATCACGGCGCCGGACCGCGAGCAGAAAAGCGTCAGTTCGTCGCATTCGCCCGGTGCGATCAGCCGTTGGCGGGGCATCGAGCTCAGCAGCGCAGGTGCTTGCACGGCCCGATCCGTACCCAGCAGCAGACATAATCCCGCTTCGGCAACCGCCTCGGTTCCCTCGGGCCCTTCGTAGATTTTCACGTCGGCCATCACCTGCCGTCCCGTGGCCTGCGAGATGCCCGTACCGCCCGTCGCAGGGGTGTATCGCAAGGCCCGCCGCAGCACGGGCGCGGCATCGAACGTCGCTTCGGCAACCTCCGTGAAGCGCATGGCGCCCAACATCTTATCGCTCGCCGCATCGGCGATACGAACGTCAAAAGTCCCCGGCGTATCGCTCTCGAAGGTATAGAGCGCCTTGCCGCCGAGCGGAGCATAGAACTCCGGAGTTCGGGTGAATGTAATCATAGAATCAATTAAGAATTAAGAATTAGAGGGGGGGGGTAAGAGCAGGTGAAAGGTAAGAAGTGAAATGTTTTTGCCGTTCGCCACCCCGAGCGGCGGACTGCCTTTCGCCTAAAAGCCGAAAAGGTATGAATAGAGGGGCTAATGTCGCGTTAGCTGCAAGTCGTAGCCTGCGGGGTGAGCCCAGCTAAGAGCCTGGTATTATGGGGGGGGGTGGCAGCGAATTTTGCTTCTTGCCGTCATCTGT
>CAOJSG010000087.1 GCA_948442615.1 uncultured Alistipes sp.
TGAACAAGATCGACATGGATTCGGCGATGATCGACGAGGTGAAGGACCAGGTGATCGACCTGATCGGCTGCAAGGAGGAGGAGATCCTGCTCGCCTCGGGCAAGACGGGGCAGGGCGTCGAGGAGGTACTCGAGGCGATCGTGCGGCGCATCCCGGCGCCCGAAGGCGACGAGAACGGACCGCTGCAGGCGCTGATCTTCGACTCGGTGTTCAACCCCTTCCGCGGCATCATCGCCTATTACCGCGTCTTCAACGGGACGCTGCGCAAGGGCGACCGCGTGAAGTTCTTCAACACGGGCAGCCAGTACGACGCCGACGAGGTGGGGGTGCTGAAGCTCAAGATGCAGCCCCGCGACGAGATCCGGGCCGGCGACGTGGGGTATATCTGCTCGGGCATCAAGACCTCGGCCGACGTGAAGGTGGGCGACACGATCACATCGGTCGCCGCGCCGTGCCCCGAGGCGATCGCGGGCTTCGAGGACGTGAAGCCGATGGTCTTCGCGGGCGTCTATCCCGTCGAGGCCGACCAGTACGAAGACCTGCGCGCCTCGCTCGAGAAGCTGCGGCTCAACGACGCCTCGCTCACCTTCGAGCCGGAGAGCTCGCTGGCTCTGGGCTTCGGCTTCCGGTGCGGATTCCTCGGGCTGCTGCACATGGAGATCATCCAGGAGCGCCTCTACCGCGAGTTCGACATGGACGTGATCACCACCGTCCCCAACGTCTCGTACCGCATCACCACCACGCAGGGTGACACGCTCGAGGTGCACAACCCCTCGGGCCTGCCCGAGATCACGAAGGTGGCCAAGATCGAGGAGCCCTACATCCTGGCCCAGATCATCACCAAGACCGAATTCCTGGGCAACGTCATCAAGCTCTGCATCGACAAGCGCGGCGTGATGAAGAACCAGACCTTCATTTCGCAGGACCGCGTGGAGATCAACTTCGACATGCCGCTGTCGGAGATCGTCTTCGACTTCTACGACAAGCTCAAGAGCATCTCGAAGGGCTACGCCTCGTTCGACTACCACCGCACGGGCTATCAGCCCAGCAAGCTGGCCAAACTCGACATCCTGCTCAACGGCGAGCCGGTCGACGCGCTGTCGTCGCTCATCTACGCCGACCATGCCTACGACTTCGGCCGCAAGATGTGCGAGAAGCTCAAGGAGCTGATCCCGCGCCAGCAGTTCGACATCGCCATTCAGGCGGCCATCGGCGCCAAGATCATCGCCCGCGAAACGGTGAAGGCCGTGCGCAAGGACGTGACGGCCAAGTGCTACGGCGGCGACATCTCGCGCAAGCGCAAGCTGCTCGAAAAGCAGAAGAAGGGCAAGAAGCGCATGCGTCAGATCGGCAACGTCGAGGTGCCGCAGTCGGCCTTCCTCGCCGTGCTGAAGATGGATTGATCCGCACCGGCGCCTCGGGCGTCCCTGCACATACGGAGCCCTGCGCCTCGGACCGGCGAAGGGTGCCGCCATTGCCCGAACGACCGGCCGCAGACGGCCGGAAACCGAACGAATAAAGAGACCTCGCGATGAAAAAGACCATAATCGACCTCTTCGAACACTCCGTCGAACGCTACGGAGCCAAAACTTTCCTGCTGGAGAAACACCGCGGCACGTTCGAGCCCACGACCTATGCGCAGACGCGCGAGCTGGCGCTCGAGACGGGCGCGGGCCTCGCGGCGCTCGGCATCCGGCCGAAACAGACGGTCTCCATCCTCTCCGAAGGGTGCAACGACTGGATCGTTTCGGAGCTGGGCCTGCTCTATGCGGGCGCGGTGAGCGTGCCGCTCTCGATCAAGCTCGAAGAGTCCAACGACCTGCTCTTCCGCCTGCGGCATGCCGAGGTCCGGGCGATCTTCGTCTCGAAATACCAGCTGCCGAAGATCCGCCGCATCCGGGAGCAGCTTCCCGACCTGGAGCATGTCATCGTTTTCGGGCACATCGCGCTGGAAGCGGGGGAGACGGCGCTCGGAACGCTCCGCCGGCTCGGACGCGAGCACCTCGCGGCGCACCGCGAAGCGTTCCTGTCCATCGGCCGCGCCATCCGCAACGACGACTACGCCACGATCACCTATACGTCGGGTACGACGGCCGATCCGAAAGGAGTGGTGCTCACGCACCGCAACTACACGGCCAACGTCGAGCAGTCGCTCTCGCGCATCGACATCCCGTCGTGGTACCGCACGCTCATCATCCTGCCGCTGGACCATTGTTTCGCGCACGTCGTGGGGTTCTACATCATGATCGCATGCGGCGCGACGGTGGCCACGGTGCAGGTGGGCGCCACGCCGATGGAGACGCTGAAGAACATTCCGCTCAACATCCGCGAGGTGCGGCCGCACTTTTTGCTTTCGGTGCCGGCCCTGGCCAAGAACTTCCGCAAGAACATCGAAAGCTCCATCCGCGCGAAAGGGCCCGCGGCCGAACGGCTTTTCCGCCTGGCCCTGCGCACGGCCTACGCCTACAACCAGGACGGTTACGGCAAGGGCCGGGGCTGGCGCTTCGTGCTGAAGCCCGCCGTGGCGCTCTTCGACCTGCTGCTGTTCCGCAAGGTAAGGCAGGCCTTCGGCGGCGAGATGAAGTTCTTCGTCGGCGGAGGCGCGCTGCTCGACGCCGAATTGCAGCGGTTCTTCTACGCCGTCGGCATCCCGATGTTCCAGGGTTATGGGCTGTCGGAGGCGACGCCCGTCATCTCGACCAACTCGCCCAAACGCCGCTGGCACCGCTTCGGCTCGTCGGGCAAGATCCTCGTTCCGCTCGACCTGAAGATTCTCGACGACGCGGGTCGCGAGGTGCCCCGCGGGACGAAGGGCGAAATCGTCATCCGGGGCGAGAACGTGATGGCCGGCTACTGGAAAAACCCCGAAGCGACGGCCGATACCGTGCGCGACGGATGGCTCCACACGGGCGACATGGGCTATGTCTCGCAGGACGAATTCCTCTACGTACTGGGGCGCTTCAAGAGCCTGCTCATCGCTTCGGACGGCGAGAAATACAGCCCCGAGGGGATGGAGGAGGCGATCGTGGACCAGTCGGCCTTCATCGACCAGATCCTGATCTACAACAACCAGAGCCCCTTCACCGGTGCCGTCGTCGTGCCCAACCGGGATGCGCTGCGCCGCGAGCTGACCGCCCGCGGCATTCCCGAAGAGGCCCGTGCGGCCGCCGCCGCGGAGATCATCGGCGAAGCGGTCGACGCCTATCGGGCGGGCGGACGGCACGCCGGCGAGTTCCCCGAGCGGTGGCTTCCGGCCGGACTGGCCATCGTCGACGAGCCGTTCACCGAGCAGAACGGATTGGTGAACAGCACGATGAAGATCGTGCGCAACAAGGTGGAGACCCATTTCCGCGAGCGGATCGACTACCTCTATACGCCGGAGGGCAAGCGGCTGTGCAACCCGAAGAATCTCGCTTCGCTGAAAAAATTGCTGGCCTAAGTCTTGCAATTCGAAAAATAAGCGTTATCTTTGCATAACGTTTCGCGGGAGTAGCTCAGTGGTAGAGCATCAGCTTCCCAAGCTGAGGGTCGCGGGTTCGACCCCCGTTTCCCGCTCGGAGGTCCTTCGCAGAAGGACCTTTTTTTGTCGGGCGAGGCCGTGCGGCATGAAAAGACCGGTTCCGCATATCGGCGAGCCTCACGGCAAAGCAATTTGAGCCTCGCAGCAAAGCCGCTGCGGGGCTTTCTCTTTACCTTTGCGAAAAAACATCATGGAAAACGATATTTTCGCAAGGGATTTGAGCGGCGAAATGGTTTCGCCCAATGACGCAGGTTACGAAGAGCTGATCGCCGACATCTTCGCCACGATGAAGACGGCCGCGGAGATGAACACGGGTTACCGCACGCCCGAGGAGGTGCACGAATTCATGGGGCGCATCCTCGGCAAGCCGCTCGACGGGAGCACCACCGTACTGCCGCCGCTCTATATCGACTACGGCAAGCCCGTCGCTATCGGCCGGGGATGTTTCATCCAGCAGTGCTGCACCTTCTTCGGCCGCGGCGGCATCGTCATCGGCGACGACGTGTTCATCGGCCCGAAAGTGAATCTGATCACGATCAACCACGACCCCGATCCCGACAACCGCAGCGCCACCTACGGACGCCCGA
>CAOJSG010000088.1 GCA_948442615.1 uncultured Alistipes sp.
GACCCTCTGCTTGTAAGGCAGACGCTCTGAACCAGCTGAGCTAAGCTCCCCTAATTGCGGATGCAAATATAGCACAAATAATTCAATCCTGCAAATCGCTCCGCCGTTTTCGGTCGGAAATATTCGGTCTTTCCGCCGCCCTGCCGGATCGTCGGGCGGGGATGTGCCGCATAACAAACTGCGTATGACCGTATTACCAGATTCGGAGCATCGCCACCTCTCGCAGACGTTTTTTCGGAGGACGCAGCTCCTCTCCGGCGGAATTCCCTTCCGAACGGACCGCGAAAGCCGCGCCCCGCATACGCAGGCCCTGCCGTGCGGCAGGTGCGGCCCCTCGGTGTGCTTACCGTCGGGAGCGGATGTATTCGTCGATCGCCCGGGCGGCGGTGCGGCCGGCCCCCATGGCGAGGATCACCGTGGCGGCACCCGTAACGGCGTCGCCGCCCGCGAAGATGCCGGGTCGCGTCGTGGCACCCTGTTCGTCGGCCGTCAGGCAGCCGCGACGGTCGGTGGCGAGCCCTTCGGTCGTCGCGGCCAACAGCGGATTGGGCGAGGTGCCGAGCGCCATGACGACCACGTCGCAGGCGATCTCGAACTCCGATCCCGGCTTCACGACCGGCGACCGGCGGCCGCTCGGATCGGGCTCGCCCAGCTCCATCTCGACGCAGCGCAGCCCCCGGACCCAGCCGTCGTCCGTGCCCAGCACCTCGACGGGATTGGTCAGCATGCGGAATTCGATCCCCTCCTCGCGGGCGTGATGCACCTCCTCGGCGCGGGCGGGCAGCTCCTTTTCCGAGCGGCGGTAGACGATCGTCGCCTCGGCGCCCAGCCGCCGGGCCGTGCGCACGGCATCCATCGCCACGTTGCCGCCGCCCACCACCGCGACGCGACGGCCCGTGTGGATGGGCGTGTCGTAGGCGTCGTCGTAGGCACGCATCAGATTGGCCCGCGTGAGGAACTCGTTGGCCGAGACCACGCCGTTGAGGTTCTCGCCCGGAATGCCCATGAAGCGCGGCAGTCCGGCACCCGAACCGATGAACACGGCGTCGAAGCCCTCCTCGTCGAGCAGCGCGTCGACCGTCACCGTGCGCCCCACGACCACGTCGGTTTCGATCTCCACGCCCAGCCGCTGCACCTCGGCGATTTCGCGCGCCACGATCCGCTCTTTCGGCAGGCGGAACTCGGGGATGCCGTAGACCAGCACGCCGCCCACCTTGTGCAGCGCCTCGAAGATCTTGACCCCGTAGCCCATGCGGGCCAGGTCGCTCGCGCAGGCCAGGCCGGCCGGACCGCTGCCCACGACGGCCACGCGGCCGCCGTTGCGCGGCGCTGCGGCGGCCGTCGCGGCGCCGTGGTCGAGTTTCCAGTCGCCCACGAACCGCTCGAGCTTGCCGATCGCCACCGGCTCGCCCTTGATGCCCAGCACGCACGAGCCTTCGCACTGCGTCTCCTGCGGGCACACGCGGCCGCAGATCGAGGGGAGCGAGCTGTCCCGGGCGATGATCCCGGCCGCCCCCTGCGGATTGCCGGCCGCGACCTCGCGGATGAAGTCGGGGATGCGGATGTGCACGGGGCAGGCCGCCACGCAGCGCGGATTCTTGCAATCGAGGCAGCGCGACGCTTCGCGGATCGCTTCGCCGAGATCGTAGCCGAGGCAGACCTCCTCGAAATTGGTCGCCCGGATGGCCGGTTCCTGTTCGCGCACCGGCACGCGCGGTATTCTGTTCGCCATTTTTTTAAGTCGAAGGGTTATTGACGGACGGGGCCGCATGCGGCATCGGGGCCGGCGTCCGCCCGTTCTATTTGTCCAGGCCGATCCGGCAGCGGTGGCCGGCTTCGCGCTCCGCGGCGATCGCCGCGGCCCGCTGTTCGTAGGTGCGGTACATGCCTTGGCGGCGCATCGCCTCGTCGAAATCGACCTCGTGGGCATCGAACTCGGGCCCGTCGACGCAGGTGAAGCGGGTCTTTCCGCCCACCGTCACGCGGCAGGCGCCGCACATGCCCGTGCCGTCGACCATCAGCGCATTGAGCGAGACGATCGTCGGAAGGGCGTATTTCCGCGTCGTGAGCGCCACGAACTTCATCATGATCATCGGGCCGATGGCCACGCACACGTCGTAGCGCTCGCCCCGTTCGATCAGTTCGCCGATCAGCCCCGTGACCAGCCCCTTGTAGCCTGCGCTGCCGTCGTCGGTGGCGATGTAGAGGCGGTCGGCCACGGCGCGCATCTCGTCGGTGCAGATCAGCATGTCGCGCGTCTTGGCGCCGATCACCACGTCGGCCGCCACACCGCGATCGTGCAGCCACTTGACCTGCGGATAGACCGGGGCCGTGCCGACGCCCCCCGCCACGAAGAGGAAGCGCTTGCCGCGCAGCCGCTCGAGCGGCTCGCCGACGAACTCCGAAGGACGGCCCAACGGCCCCGCGAAGTCGGCGAGCGATTCGCCGGGCTGCAGCGCGCAGATCTTGCGGGTCGAGACGCCGATGGTCTGGATGACGATGGTCACGCTCTCTTCGGCCGGATCGTAGTCGGCGACGGTCAGCGGGATGCGTTCGCCCCGCTCGTCGGCGCGGACGATGACGAACTGCCCCGGCAGGGCCGAGCGGGCCACGCGCGGCGCACGGACCTTCATCAGCCAGATATTCTCGGCCAGGCAGCGTTTTTCGAGGATGGGATACATTGCGTTCGTGTTAGTAAGTCACTCTTCGACGACGGCCGTGACGCGGATTCTCCGCATCGGCCGCGCCGGATCGTCGGTAATCAGTAGCAGGTGCACGGACATCGGCCCGAAATCGCGGTCCGACGGATCGAGCGTCAGCTCCATCGTCGCGTCGGCCCCCGGCGCGATCCGTTCGCCGCCGCGCAGCGAGCAACCGATCCCGGCCGGCAGCTCCACGGTCCGCACTGTGAGCGGGGCCGTGCCCCCGTTCGTGAGGGTCAGCGACCGGCGCTGTCCGGCGTCCGTCCGTTTCACCGGGCCAAATTTAACGATATTTTTCGGGATTCGGAGCTCCGGGACCGGACTATTCGCTCCCGCGGCGGGCGGAGCGTCCACGGCGATCCCGTGCACGAACAGGCGCACCTCCGAGGCCCGCCCGTCGATTACGGGCGTCAGCGCCGCTTTCAGCGTCCCGTAGCGGGGTCGGTCGGCCGGGACGAAGAACCCCAGGTCGATCTCGCCCCGTTCGCCGGGTGCGATCGTCCGCGGGGCGTGCACCTCGAGCGGTCCGCCGGGCTCCGCACCCCGCAGTTCGAACATCAGCGTGCGCGACGAGACGTTCGCATAGCCGACGGCCGACTGCGCGCGGCGCCCGATATATACATAGGAGAACGGCAGCGTCGTAGCCGTCAGGCGCAGGCCGCCGCCGGCATCCACGGGATAGAGCTCTTCCGTGCTCTTCTCGCGCGGCAGCACTTCGCCCGCGACGGTGAGCTGGGCGATCTTGCGCCGGTCGGAGGAGTAGACCGTCAGCCGCTTGGTGAAGGCGCCGGGCCGGTCGGTCGGATCGTAGGTCACGCGGATCTCGGTCGTCCGGCCGGGGAGGATCGGTTTTTTCGAGAACGCCGGGGCCGTACATCCGCATGAGGTGATGACATCGAGGATCACGATCGGCCGGTCCGTGCGGTTGGTTCCGGTGAAGACGTGCGAGACCTTGCCGTCGGACTCGCGGATGGCGCCGAAATTCCACGTGTCGGGCTCGAAGGTCAGTTCGTCCTGTGCGGAAGCAGTCAAAGCGCACGCAATCAGCGCGATAAAAAGCACGAATCGTTTCACGGACATAGGTTTTCCAGAGATGAATGCACTGCAAAGTTATATTTTTTATGAAAAATTCCGTGAAAAATTTTGCAGGAATGGAAATTTGCCATATATTTGCACTCCGAAACCGGTAAACGGTTGAAGCCTGAATAGCTCAGTTGGTTAGAGCACATGACTGTTAATCATGGGGTC
>CAOJSG010000089.1 GCA_948442615.1 uncultured Alistipes sp.
GGAGCCTGTACCATCTGCGGGTTCTTGTAGATGTCGTCGCCGTCGACCGGCAGCAGATAGAGCCGATTGTCCCAGGCGTAATCGCCGTCGACCTTCACGCGGCGGTTGAACTCCTCGATCGACGGATTCACCACCTTGCCTACGAACGAATTGAGACCCTCGCGGACGCCGGCGGCCAGATATTTGTCGGCCACGACCCAGCGGCGCAGATCGTAGAAGCGGTGTCCCTCCATGAAGAGCTCGTTGCGGCGCTCGGCGCGCACCCAGTCGCGAATCGACATGTCGCCGGTGCAGTCCTCGGCCGTAAGCTCCGGAATGCCGGCTCTGCGGCGGATGACGTTCACGTTTTCGAGCGCGTTGGCCAGTTCGGAGCCATCGCCGTGCATGTAGAGTTCGGCGCTGCACTCGGCCAGATTGAGGTAGAGCTCGGCCATGCGGATCACCGACCACAGGAAGTTGGGCAGATCCTGCGAGTTGCCGGTCCACTCGGCTTTCGGCGCCAGCCATTTGTTGCACAGATAGCCGGTCTGGCAGAGGTTGTTGCCGGCCGAGGTCGTATATCCCGACTGCTCGGCGCTGCGCAGGTTCAGACGCAGCGGCTGGCCGTTGACGATGCGCGGGCCGATGTCGCAGCCGTCGAAGTTGATCCATGCGTAGAAACGCGGCTCGCGGTTCACGTTGAGGTTGATGATCTCGGGGCGCGCCTCGTCGCCCTTCGATATGCCGGCCGATACGAGCCACTCGCTTTCGGGCGCGAACGCGGGATCGTTCTTCGGCAGCTTGCCGTTCTTGGTGTAGAACGCCTCGACGGCATTCAGCGTGGGGCAGACGCCGCTGTAACCCTCGCGCCAGCCGCCGCCGTTGGCCTGGATGATGCGTCGCGGCAGGGCCGAGATGACATTCTCGTAGGTGCCGTTGCCGTAGTTTTCGAGCCCGCGGTCGTTGGCCGTGAAGATCATCTCGTGGTTACCGTCCATCTCGTTCGAGGCGTTGACATAGCGCATGAGCATCACGCGATAGGCGAACTCCTCTCCCTCCTCGGTCGAGACGTCGATGCCGGGAATCCAGCAGCCCGTCTGCTGTCCTTCGGGCAGCAGGTTGTTCTTGGCCATGGTCTTGGCGTCCTCGATGTCGAGCAGGCTCCGGCCGTTGCGCGTCGCGATTTCGATGGCCTCCTCGCAGGCCTTCTTGGCGCGCTTCCACTTCTCGATGTCGAACGAGTGGCTGACGAGCTCCTTGCCGTAGCCCGGAGTCTCGAACGTCGTGTTGCGCCACTCGGAATAGGGGAACTGGCCGTTCCACAGGGGCGATGCCGCATAGAGCAGCACCCGGGCCTTGAGCGCGGCGCACACGGTCTTGTTGGCGCGGCCGTAGGTCTCGTTCATCTCGTAGCCTTCGGGCATGTACTCGCATGCGGCGGCCTTGTCGAGAAGATCCACGATGTAGTCCACGCAATAGTCGAAGTG
Organism: uncultured Alistipes sp.; assembly: GCA_948442615.1. Lineage (GTDB taxonomy): Bacteria > Bacteroidota > Bacteroidia > Bacteroidales > Rikenellaceae > Alistipes. Next base: position 1,467 of record CAOJSG010000089.1, read on the forward strand.
CGAACGGCCGGGGAAGCTGGTCATCGGGGTGTCGGAGCCCACGTACTCGTTGACGATGGGCACGGGACCGTACCAGAAGAGCAGCTTGTAGTAGTTGAACGCCTTGATGAAGTTGGCGTGCGCGCGGTAGAGCTCTTTCTCGCGTTCGGTCAGGAACGAGGGGTTCTGGCGTTCGAGCTCGCGCAGGAACAGGTGCGCGTGGCCGATCGTGCCGTACAGCTCGCGCCAGCGCTGGCGCTGGTTCGTCGTGGGGCTGATGGTCGCGTTGGCGATGTTGCCGAAGTAGCTGCCTACCCAGGCCTTGGGCACGACGAACTCGTCGGCGGCGGTCTCCTCGTTGCGCCGGTTGCCCGGGGCGGTCGTGCCGACCGTCTTGTAGCAGGAGTAGATCCACCCTTCGACATGCGCCTTGTCTTTCATGGCATCTTCGAACGTAGGCTGCTTGGCCGGCGCCACGTCGAGATAGTCGCACGCCGAAAAGCCCGTCAGGAGCGCGGTTGCCGCGAATATTGATTTTATGATAGATTTCATGATGTCAGTCGTGTTTTACGGTTTAGAATTTCAACTGCAAGCCGAGTGTTACGGTTCGCTGCAACGGGTAGGTATTCCAGTTCAGCTCGGGATCCCACAAGTCGAACGGACTCCACACGGCCAGGTTGTCGCCGTTGACGTACACGCGGCCGTACTTGAAGTTGTAGCCGAGTTCGACCGTTTTCAGACGGATGAAGCGGCCGTTGCGCAGCCAGTAGGAGCTCAGCACCGTATTGTTGGCCACGTCGGCATGCGAGATGCCCAGACGCGGATAGGTCGCGCGGGGGTCGGGATTGGCTTCCGACCAGCGGTTGTCGGCGATGAACTGCATGATGTTGTTGTTCTTCTCGCCGAACGGGGTCACGCTGTTGCCGCACATGATGGTCCGGTTGCCCGAGCCGTTCATGAACAGGCCCAGCTCCCATTTGCGCCAGCGCAGGTTGAGGCCGATACCGTACTGTATTCTCGGCGAAGTTCCGTATTCGGAGATGAGCGTCATGTCGTCGGAGGTGATCACGCCGTCGCCGTTCAGGTCGCGGTACTTGATGTCGCCCACGCGCGGTGCGCTGCCGAGCAGCTGCGTCGGGCTGTTGGCGATCTCCTCCTCGCTCGAGAACAGACCCTCGGCGATGTAGCCGTCCCAGCGGAACCCGTCCATCGGCAGACCGCGCTTGTACTGCCACGGATAGGTGTAGTTGGGCTCGTCGCGCTCGACGAACTTGTTCTGCGTGTAGGTGAAGTTGAAGCGCAGGTCGACCGTCCAGTCCCTGCCGAAGTTGCGGTTCCAGCCCAGGCTGAACTCGTAGCCGCGGTTGTCGGCCTTGCCGACCTGTCCCCAGGGCACGGCGTTGAAATAGCCGAAGATCTCGGGCCAGTTGGCGCGCATCATCATGATTCGGTCGCGCTTGTCGTGGAAGTAGTCGAAGGTGACGTTGATCTGGCGGAAGAGCGAGAGGTCGAAGCCGACGTCGAGCTTCTTCACGCGCTCCCAGTGGATGTTGCTGCTGGCGTAGCCGTTGACGGCCGGGCCGACGAACGAGAAGGAGTTGTCGATCGACGGGCCGGTGGCGTACCAGCCGCCGCCGTTGATCACCACCTGGTCGAAATATACGAAGTGGCGCGAGCCGTTGGCGTCGTCGAAGCCGTCGCTGCCGACCAGACCGTACGAACCGCGGATCTTCAGATAGTCGATATAGTCCTTCACGGGCTCCCAGAAGCGTTCGTTGCTCGGCACCCAGCCGACGGATACCGCGGGGAAGAACTCGAAACGGCCGTTCTTCGGCAGACGCTCCGTACCGTTGTAACCGAAGTTGAACTCCGCGAAGTAGCGCTGGTCGTAGTCGTAGGTCGCACGGCCCGACAGACCCTGGTTGCGCTGCAGACGCTCACGGGAGGCGTTGCTCACGTCGCGGCCGGGGCGGAATTCGCGCATCATGTACATCAGCAGGCCGCTCAGATTGTGGCGCCCGAACGAACGGTTGTACGTCAGTCGCGCGTCGAAATAGAACGTCTGGTCGGAGTTGGGGTCGCTGCCGTTGTTCCATTTCTCCCATACGTATTCGTCGCCGATCGATCCCACGGTCTGGGTCTCGAACCAGTTCGGGTTGTCGGGCGACCAGCTGTTGGGGGTCAGCGTGTAGTAGGTCGGGTTGATGCCCT
>CAOJSG010000090.1 GCA_948442615.1 uncultured Alistipes sp.
CGAGAACTTCTCGTTCAACACCTCGGTCGCCGCCTTCATGATCTGCCTCAACGAGCTGGGCGACTGTTCGAAGCGGGCCGTCCTGGAGCCGCTCGTAGTGCTGATCGCCCCCTTCGCGCCGCACATCGCCGAGGAGCTGTGGGAGACGTTGGGCCACGCCGGCAGCGTCTGCGACGCCTCCTACCCCGTCTGCGAGGAGCGCTACCTGGCCGAAACGTCGTTCGAGTACCCCGTATCGGTCAACGGCAAGCTGCGCTTCAAAAAGGAGTACGCCACGACCATGACTCCGGCCGAGATCCAGGCCGCCATCGTGAACGAGCCCGAAGCGCAGAAATGGCTCGACGGCAAGGCGCCGAAAAAGGTGATCGTCGTGCCGGGCAAGATCATCAACATCGTCATCTGATCCGCCGCCACCGAAATGCCTGGCCTGGGAGGCACGAACAGCCTCCCAGGCCAGGGCGGCTGCCGGCTGCAGTACGCCCGGGCGCGGTCGTCGTAATCGTACACCCCGCACCGGCCGCCGCACCTCATAAACCGATCGCTCCGCCTACGATGAAACGCATTCTCATTCTCCTTGCCGCCTGGGCGCTTCTCCCCGGTGCGGCCCCTGCCCGGGAACCCGGGGAGCCCTACGCGCTGAAGATCTGGGACAACGCGTCGGCGCCGCACAGCAACGGCATCGACGCGCCCGAAACCGAATCGGCGAACGGGACCTTGAAGAACACCTCGGAAGCCGTGCTCTACGTCTTCCCGGCCGATCCGGCCAAGGACACGGGTCAGGCCGTGGTGATCTGCCCGGGCGGCGGCTACGGCCGAGTGACGCTCCGGCAGAAGGGGTTCGAAACCGCGAAATGGCTCGCGGCGCACGGCATCACCGCCGCCGCGCTGAAATACCGGCTGCCGAACGGGCACCCCGAAGTGCCGCTCGAGGATGTCGAACGCGCGCTGCGCATCATGACGGGGCTCGAAGCGGGCGCCACGGGATTCACCGCCGACCGGGTGGGCATCATAGGCTTCTCGGCCGGAGGCCACCTGGCGGCCATGGCCTCTACGCTGTCCGCGACGAAGCCGGCTTTCGCCATCCTCTTCTACCCGGTCGTCACGGGCGAACCGGACGCCTGCCACAAGGGGTCGTTCGACAACCTGCTGGGCCGGGAGCGCACGTCCGAGCGGACCGCGCACTACTCGCTCGAGCACCGCGTCGCGGACGGCACGCCGCCGACGCTGCTGCTGCTCTCCGACGACGACCGCGCGGTGCCGCCCGCAAACGGCATCCGCTACTACGACGCTCTGAAAGCACACGGAATCCCCGCCTCGATGCACATCTTCCCCTCGGGTGGCCACGGCTGGAATTTCCAGGAGGCGTTCCCCTATAAAGCGCAGTGGCAGGAGGCCGTGCTGGACTGGATACGGATCCACAACCCCCAAACATACCCAAAACCATGAAAAACAAACTTTACGCACTGACAGCCATTGTCACGGCATTCGCGCTCGCCGCATGCGGCGGAGCGCAGCGACCCGGCGAGCTGGATCCCGAAGGCATCGGCCCCGTACGGCTCGGCATGCAGATCGGCGAGGTTCCCCCGCAGGCCGAAGGATGGTACGACGCCATCGAGATCGAACACACCGACGAGTCGTACGACCTTCTGGATGACGAGGTTATCCCGGCCTTCGACACCTATCTGTTCCAGCTCAACGGCGAGACGATGTTCAAGACCGCACTCTCGGATGGCACCACGAAGATTTACTATCTTGCAGCCGTATCGCCCCGCATCGGCTACAAGGGCATCCATCCGGGCATGACCGTGGCCGACGCGTTGGCCGCAGGCGTCAAATGCCATGTATACGGAGTTTACGAAAGCTGCGAATTCTACTGCGAACTGAAAATAGACGAAAGCCCCGTACAACTCCATTTCCAATATCAGGACGGAAAAACCGGATTTTCGAAAAAGGGCCAGAAAAAACTTTTCGGACAAAACTTTATGTCCGGCAAGATCCTCGACGTCACGGGCGACGATTTCCAGCCGGACGCCGTCATCGAATCCATTTCGATCAATCGCTGACCGGCCGGTCCGCCCCGGAAAACCGGAGCGGGATTTGAATTTTACACGGAAAAATGCGTATCTTTGCAGCAAATCACAAGGATACGCATTTCTCATGGCAGACAACACCATACTCGACCGCCTCGACGGTCTGAAACTCAAGTACGAAGAGACAGGGCAGAAGCTCACCGACCCCGAGGTGATCGGCGACGTCAAGCAGTTCATCCAGCTCACCAAGGAGTACAAGGAGCTCGAGCCGATCATCGAGACTTCGGAGCGTTTCCGCACGGCCCTCGCCAACCTGGCCGAAGCCAAGGACATCCTGGCCAACGACAAGGACGAGGAGATGCGCGAGATGGCCCGCGAGGAGATCGCCGAGCTGGAGCCGGCCATCGGGCGCATGGAGGAGGAGATCAAGCTGCTGCTCATCCCCAAGGACCCCCAGGACGCCAAGAACGCCATCATGGAGATCCGCGGCGGCACGGGCGGCGACGAAGCGGCCATCTTCGCCGGCGACCTGCTGCGCATGTACACCAAATACATCGAGACGAAGGGCTGGCGCTACGAGATCACCTCGTTCTCGGACGGTGCGGCGGGCGGCTACAAGGAGGTGGTGCTCAAGGTGACGGGGCAGAACGTCTACGGCACGCTGAAATACGAATCGGGCGTGCACCGCGTGCAGCGCGTGCCGCAGACCGAGACGCAGGGACGCGTGCACACGTCGGCCGCGTCGGTGGCCGTGCTGCCCGAAGCCGAGGAGTTCGACGTGGAGATCTCGATGAACGACATCCGCAAGGATATCTTCTGCGCCTCGGGACCGGGCGGCCAGTCGGTCAACACGACCTATTCGGCCATCCGGCTGACCCACATCCCCACGGGCATCGTCGTGCAGTGCCAGGACCAGAAGTCGCAGCTCAAG
>CAOJSG010000091.1 GCA_948442615.1 uncultured Alistipes sp.
CAGATTCCCAACGACTTCTACCGCAAGGGCGACACGATCAAGGCGATCGTCAAGTCGGTGGAGATGAACAACAACCAGCCGCGCATCATCCTGTCGCGCACGGCGCCGCAGTTCCTCGAACGGCTGTTCGAGCAGGAGGTTCCCGAGATCTTCGACGGGCTGATCACCATCAAGAAGATCGTCCGCATCCCGGGCGAACGGGCCAAGGTGGCCGTAGAGTCGTACGACGACCGCATCGATCCGGTGGGCGCCTGCGTGGGCATGAAGGGCTCGCGCATCTACGGCATCGTCAAGGAGCTGCGCAACGAGAACATCGACGTGGTGAACTACACCACCAACCCGCAGCTGATGATCCAGCGTTCGCTGAACCCGGCCAAGATCTCGTCGATCACCATCGACGAGGAGAAGATGACCGCGTCGGTCTATCTGAAGCCCGACCAGGTGTCGCTCGCGATCGGCAAGGGCGGTCTGAACATCCGGCTGTCGAAGATGCTCACGGGCTACGACATCGACGTATACCGCGAGGTGGAGGAGGAAGACGTGGCTCTGACCGAATTCGCCGACGAAATCGACGGCTGGATCATCGACGCCCTGAAAGCCGCCGGCTGCGATACGGCCAAGAGCGTGCTGGAACTCCCCATCGAGGAGATCGCCACGCGCGCCGACCTCGAACTGGAGCAGGCGCAGAAGGTCGTAGCGATCCTGAAGGCCGAGTTCGAAGAGTAATCAACCAAGCAAACAAGAGCAGAGATAACATATGGGTAACGAAAAGAAATTAAGGCTCATTCAGGTTGCGAAGGAGTTCAACGTGGGACTGAACACCATCACGGACTTCCTGCAGAAGAAGGGCATCAAGAGCGACGGGTCGCCCAACACGCCGGTGACCGCCGACACGTATGCCATTCTGGAGAAGGAGTTCGGGGCGAACCGTGCCGCAGCCGGGGCACGCGACTCGATCCGCGAGCGCATCTCCCTGAAGCAAACGACCGTAACCATCGAAAAGGCCAAAAAGCCGGAGCGCGAGGAGGAGAAAGAGGTCGTGATCAAAAGCAACGTCATCAACGTCAAGGACGAGATCCAGCAGCCGAAATTCCTCGGCAAGATCGATCTCGGAGCCAAGCCGAAGGCGGCCGCTCCGCGTCCCCAGGCCGAAGCGCCGCGGCCGGCAGCCGAGCCGGCGCCCGCCCCTGCGCCCGAGGTGAAACCCGCCGCTCCGGCGGTTTCCGAGCCCGAAGCGAAACCCGTGCCCGAAGCGAAACCGGCAACCGAGCCGGTCGTGTCCGAACAGCCCCGGCCGAAAGCCGAGCCGCAGGCGGCACCGGCAGCGCCCGAGAAACCCGCCGCCGCACCCGCGACGGCGCCCCAGGCCTCGGCTCCTGCTGCGGAAACTCCCGCCGCAGAGGCTCCCGCACGCCAGGAAAAGCCTAAAGACAACATCTTCCGTCCGGAGATCGCGACGCTGACCGGACCGCAGGTGCTCGGCACGATGGACGTGTCGGGCTTCGTTCCCGGCGGCAAGCACAAGCGCAAGCGCCTCTCGAAGGAGAAGGTCGACGTCAATCGCGCGCAGCCCAAGAGCGGACAGCAGGGCGGACGTCCCGGCGCAGGCCCGCAGCAGGGCGGCGGACGCCCCGGCCAGGCCAACCAGCCCAAACCCGGCGAAGGCCGCAGAAACAAGACGAAGAACAAGCCCAAACCGATCGTCCGCGAAGTGAGCGACGAGGAGGTTTCGAAGCAGGTAAAGGATACGCTGGCCCGCCTGACGGCCAAAGGCGCCAAGAACACGGGCGCCAAGCACCGCCGCGACAAGCGCGAAGCTGCGGCCGAGCGTATGAACGAAGAGTTCGAACGTTCGATGCAGGAGCGCTCGACGCTCAAGGTCACCGAGTTCGTCACGGTCAGCGAGCTGGCCACGATGATGAACGTTTCGCCGACCGAAGTCATCACGGCCTGCATGAACCTGGGTCTGATGGTGTCGATCAACCAGCGGCTCGATGCCGAAGCGCTGGTCGTGGTGGCCGAAGAGTTCGGGTTCAAGATCGAATTCGTCTCGGTCGAGATCCAGGAGGCGATCAACGACGAGGGCGAAGACAAGGAGGAGGATCTCGTGGCGCGTCCGCCGATCGTGACGGTCATGGGCCACGTCGACCACGGCAAGACCTCGCTGCTCGACAACATCCGCAAGACCAACGTCATCGAAGGCGAGGCCGGCGGTATCACGCAGCATATCGGCGCTTACAGCGTCGAGCTGAACGGCCGCAAGATCACGTTCCTCGACACGCCGGGCCACGAGGCCTTCACGGCCATGCGTGCGCGCGGTGCTGCCGTGACCGACGTGGCGATCATCATCGTGGCGGCCGACGACAGCGTGATGCCCCAGACCGTCGAGGCGATCAACCACGCGCAGGCCGCCGGCGTGCCGATGGTATTCGCCATCAACAAGATCGACAAGCCCAACGCCAACCCCGACCACATCAAGGAGCAGCTCGCGCAGATGAACTACCTGGTCGAGTCGTGGGGCGGCAAATACCAGGATCAGGAGATCTCGGCCAAGAAAGGCCTGAACCTCGACAAGCTGCTCGAGAAGGTGCTGCTGGAGGCCGAAATGCTCGAACTGAAGGCCAATCCCGACAAGAAGGCCGTGGGTACGGTGATCGAATCGACGCTGGACAAGGGCCGCGGCTACGTCTCGACGATCCTCGTGCAGAGCGGTACGCTGCACATCGGCGACGTGGTGCTCTCGGGCACCTACACGGGCCGCGTGAAGGCGATGTTCAACGAGAACGGCAAGAAAGTGACCGAGGCGGGTCCGTCGACCCCTGTGCAGGTGCTGGGTCTGAACGGCGCCCCGCAGGCCGGCGACACGTTCAACGTGATGGACGACGACCGCTCGGCCCGCGAAATCGCCAACAAGCGCGAACAGTTGCAGCGCATGCAGGGCATCATGACCCAGAAG
>CAOJSG010000092.1 GCA_948442615.1 uncultured Alistipes sp.
TCGACATGCAGATTGTAGGTCTCCCACAGGTCCTTGACATGCTGCTGCGGCACGAGCCCCGTCTCCTTCCAGCGCTGCTGCAGCTCGCGGAACTTGGTGAACGTATGGTTGATGGTCTCGTCCGAATCGACCAGCTCCTTCAGCTCCTCGATGATCCCCAGCTTGACCTGCAGGTTCTGCTCCTTCTCGGCCTCGATGCCGGCGATGAACTCGTCGCGGCGGCGGCGGTACTCGCGGAACAGATCCTTGAAACGGGCCTCGGCATCGTCCGCCGCGGGCACGAACTCCTCGGCAGCGCCTCCGGCCTCGACGAACGCCCGGCGGGCCGCCTCGTTCTCGGCGCGATGCAGCCGGTAGAAGGCGATCTTCAGCGCCTCCACGTCGCGGCGCAGCGACTGCACGGGACGCTCCTCGAGCATCCGGGCGAACAGCTCCGTCAGTTCGGACTTGCTCTTGCCGTCGTAGGCATTCTGCACCGAAGCCGCCTGTTCCTGGGTGGCCTCCGCCTCCTCGGGCATCTCTTCGCCCAGCTCCAGACCGGCCGCCTGCACGGCCAGCGCCGCCTCCTCGTCCGCGAAATCCACGCACGTCACCGGCTCCTCGTCCGACCCGGCGGCGACCGGCGTCTCGTCCGCGGCAGCGGCGGGTTCGGCCGCGGCGGCATCGGCGGACGGCGTTTCGGCCGGCATGTCCGCAGGCCCGGCGGCGGACGCGGATTCGTTCTCCGCCGCAGCGGATTCGACAACGGGATTCAGCACATCCTCAGCCACGGGGCTGACACGCTCCTCGGGAGCAGACGGATTGGGATTTTCAGTAGCCATCTTCGGTTCTCGTTTTAGTTTCGCAGGTGCGAAAGGTATATAAATCTCGCAAATATAACCATTTTTCCCGGGCCGCCGCATGTTTTGTCCGGAAATTTGCTATCTTCGCACGAAGAATCCGCGACACGCCGAAACCGAACCATCCCCATGAGCCACCGCATCCTGCTGGTCGACGACGAGGCCGACATCCTCGAATTCGTGAAGTACAATCTCGTACGCGAAGGCTACGAGGTCCACACCGCCCAGAACGGGCGGGAGGCCCTGCGCATCGCGGCCGAGATACGGCCCCACCTGATCCTGCTCGACCGGCTGATGCCCGTGATGGACGGCATGCAGACCTGCCATGCCCTGCGCGAGAATCCGGCGCTGCGCGACACGATGATCATCTTCCTCTCGGCGCTGGGCGAGGAGGAGCAGCAGCTCGAGGGGTTCGGCGCGGGCGCCGACGACTACCTGGTGAAACCCATCAAGATGAAGCTGCTCGTCAGCCGCGTGAACGCCGTGCTCAAACGCATCGACAGCGACCCCGCATCGCATCGGCCCGCACCGCTGGAGATCGATCCCGTGCGCTACACGGCGCGGCTCGACGGGCGCGAGCTGACCCTGCCCCGCAAGGAGTTCGCCCTGCTGGCGCTGCTCCACTCCGCCCCCGGGCGGCTCTTCACCCGCGAAGAGATCTACTCGCAGATCTGGGGCAGCGAAGTGGTTGTGGGCGACCGCACGATCGACGTGCACATCCGCAAACTGCGCCAGAAGATCGGCGACAGCCACATCGTCACCGTCAAGGGCGTCGGCTACAAATACGAACCCTGACCCGCCGGCCGCACCCCGCCGTTCGGAGAAACCTCCGGCCGCCCCGCGCCCCGCACTCTTCTGCACCGTCCGCCCCCGCACCCTGCCGGCCGCGCGCCGCATGCTCCGGCGGCCGACTGCGCCCGAAGGAAAACTGCGTCCGCCCGACGATCCGTAATCATTTTTTTCATAAATTTGCATTTTCGTGAAAAATGCGCTACATTTAGCTTATGATTCGTGAACTGATCGCCGTAGCCGCCGGCGGAGCACTCGGCAGCATGCTGCGCTACGCCCTCTCGGGCATCGCGCTGGCGGAATCCGTCTGGTGCGGGTTCCCGCTCGGCACGTTCGCGGTCAACGCCGCGGGATCGCTGCTGATCGGCGTCGTGCTGGGTGCGGAGCTCCCGCCCCCGGCCGTGCGACTGCTGGCCGTGGGCTTCTGCGGCGGATTCACCACCTTCTCGACCTTCTCGGCCGACACGCTGCGGCTGCTGCGCGCAGGAAACTACGGCCCGGCTGCGGCCTATGCGGCGCTGAGCATCGCCGTGTGCCTGGCCTGCACGGCCGCAGGATGGTGGTTCGGCACCCTCGCCGCAAAACGATAGATACGCGAAATACGACAATACGCAAAATTCAAAAAAACGAAACGAGTATGGTAATCTTAGTCCTGAACTGCGGTTCGTCGTCGATCAAATACCAGGTGATCGACATGGAGGCCGCATCGAGCAAACTGTTGGCCAAAGGCCTCGTCGAACGCATCGGCCTGCCCGAAGGCGACCTCACGCACAAACCCGTGGGCAAGGAGAAGTTCGAACTGCACCGCCCCATTCCCGACCACACGACGGGCATCGAGCTGGTGATGCAGGCCCTGACCGATCCGACGCACGGCGTCATCGCATCGCTCGACGAAGTGAAGGCCGTCGGCCACCGCGTGGCGCACGGCGGCGAGTTCTTCCCCGCGAGCTGCCTGGTGGACGACGACGTGAAGCAGAAGATCGCGTCGCTCTGCCAGATCGCCCCGCTGCACAACCCGGCCAGCCTCCAGGGCATCGAGGCCATCGAGACGGTGCTGCCCGGCGTGGCGCAGGTGACCGTCTTCGACACCTCGTTCCACCAGACCATTCCGGCCGTGAACTACCTGTTCGCCCTGCCCTACGAATACTACGAAAAATACCGCGTGCGCAAATACGGCTTCCACGGCAC
>CAOJSG010000093.1 GCA_948442615.1 uncultured Alistipes sp.
AGAGCAAAGGACTGAAAATCCTTGTGTCCCCGGTTCGATTCCTGGTGGTACCACTTGAAAAGGACGACTTGCAGCATTGCGAGTCGTTTTTTTTTGTACGGAATCCGCCTGAAATCCGACAAAAGGGTTATCTTTACATGCGAATGGAATCCGGTCCGGCCGAGGTCCGGCCGACAGCGTGTCGATGCGGCCGGTGCGGCGGAGGTCCGGCCGCGCGCGGCGTGCGGTTTCGGACGGCCGCTCCGATGCGTCGGGCGCCGTGCCGGTTCGCACGGCCGAAACGCGGGTGGGATCCGGATTCGTTTTGCCGACAATGAAGGAGAGAAGCAGCAATACGGGCGATCGCGGCGAGGCGGCCGCTGCGGAGTGGCTTCGGACGCACGGATTCGAAATATGCGCCCGAAACTGGCGCTCGGGGCGGTACGAGATCGACATCGTGGCCCGGCGGCAGGACGTGCTCCATTTCGTGGAGGTCAAGACGCGCAGGGCCGGAGGACTCACGCCGCCCGAGGCCGCGATTACGATCCGGAAGTTCCGTGCGCTGCGGTGTGCTGCCGAAGCCTATCTGGAGCGGCATCCCGTCTGCGGGGAGCTGCAGTTCGATCTCGCGGCGGTCGACATGGCGGATGACGGCGCGGCCGAGGTGCGCTTCGTGGAGCGGGCCATGGAATGCCATTGGTAAGATTTTGGTTTTCCGGCAAAAAACATTATCTTTGCAAACGCTTCGTTTTTCCAGTCGGAATTTCGGGCCGTTTCGATCTCCGGGACGAGAGCCGGAGAGGCGCGCTGTCGGCCGATCGGACTGCCGCCGCGCGTCGGGACGGGATTGCGGCGCTCGCGCGGGATTCCGTCGCGTGTGTCGGGGGCGGACGGAGCGAACCCGCAAATTGCAAACACTGATGTGGATCTATAATTTCGGACTGATGTGCTACGGCTGGGCCATACGCCTGGTCGCTTCGAAGTACCGGAAAGCGAAACTTTGGTCGGAAGGGCGCAAAGGATTGTTCGAACGGATGGCCGAGGCCGTCGATCCTGCGGCTCGGATCGTATGGGTGCATGTGGCATCGCTCGGCGAGTTCGAGCAGGGACGCCCCATCATCGAGCGGATCCGCAGCGAATATCCGCAGTACCGGATTCTGCTCACTTTCTTTTCGCCTTCGGGCTACGAAATCCGCAAGAATTACAAGGGGGTGGACTATATCTTCTACCTTCCGCTCGATACGCCGCGCAATGCGCGGCGGTTCCTGGACATCGTCCATCCCGAGATCGCGATTTTCGTCAAGTACGAATTCTGGATCAACATGCTGGCGGAGCTGCGCCGGCGTTCGGTCCGCACCTATATCGTCTCGGCGATCTTCCGGCGCAATTCGATCTTTTTCCGCTCCTACGGGTCGATGTGGCGTCAGGCGCTCGAGAGTTTCGAGGTGCTTTTCGTGCAGAACGAAGAGTCGAAAAAACTGCTTGCCGAGCTGGGCTTCGACAACGTGATCGTGGCCGGGGATACGCGGTTCGACCGCGTGGCGCAGATCGCGGCGGCCGCCAAACGGATCGATACGGTCGATCGCTTCCGGAGCGGCGGGCGTCTGTTGGTGGCGGGGTCGACCTGGGGGCCGGACGAGGAGCTGCTCATCCGTCTCATGAACGACAATCCGGATGTGAAGTTCGTCGTCGCGCCGCACGAGATGGACGAGGCGCGGATCGGACGATTGATCGCCGAGGTCCGCGGCGGCGCGGTCCGTTATACGCAGTGTACGCCCGAGACCGATTTCGGCACGACGCAGCTGCTGATCCTCGATACGGTGGGGATGCTCTCGTCGGTCTACGGCTATGCCGATTGGGCCTATATCGGCGGTGGATTCGGCGTGGGGATCCACAATACGCTGGAGGCCGCTACGTTCGGTCTTCCGATCGCTTTCGGGCCCAATTACGCGAAATTCAAGGAGGCGCGCGACCTGGTGATGCTCGAGGCGGCGCGTTCGGTGTGCGACTACGAAGCGTTGCGCAATTGGTTCGCTCCGTTGCGCGATGACGAGGATTTCCGCGCGCGGACGGCGCGCATCGCCAAGGATTACACGACGCGTCATCAGGGAGCTACGAACATCATCGTGAAGACCGTCTTCCGTCATTAGCATTCACCGCTTTTTCGAACGGGTCCGGCTCGGGTCGGTCCCGCATCAGTCGTGTCGTTGTTTCATCTGTCGGAGACGTGTGCACGGGATCCGGTGTGTTCGGACAGGTTCCCGGAGCGTTTGAGTCTGTTCTGAGGTGCGACGATCGGGTGGGGTGTTCCTGCTGCCGGTTGTGCCCGGAGGTGCGAATGACTGGCCGGGTGTTTCGGGTTGTCGGTTGCGTCCTGTGATGCGACGGTCGGGACGGGTTCCCGGAGCGGTTGAGTCTGTTCTGAGGTGCGACGATCGGGTGGTGTGTTCCGGTGCTTGTAGCCAGGCGGGGGCTGCTCCGATCGATTGCGACCGACTTTGGCGGTCAGCGGGCGGTCAGCGGGCGGTCAGCGGGCGGTCAGCGGGCG